>SCQM01000165.1 GCA_004298555.1 Actinomycetota bacterium | reverse complement strand
TTGGGTGAGATCGCCCTCAAGCTAAAAATGGGCAAATCGACCGTGCACAAGCTATTGCAGACGCTCCTGGTAAGAGGGTTCGTCGCTCAAGATCCGTCGAGCCGGCGATATCGGCTGGGCCTTCGTAATTGGCAGCTCGGAAATCTTGCTGTCGGCTCGATAGACGTTCGCGAAGTGGTCGCTCCTTATCTGCGCAATCTGGCTGCTCTAACCGGCGAGCAGCTGACTCTCTGGGTATTGGAAACGGGCTGGGCAGTGTGCGTTGACCGTGTTGACAGTCGTCACCGGGTGCGCAATTACACGCGAATGGGAACAGTGGAGAAGCCCGAGGATTTCGCTAGCGGGAGGTGCCTTCTGGCTTTTTCTGACGAGGCGGAGATTTCCAATGCAGCTGCGCGGATAGCGAAGGCGAGGGGAGACGAAGCCGCCAATGCCTTGCGGCAAAGATTGAAAAATATTCGTGAACGGGGTTACGACACGAACCCTGGGGATTTGTGGGAAGAGATAAGAGCGATAGCTGCACCGCTATTTGGCCATTCTGGTGTTAGCGGAGCAATCTCGGTATCGGGACCGGAAAGCCGGTTTGATGAGGGAGCAGTTCAGGCGATGCTGCCGCACCTGCTTGATGTCACAGGGCAGGTATCGGTAAAGCTGGGTCATATTCCCGCTAAACCCCACCTCGGTATCGGGGAGTCCGGATGAAAGTTTTTGGGTATAAGTCCATGCGCCGGATAAATCACAGCAAATCGAGGTGGCGATCCTGCCAAGTCTGTTCTTCGGGAGGGCGTTGCGCATTTTGGAGGCAAAGGGAGGTGGTGTGGACCAGGAAAGGTTAATTTGTTAGGAGGTTTTGCAGGCTCTCGAAGTTGGAAGCGGACCCGTTTGGGAATTTGAGTCAAAATCGGCTTTAATCGTCAGAGCAGAGGGTTCACTCCGTTCAGCCTAACCGGATTGGTTGCGACGCAATCTTGTGATCACGATTCAACTGGATTAGGGTTTGCGCGGGGAGTTATTTTGAGATTGGCCATGGGGCCGGTTTGGTTTGAGGATTTGGGGGGAAGGATGCATTTTTTCCGTTCTAGGGCTAGTTCCACTAGATTGGGTGTCATTGCTGGTCTGGGCACATTTTCGCTGCTTCTGGCGGCTTGCGGTGGCTCTGGTTCGACTGCTGCCAGTGGGGGCAGCTCAACAACCCAGGCGAATTTGTCTCCGTACGTTTTTCATGCCGATCTGTCTGAGACAGGTGCGGGGTCATTTTTAGGTTCGAGGGAGGCCAAGGCATTAACCGACTTTGCCTCCTATGTGAACTCCAAGGGAGGGATCAAAGGTCATAAAATCCAAGTGGAGATACAGGACAACCAGTCGAGTCCTTCGACGAGCGTTTCTATTGCCACGCAGTGGATTTCTCAGAATGTTCCGTTTATCTTCAACGGAAGCATTGCGGCTGCCGCCAAAGCTGTCGATTCGCTGGCCGGAAAAAATGGTCCGGTGATTTATGACCTGACGCCGGTAAATCCTGCACCGCCAAACAGCTACCTGTTTTCCTCAGGGATTTCGTACAAGCTGGATCTCGAAGCGATTCTGAACATGCTTAGAGCCAAGGGACTGACAAAGATAGCCTTCCTGAATTCGACCGACGTGAGCGGCGCCAGTGGCTGGCCGGTTTTGCAGTCGCTTCTTGCTCTGCCTGCCAATAGCGATATCCAGCTCGTAAGTCATCAAAGCTTTGATCCATCTGCGGTAAGCATCGCGACTCAGATGTCGGTTATCAAATCCGCCAATCCCCAGGCATTGGTGGTTTGGACGACTGGTACGCCTTTTGGAACTGTCCTGCACGCACAGAGCCAGCTTGGTATGAGTGGGATTCCCACATTTACCCATGGAGGCAATGCGGTGACGGGAGAGATGCAGAATCTTGCGTCGGTGGTGCCTAAAGAGATCTATTTCCCAACCGGGCCTCTTTATCTCCCGCCGTCAAGCCTGCCCAGTAACCTGGGGCCAGTGGTTTCGACTTTCCAGTCGATAGTCACGAAGGCCGGTGGGCATCCAAATGACGGATGGGGACTTGGCTATGCGGCTGCGCTGATGCTCGAATCCGCGCTGAATAATCTTGGTGTCAATGCTACGGCGACCCAAATTCTGCATTACATAGAAAGCCAATCGAACTTCCCGAACATATACGGGGTGTACCACATGAGCAATGACGACCACAGCGGGGTAACGCTGCAGGGAGTCTACATGACGACCTGGAACGGCAGCAGCTTTGTCCAGGCATCCGGGCCGGAGGGTAAGCCTCAGTCGTAGCGCGCCTGGCATTAAATCTGAAAAATATTGCGGATGCAGACCGTGGATTGGGTGCGCATTGTTGGCGCCTATCCACGGAAAGTCCTCTACGTCTCAGATTGAGCCTGCAATAGCTGCTCGAACCCATGGATTGGGAGGAATTCGGGGCGGTCTTTGCGGCAGGTCATACATGTGAAACTGCGCCAGGAGGCGTGCTGAACCTTTATAGCCGGATGAAGCGGTGAAAAGTCCCGAGCACTGCGGATGCGCGAACAGTAAGGAGAATTAGATGTCAAATAAGGATTTCCGCAGCTTTTTGGCTGCTATTGAATCGTCTGGCGATCTGGTCACGATAGACGAAAAGGTCGACTGGGACCAGGAGTTGTCAGGGATCGGACGGCTGAGCTGCGAGCAGGATGGTCCTGCATTTGTTTTCACCAACGTCAAGGACTATTCGCCGGATTGGCGGGTCGCAACAAACCCAATCGCCACCTGGCGTCGGCTTGCAGTAGGGCTCAATTTGCCGGCTGACATTCCGCTGCGGGAGCTCTATCAGACCTATGCCGACCGGGAAGGAACCATGATTCCACCTGTCGTGGTAGATGACGGGCCGTGCAAGGAAGTGAAAATCTTCGGTGATGATGTCAACCTTTTTGACCTCCCGGTGCCGATGGTGCATGACGGGGACGGCGGGCGCTATCTGGGAACCTGGGACCTGGTCGTCTCCAAGGATATAAATTCCGATTGGGTGAACTGGGGAATGTACCGGTTCATGATACACAATGAACGGATTTTGACTGGATATCCCCGGCCAACAAGCCATTTGGGGAAAATGCTTTTGGACGGCTATGTGCCGCTTGGCAAGGCAATGCCCATTGCCATTGTTGTTGGGGCTGACATACCTAGCCACATTGCTGCCGCCGCAACCTTCCGCATCGCGGGAAATGAGGCTGAGCTCGCAGGAGGCCTCGGGGGACATGCCATTGAACTCGTCAGGTGCGAGACATCGGACCTCTACGTACCGGCGTCGGCTGAGATTGTCATTGAAGCCGAGATATTTCCAGACCGGATCGCTCAGGAGGGGCCGTATGGGGAATACCCAGGCTACCGAAGCGGCGAGATGGGCAATTCGCTATGCGCCAAAGTCACGGCGATCACCCGTCGCCGGGATCCTATCCTGACCTTGGACACGACAGGATTCAAGGATTCAAGTGCAACGACTACTTCGATTTCCGGTGCCATTGCAATAAAGCGGCGCTTGGAAAAACATGGAGTGCCTGTGGTGGATGTCTACATTCCCCCGGAGGGTGGTGTCCATCTTGCAGTGGTATCTGTGCGCAAGGGAGGAGCGGAGATAGCCCAGCAGGTTGTCGAAATCCTGACTGCACGCCGCGCCCTGATGTCAAAGATCATAATTGTTGATGACGACGTCGACGTTTTCAACATGTCTGCGGTTATTCACGCGTTTGCCACGAAATGCCATCCGGACCGCGGAACCCATATCCACCGCTACGAAGGCAGGGCTAACGCACTCACGCCCGCCTACAGCCTGAAGGAAAGGGTCTCCCACTCGGGCGCGACTGTGGCATTCGATGCGACTTGGCCGCCGGAATGGCCAACTGAAACCACGCCAATTCGCGCAACGCTCGACTCGATGTATTCGCCTGAGATCCAAAAGCTCGTGACAGAGCGCTACAGATTACTTGGACTTTAACCTAAGGAGAATTCAATGGCAGATGAATATGAAACTTTCGTTCGGGATTCCACGCGAGTTCTCTCGGGCCGGGAATGCGTTCTGACCCTTCGCGATCTCACTCCGGGCCGTTCGAAATACCGCGGTGTGAATGTTCGTGGGGTGGTGTCACGTCCGCCGCGGGCCAGCGAACCGATCCTTTGGATCCGGTCGGTGGTGGGACTAAAGGATCCTCAGCCGTGCAGCATAAAGATAGTAGAGGAGTTGCCCGAAACCTTCGAAGGCGCTCCATACAGCGACTATTTCAGTGCTTTAGAGCGCGCAGAAGGATGATGGAGACAATTACCGAAGCTGTTGCCCGGCATGCGGCCAGCCAGCCAGATGCCATTGCTTTGACCGACGGGCTCACATCGCTCACCTGGCATGAGGTAAAAACATGGATGGATGACGCAGCTCGGTGGCTTTCGGACCTTGGACTTCCACGGGGGGCATCCATGCTCGGGTGGCTGCCAAACTGCCTCGAATGGTATCTGATGCGGCTCGCCTGCGAACAGGCTGGTTTCTTTTGGGTTCCGGTTCCCACTAGCCAGGGAAGGCGGGAACTTGCGTCAATATTGGAACGTACGCGTCCCAGCGTTTTAGTTACGAAGGATCACTTTCGCGATCATGACTACAGGGCCGAAGCTGACGAGGTTTGCAGCCAAATAGATCTGGAACCGCTGCACATCACTGCTCCGGATGAAGGGCTGCTACGCCTAGTGGGAAGGTCAAAGGCAAGATTTCAGCCGCTGCGTTTAGAGGAATCGGCACATGCATTGGCCACTTCAGGATCGGAGGGTACGCCCAAGCTCGCGATATACACCCTGTTGGCGGCTTGCACGCGGGCTCATTCACAGGCGCAGCTGCTTAAATTGACGGCAGAAGACAAGGTGCTTGTTCTTTCTCCTGGCACTGGGCCGGCCAGAGTTGGTTG
>SCQM01000164.1 GCA_004298555.1 Actinomycetota bacterium | reverse complement strand
TCCATTTCCACTGGGAGTCGCTGCCATCCCAACGACGGGCTGGTTGAGCTTGGCCCCGCCCATGGAGCCAAAGAAGCCTGCATCGCCGAAGGTGAAGATTCCACCGTCGGAACCCACCAGGCGATAGACGGGTGGCACGGTTGAACCGACCTTCGGAAGGTTCGACGAGACCTGTGACGCGGATTGATTCTGTTTGGAAGACCCCGAATGCTTGGGTGTCTTGTTTGCCGACGAGTAGTCCGACTTGGAACCAGCCGGGGTGCCAATCACTGCTGACCCCGATATCTGTGCAACCAGCAACAAGATTAGAAGTAGTTTGCCAACCCGGCGCAACCACTTAGCTAGTCTACGAAGTCCCGCCAAGTCCCCCATGGCTTACCAACCCGACCCCAAAAGTATAAGCTTCGTAAGAATATACCCACTTTAAGTAAGATTGCAACTTTCCCGACCCAAGCTTCCGAAATTAACCCATACTTCCAGCTAGAAGAGTTGTAATCAATTAATTGGACACTACAAATGAGTCGCAATCGTCTTTATACGTGGAGGAGTGTCTTTGATTCCGAGTAGCTGGTAGATCTCTTTTTGATTTGACTCTGGTGCACCTGAGTGACGAAGGTGATACACAACACCTTTGTCGTTGGTTAGGACCATGTTTGTCCTCATGTGGGTGGAGAGTTCCTCATTTATTGTTGACCAGCATCTTTTGTCACAAAGTTGTCTTGCAGAAAGTTCAATGGCACAAAGTATGTGATAGGCAAGTACCGAGATGAAAAGATATGCAGCTGTTCGTCTTGCCAGTTGGTGATAGATCGGCCGCAGTCCCAGATCGCTTTTTACGGCACGGAATGCATCTTCAGCTTTGGTAAGGGTTGATTCAAAAAGTGATTCGCTCCAGAGGGTCTTACCGAAAGCGCAGCAGCCAGGGCGGGCCACAGAGCCTTATCCAGATCCAACTCTGGAGGGTCATGACGATTCTCTGTCTTGGGCCCTTTGCGCTTCGATACGATTCCACCAGCTGATATTTGGCGTAGGTTATCCCGGTCTTCTTGTTGGTTGCCTTGACCTCTCCATTGAACACGCCAAAGGCTATAGCACCTGATCAGAGATAATGCAAGTACTAATAACAATACTAAAAGTATTAGGACACTACATTCACGATCTAAAGACAGTATAAATTA
This sequence comes from Actinomycetota bacterium, assembly GCA_004298555.1. Taxonomy (GTDB): domain Bacteria; phylum Actinomycetota; class Acidimicrobiia; order Acidimicrobiales; family Acidimicrobiaceae; genus SCQM01. The sequence goes on along the minus strand of SCQM01000164.1, from coordinate 10,439 downwards.
GAGAATTTAGGGAGAATCTGCGAAAATTGGGCTTGCAAGAACAAGCGCTGCTTACGATTCCTGAAGATGCTGAAAATTACGAGATCGTGACCGGACTTGGCATTTTGGGCCTGGGCAGCCTTACTGTGGCCTGGCCTATGTTTTCGAGGAACTTAATTGTCCACCAGCCGGTATCGATTTGTGCCCTCTTCAACGAAAGTCTTGCAGCCGTGGGAAAAGCGTGATGATTATTGTGCAGCCCTTCCCCGCATGTGATTATCGCCAGCCAATTATTGTTTGTCGCAAGATTCTTGTAAGGCCGGTCCCCAAAGGTATGGCCTATAGCGTTCACGGCAGCCGAAAGCAAAAGGTAGCCCACCATATGGATGACTGACACCAACAGAGCTACAAGTGGTCCGAAAAGGATGAAGAGAACAAGTATGCCGATCCCAAGTCCCAGCAGCGGCCTGTCGAACAGAGCACGGTCCCATGCATCAGGTGGCAGATCCTTTGCGTACTTTCGCAAATTTTCCTTGTTCTTGGCAGCTTTTCGGTAAAGATAAACGTTGGCAAACTGGACGAAGAGATAACCCTCCACAACGGGGGAATGGGGATCTCCAACCACATCGGTGTAAGCATGATGTTTCCGGTGGACCGCTACCCATTGGCGGGGAATAATTCCCGTCGTCATCCACAGAACCACCCGGAAGATGAAGGTTGATACTTTGCCCAGCTTAAGTGCACGATGCGAAAGCACCCTATGCAGATAAATTGTCGTCGCCATTATGGCAACTTGGGTAATAATTATTGCGATTACTGCAGATTCGATAAAAGGGTGCACCTATACAAGCTAGTGTGCTATATAAGCCAGCGGTCTGTTTTTGAAAACTTGCTGGTTACGATTGGATTTCTGTTCTTAGCGGCCTCTTATCCTAGCAGATGAGAGGGCCTCGAACAGCTATAGCTTGAGCCGCCAGTTCGAACAGAAGTATAGAAAACTCGTCTTCGCCCCAATCCAATGCAATCAACGACTCTGGCGTCTGATACGGCTTGAAAATTCAAATAGAAAATCTCAGCGCACTCTCCCTCTAACCGAGCCACATGATGTCGAAGAGAAGACGCCTGCATTCATGGGTCAGGCTCGATATGGCTCGCGACAGGTGTTTAGAAGAACCGAAACTCCGCGAAGGAGTGCACCCGTGTGTCCGTCTCAAAGTGCAATCAGGTCGAAAAGTGACGCAGCGACTGATTCGGCTTCCGGTTCGAATTTCTGGGCCAATGCATGAAATACATGTTCGGCCCGAAATGCGGGCCAGTCCTTTGGAAGGTAATCAGCAGGCAGTCGAGGATTCCGGCGCACCAGCTGAAGCCAGTCCGTATGGAGAATCATCTGCCGGGCCAGATCATCCGGCCAGTCGGACCAAGGCATTGATGAATCCCAGTTGTTTAGAAACGTATGGTAGCTCAGGGCAATTGTGTCGAGATTGAATGCCCTATGCACAATCTCTGCTGAGTCGGTAGGCGTCTCAGGCTTGGCAACCATCACTGTCACAAATTCGGATAATCCTAAATCTGCAACAATATCGGCAGCTTGAATCTTGCCCGGAGCGATCCAGAGGCCTGGCTGCAGAAGTCCAAAGCCTGCCCACGTCAAACGCGAGCGCAAATCATGGCGTTCGCGGCGGCAATCATTTGGAAGAGAAAAACCGACCAGTGTCCATGTTTCATCCCAGTCTCTGTTGACGGCTCCTGACTCCCATATTCGGTTGAAGCCATCTGTCAATATGCGCTCCCCGCGCTCAGTAACACCGAAATACATCTTTCTTCCGCGCTTGTGGCGCATGAGCAACCCCCGACCGACCATTCTTGAAAGGGTGCTCCTGACCGCGTCTTCCGAGATACCCACTCGTGCGAAAATATCAATGATGCTTCCAGAGCAAATAGCAGAGGAACGACCCCTCAGATACAGGCCGAGGAAACTCAGCATGACCGATTGCGGTCTCCGGAATGTGCTGGAATCTTGGCGTGCCTCATCTTTAGGGATGCCCTCAGTTGCCATGCCCACAGTTTACAACGGAATTATTCGCCCATTGCGAGCAAGATATCTTTGATGGAAGGCCTTGTTGGAGACAGCCGCCATTGATTAGCATGCGTAGTCACGCTGCCAGAGATTTGACTTCTGACTGGCTTCGCGAAATTCACCATAAGCGTCTGCGTGGGAGCTAACATCTTCGGCAGAAAATTGACGAGAATACAAACAACGCCTAATATAGAAGAATATAAATCGAAGGGGAACTCAATGGATTTATCTGGCAAAGTTGCCGTAATCACCGGAAGCGGCCGCGGACTCGGCCTTGCATACGCAAAAGCCCTAGCCAAATCAGGTGCTGCGCTGGTCATAAATGACGTGGATTCCCGCGCCGCGGATGCGGCTGTAAATGAGATCGTTTCAGCTGGCGGAAAGGCAGTCTCTCTGGTAGCGGCCATCGGCGACACAGACTCGGCTGAAATGCTGGTCAGCACGGCAGTCGAATCATTCGGTCGTCTTGATGTGATGATCACAAATGCTGGAATCCTGCGGGACCGCGTGATCTGGAAAATGACAGATGACGATTTTGATGCTGTGATTAAGGTCCACCTTCGCGGAACCTTTACCTGTGCCCGTGCAGCAGCCATACATATGCGCAAACAGGGAGACGGCGGCCGCCTAATCCTGATTTCATCACCTGCCGGACAGAGGGGCAACTTCGGCCAAACGAACTACTCGGCAGCCAAGGCCGGAATAGTCGCCTTCGCCCGCACCTGGGCCCTGGAACTCGCGAAAGCTAAAATCACCGTTAACGCTGTTGTGCCGGTTGCCGCAACCGCGATGACCAAGACAATTCCCGCCTTTGCGCCAATCATCGAAGAGTTCGAACGCACGGGTGTTCCATTCCCCGAATGGGTACGCAAGGATGAGGGAATGGGAACCGTGGATGATGTGACCGGCCTTATCGCATTTCTCGCCTCGGATTCCTCCGCCGGCATCACAGGTCAAGCGATAGGCATCGGAGGGGATAGATTATCGATTTGGTCGCACCCTTCAGAATTTGTGAGCGGATATACAGATGGCGGATGGAGTGCCGATGAGATCGGACCGTGGTTCAAAGAGCATGAAGGCGATCTTCAAACCTACGGAATCGCTATGCCCAAGCTGCCCGGGAATTAAGAGCGTATGACAATTGACATCAATGCAGTCAAGGCAATAGACATTCATGCTCACGTGCAGGTCTCAGATGATGGACATTATGCGCTGAGCAGCGAAATCATGGAAGCTTCGGCAAAGTATTTTAAGGCCGACAGGAAAGCGCAGCCAACAATCAACGAGATGGCTGCCTATTACAGAAGCATCAACATTGCCGCAGTTGTCTTTACTGTTGATGCGGAGAATGCTACCGGAATACCGCGAATCTCAAACATTGAGATCGCCGAAAATTGTGCCAGGCACTCTGACGTGTTGATCCCGTTTGCCAGCATCGATCCCTGGAAAGGCAAGGCCGGGGCTCGTGAAGCCAAGGAGCTGGTGACACGCCATGGCGTCAAGGGCTTCAAGTTCCATCCGAGCGTGCAGGGCTTTGCGCCGAACAACCAGATCGCCTATCCGCTGTACGAGGCGATCCAAGAGCTTGGCGTGCCTGCGCTTTTCCACACCGGGCAGACGGGAATTGGTGCCGGACTGCCTGGTGGAGGAGGAGTTCGGCTCAGCTATTCCAATCCGATGCTCATTGATGACGTTGCGGTTGATTTTCCTGGAATCACCATCATTCTTGCCCACCCTTCCTTTCCCTGGCAGGACGAGGCTCTCTCCGTCGCAACGCACAAAGCCAACGTTTATATCGATTTGTCCGGATGGTCGCCGAAATACTTTCCACCACAGCTTGTGCACTACGCCAATACCTTGATCCAGGACAAAGTTCTTTTCGGATCGGACTATCCATTCATCGACCCCGTCGACTGGATCAGATCATTCGATCAGCTCGACATAAGGCCCCAGGTAAGGCCGAAGATCCTTAAAGATAACGCCGTAAAAGTTTTGGGGTTGTCATAAAGGCAAAGCCGTATTAATTGAAGAAAGGAACCAGGTATGGCAATCTCAGTAACCGGGTTGGAGGAGCTGCGAAGGCTGTCCGGGCGTGATTTGGGTGCGAGTGATTGGCTTGAAATAACTCAAGCCCGCGTCAACACGTTTGCAGACGCCACCGACGACCATCAATGGATCCACGTGGATCCCGAGCGTGCCAAGCTCGGCCCGTTTGGTGGCCCGATTGCGCATGGTTATTTAACCCTTTCCTTGATGATTCCCCTTTTTACCGAACTGCTGGATATCCAAGGGGTGAAAATGAGCATCAACTATGGCCTTGAAAAGGTCCGCTTCCCCAGTCCGGTTTTAGTCGGCTCCAAGGTGAGGCTGCTGGCACATGTGACATCGGTTGAAGACGTCAAGGGGAACGGAGTGCAAATGGCAATGAATTTCACCGTCGAAATAGACGGCTCTGACAAGCCCGCCTGTGTTGCCCAGGTAATTTACCGCCACTACGCCTGAGGCCATGGAAAGCACCTTCTTCGATCCGATTCACGAAGAATTCCGCGCTTCCGTGCGCGAGTTCATCAAGCGCGAAGTCGCACCCAACATGGCAGCGTGGGAGGAGGACGGTCATATCGACCCCCATGTTTGGCCGATCGCCGGAGCCCAGGGATTGATTGGCCTTGCCGTGCCCGAGCAATACGGGGGCGCCGGGGTCAACGATTACCGCTTTAGATGCGTGGTCTCTGAAGAACTGGCTAAGCAAGGAGCGGCTTCGGTGAATGCCGCAATGGGTCTCGTCGACGATCTCGTCTTGCCGTATCTGATGGATCTGGCAACCCCTGAGCAAAAGGAGCGCTGGCTCCCAGGGTTGGCTTCCGGGCGGATTACCGGGGCCATTGCCATGACAGAGCCTGGGGCTGGCAGCGATCTGCGCGGCATCACAACCTCTGCGGTCCGCGATGGCGCCTCCTGGCGCCTCAATGGCAGCAAGACCTTTATAACAAATGGCTCTTATGCCGACATCTTGATAGTGGTGGCCCGAACCAACCCCAGCGGAGGCAGCCACGGGTTCACCCTCTTCGTCGTCGAACGGGGCATGCCGGGCTTTCAGCCAGGCAAGAGCCTCGACAAGCTCGGCCAGCGCGCTGAAAATGTGGCTGAACTCTTTTTCGATGAGGTAGAGGTCCCGGATGAAAACCTGCTAGGTGACGAGGGCAACGCGCTCGCCCACCTGCGTGGCCATCTTCCTCTGGAGAGAATGTCCATTGCATATTACGGCTTGGCCGCAGCCGAAGCCGCTTTTGATTGGACTTTGGCATATGTCAAAGAACGCAAAGCTTTCGGGCAGCACTTGGCCGAATTCCAGAACACCAAGTTTGCCCTGGCGGAAATGTCGACCGAGATCGATGTAACGCGCTCCTTTATTAACCAGGCTGTCTTATCTCTAAATAAGGGAGAGCTCTCTGCAGTCGATGCGGCCAAGGCCAAGTGGTGGGCTACCGAGCTGCAGCAGCGGGTGATTAACCGCTGTCTTCAGCTGCATGGCGGATACGGGTACATGCGCGAATATCCAATAGCCAAAGCATTCGTCGATGCGCGCGTGCAGACAATCTACGGGGGTACTACTGAGATCATGAAAGAGATCATCGGACGGGACTTGATCAAATGAGGACGGGGAAGGGAAGACATTTATCATGTTGAACCAGGGTGTAGGATCATGGCCTGTGCGCAGATTGCGCAGGTCACCTGAGGTAAAAGCGATTGTCTACAAGGACAGAAGCTGGACCTATGCAGAGATCTTTGACCGCATAACAAAACTTGGCAGCGCTTTGGCGGCAACTGGCATAACGCGTTCTGACCGCGTCGCATACCTTGGCCCCAATCACCCGGCCCTCATCGAGACGCTGTTTGCCGCGCACCTCTTAGGAGCCATATTCGTCCCGCTCAACAGCCGGCTGGCCGCGCCTGAGATCGAATACATGCTTGCCGATTCGGGCGCCAAGGTTCTCGTTTATGCCCCTGAGAGCCAAGCTCTAGCAGCCGGGATAAAGAATTTTCCCGGAATGCGCATCGCCCTCGAGTCATCCGGCACCATGGATATTGATTATGAAGAGTTCCTTGGTTCGGGGACTCTTGAGAAGATCGACGTGCGCATCGGGCTGGATGACCCGGCCATGATTCTTTTTACCTCGGGCACCACAGGACGTCCAAAAGGGGCAATCCTAACTCACGGCAACCTTCACTGGAACTGCTTCAATGTTCTGCTCGATCTGCCTTTGGGCAACGACGAAGTGACATTGATTGGCGCACCGCTATTTCACGTCGCCGCACTCAATCAAATGTTTCTCACCACGTTCATGCGCGGGGGAACAGCAGTAATTATGCCATCTTGGAACGTGGATGAGTGCTTTGACCTCATAGAGGCGCACAAAGTCACATGGCTGTTTGGTGTGACCCGGATGTATGCCGACCTGGCTCAATCCCCCCGCTGGGAAACCGCAGACCTCTCCTCGCTGCGCTCGCTGATGTCTGGCGGCGCTCCTATCCCTGAGTCACTGATCATCACCTACCAGGACCGCGGATTGGTCTTCGTCCAGGCCTATGGCATGACTGAAACCTCGCCGGGCGTGACGATGCTCGTTCCTGAGAAGAGCACCTTGAAGGTGGGATCGGCTGGGACACCGTGTTTTTTTGTCGATGTCAGAATCGTCCGCTCCGACATGTCGGAGGTGGATGTGGACGAACCCGGCGAGATCATCGTAAATGGACCCAACGTCACCGTTGGCTACTGGAACAACCAGGATGCTACGAACTCGGCGTTCAGTGACGGCAACTGGTTGCACACTGGCGACATTGCCCGCCGTGACGGGGAGGGATACATCTATATCATCGACCGGATCAAGGACATGTATATCTCTGGCGGAGAGAACGTGTATCCCGCAGAGGTCGAGGCGGTGATCTTTTCCCATCCCGCAGTCGCTGAATGTGCCGTGATCGGAGTTCCCGATGAGAAATGGGGGGAAGTCGGCGCCGCGTTCATCAGCCCCAAAGAGCCCGACGGAGTAAGCGCGGATGAAATACGCAGTTATCTTTCGGCGCGCCTGGCCAAATACAAGGTTCCCGTTTACATCTATTTCGAAGCCTCCCTCCCCCGCACGGGTGCCGGCAAGCTGCAAAAGGCCGACCTTCGCAAGAGCTTCAAGGACAGAGCTGCCAGGGCTCAGTCCACAAAGGGGGAATAGCCAAGGTTCAAAATAAGTATCTGGAACCCAACGAAACAGATATTCGCCGGTCTGACGGGCGCCGGCTCGCATCCCTAGACAGATTGAAAGACGATCGAGTTACAAGATATTGGCTTATGGGGCGCAGCTTCCCAAGATTAACTTCTTTGGTTCTCAGTTGACGGGTCGGCCGTATGGCCGAATGCAGTGAATAGCGGCTTTTGCCGTTCGGCCGCAAGATCCTTCGGGAATTGTGGAAAATGAAAGGTGCAATTCAATGAAATTTACAGACGTAGCTATTCCCCTCGGCCAAGTTTGGTCATCGCCATTCGCGAGGTGGCAGGGATCAATTGCTGAGGTTTCAAGCATTGATCTCGCCGTATCAGTCACCTCCCGCGCCTTGGCCGACCGGGAAATTGATCCTAGCCAGATAGAGGGACTCGTTCTTGGCTGGACGGTGCCTCAGCCAGAGATCTTTTACGGTGCGCCGACCTTGGCAGCCCGTTTGGGTGCCAAAGGTGTAAGCGGGCCTATGGTAAGTCAGGCATGCGCAACAAGCGTTGCATCGCTCAATACGGCCGCAGGTGCCGTGATGGGGGGCGCCGGCATACAGTTGGTCGTGGCAACGGACCGAACCTCAAATGGTCCAGTTTTGTCATACCCAAACCCCTCCAACCAGGGTGGAGCGCCAGTTAGCGAACATTGGATGCTCGACAACTTCAACCGGGACCCGTGGGCTGGAAATTCGATGATCTTCGCGGGCGAAGCGGTAGCCAAAGAGATGGGCGCCACCCGGGAAGAGCTGGATGAATTGACAGCACTGCGATGGGAACAGTATGCAAAGTCTCTGGCAAACGACCGGTCATTGCAAAGACGGTATATGGTGCCCATCGAGATTCCGCGCAAAAAGGGAGAGCTTCTAGTGCTCGAGGCCGATGAGGGCGTCCGGCCTAAAGAGCTGGAGCCAATCGGCAAACTGCGCCCGGTACTTCCAGATGGCGTGCACACATTCGCCACACAGACACATCCCGCCGATGGTTGTGCCGGAGCCATTGTGACTACCACAGAGCAGGCACGGGAGCTTTCCGGAGGGAAAGGCGTTGTTCGGCTTCTCGGCGCAGGTGTCGCCCGGGTTGCCAAGAGCCGGATGCCAATGGCTCCAGTTCCCGCTGCTCTCTCGGCGCTCGATGCAGCCGACAAGGATATCAAAGACATCATCGCAGTCACAACCCATAATCCCTTTGCTGTGAACGACTTGTACTTCGCTGCTCAAACAGGGATCGCACAAGACGCTATAAATGCTTATGGCTCAAGCCTTATCTTCGGCCATCCCCAGGGACCCACAGGTTTGCGCTCGATTGCGGTGTTGGTTGAGACATTGCGGGAGCGCGGCGGAGGACTCGGCCTGTTCACTGGTTGTGCGGCTGGCGACACTGGAGCTGCGCTGGTGCTCGAGGTTACTGACTGACCAAGGCAATACTTGTTTTGCACATGAACTCCAACATTGATGTTCTTGAGTTTGGGAGATGATACAATCACTTTTAGTGCCGCTTTGTTGGTGGGTTTAGACTGTCTAACTAACAACCATTTTGCCAGCTCAGAGCGCACTATTCCTTTATTGGGCGACTTTTTTGTCTGTTGGTTTCGGTGGTTCGAGGCTTATATTTCCTGTCTTTCGCACTTGTATGGAAAAAGCATGAATTGTCACCCACTGGTTCAAGACCCGACTCTCTGACCTGCTTGTTTGTGAGTCGGCTTCTCTGATTTCTTGGGTACCTATGGGTACCTCACCTATGATTAGCTTCTGTGTTCATCGACAAATCGAGGTATAAAGAAACCATCCGTGTCCGAATCATGGACAAGCGCTTCGAAGACGAAGCATGGAAGAAGAAACTTATCTGTCACATTGGAACTGCGAAATCCGAACTTGATCTCAAATTCTTGAACCAAAAAGCCAAAGAAGTCCTCCGCGAGCTAAAGCATAAGAATCAGTTGACACTTGAATTCCCTAGCAATGCCGACATGACAGGCCTTAGAACCGTAGATGAGCACCACCAGGGTGCAGATCTGGTTCTCGGCGCCTTGGCGGACCGTATTGGAATTTCATCTCCCAATTCCTCACTTCTTCGCCAACTGATCATCGCTAGAATCCTTAATCCGGTATCTAAAATTCATACAGTTTCATTCCTCAATCGCAGCTTTGGTACCCACCTTGAAAAGGACCAGGTCTATCAATTTTTAGATGACCTCTCAAAATTCCAAGAGGAGAATCTCCGGTCTCTAAAAGAGTACGTGACGGCTAATTAACCGGCAAGCTATACCGGAATCTTGTGTTTCTGACCTTGTTACCTGGTCGAATCGGCAGTTGTTCTGGTGATGCTTGCCGGGGCGGCAAAGACTCACGCTGGCGCAATGTCATCGTCAATATAGTGCGGCCTACTTTTCTTGCCGCAGGATTGGATCAGCTGTCCAGATCTAAATATGCCACCGCTCCGTCACAGTGCGGACATGACCCGCCTCTTCCGAGCGATCTGCAGAAGAGATTGCACTCTGGACATCTTCTGATGCCCAGATAAAGGGTCTCGCATCTTGCGCACTCATAAATGGCTGGAGCGGTACCGGTTCTCTTGGAGGTCGTCGGTGTCATGGGTCATTATGGCGGGCCCGGTAACTGGCTTGGCGGCACGAATTGCCACAGAACCGTCTTCGGCCAGAAGCCTCGAACAAAGTACCACACCACCCACAGGCAACGCTGCTCATTGTAACGCCATCGTAACGCAGGGGAACTTCGGACAGCACTGGCTGTTGTCAGCTTGCAAGTTGAACTGGCTCCCCGTCTATGAATCTGACTCCGGAGATCACCTGGGCCAATTTCTCCGACCCCTTGAACCTTCTCCAGGACTTTTCAGCCTCAAGGCCAGGCTGAAACATCATCGCCATGGCACTGGTGCGGAGAACGCTCCTTTTACTCGGACTGTTCTGTGCCTAAGCCGAACTTACGATTGATTTTTACCCATTTTCCCACTCCCAACTGCGCAGATGACTTATAATTGTCGATAAATGTAGGCACGAGTGGCTTGACAATGGTTGTGGCAAGTGATAGTATCAGTGCATGAAACGTTGGAGTGGTGCCATGCATGTGGCGACTACACGTCGTCAGCATAAGGATAAGG
>SCQM01000163.1 GCA_004298555.1 Actinomycetota bacterium | reverse complement strand
TGAAGCCTCCTCCCAAAAGGCGACTTCGGAGGGCCTACCTCCATCGTCTATGCAGCATTGCAGTGTGGTTGTTCATCAGCTTCTACATGATTTACAACCTCTTTCATTCATGACGCACGGCCAACGTTGGATTTGGAACCAGCCAATGCTGACCCGCCAGAGATGATGCACTGCAAACAACAGCCAATGCGCAGCACCTCCTGCCGGTCGTCCACCTGAACCTACCCTGGACTCTATAGTGTACGTATAATGAGTTACTCCAATATTGGCTTTCCGTTCAAGCCACTTGCGAACCAAGACAAACACCAAAAAGGATCTTCCAGCCGGTTCGGTCCCGTCAACTTTACCCTAGCACCGCTTACTTTGGCATGGGAGGTAACCAGGGCATGTCCGTTACGCTGTGTGCACTGTAGGGCAGAAGCGCAGCCGCACCATGACCCGAACGAGTTATCGACAGATGAAGGCCTGGCGCTCATCGAAGATGCAGCATCAATGGGAACAAAGGTTTTTGTCGTGACTGGAGGAGATCCTCTGGCGCGCAAGGATATCTTCACCCTGCTCGGCAAAGCTGTTGCAACCGAAATGTATGTCGGCTTCTCGCCGTCCGTCACCGGACGCCTCCGAGGGGACGCGCTTGAAAGGGTGTCTGAAATCGGCGTCGCAGCAATCCATCTCAGCCTGGATGGATCAGGGCCGGAGACTCATGACATGTTCAGGGGCGTAGCTGGACACTTTGAACGCACTATCCAAGCAATTCGACATGCCGCCCAGTTATCTCCCAGACTTCAAATTGCCACCACCGTGTCACGGCATAACATACATGAACTGGAAATGATAGCAAAACTCTTGGAGGGGTTGGCTGACAGCTGGACACTCTTTTTCCTGGTTGCCACGGGACGTGCAGATGCGGCGGATATGCTCGTTCCGGCGGAGGAGGAACAAATCTTGCGCTGGCTGGCGTCTACGGATTTCCCATTTCACGTCCGTACCGTGGAAGCTCCACAATACCGCAGAGTTAGGGCACAGCTGGGCCTTGATGTCGTGCCTGGAGTCACTGACGGAAACGGCTTCTGTTTTATATCTCACGTTGGCGATGTTCAACCCTCAGGCTTCCTTCCGGTAACTGCCGGCAACGTACGCCAGCAGCCTGCCTCCCATTGGTACAGAAACAGCCATCTTTTTACCTCCTTGCGCGATCCGTCCCAGCTGGGCGAACCGTGCGGATCGTGCGGATTTGCCGAAATCTGCGGTGGCAGCCGCGCACGTGCCTGGGCAGCAACGGGGAACCCTCTGGCGGGAGACCCTACCTGTGAATTCGGCTCAGCCTTAGGTCAGAGCCTGACTGAGACTCAGGAGCATGGCTAGCGATCACTGACATTTATTCATCGGGCTATCCTGGACGATGCTGACCAGTTCTTCCAGGCTCTACACATTGGCTGGTCCAAGCAACAATCGCTTGAAGCCGTCTACCCTGGGGTTGGAAAAGCGGAGATCCCCGATCACGGATATGCAATTGTGGTGCCCTTAGGGATATGCTAGGAGCGCTGGGGAGTTTGAAAGGAGCCAAGAATGATTCAAAAGATTGGCGTGGTTGGTTGTGGCCTGATGGGATCCGGTATCGCCGAGGTCGCTGCCCGCCGTGGGCTTGACGTCGTTGTCACGGAAGGAGACGAAGCCAATCTTGCACGTGGACGTTCGAGAATAGAAAACTCGCTGGCGCGCGCCTTGAAGGCATCAAAAATCACACAGGATGAACTCGATGGCACACTGTCACGAATCCGTTATGATATTGATCTCGGTGCGCATTTTGATCGGGAACTGGTAGTTGAAGCCATAATAGAGGACGAAGCGGCCAAAGTGACTGTCTTCTCAACGCTCGACAAGGTTGTCCGCTCTGAAAGCGCCATTCTTGCATCCAATACTTCATCCATTCCTATCATGAAGCTTGGAGTCGCAACCAATCGACCTGAGCAAGTTATCGGTATCCATTTCTTCAATCCAGTCCCCGTTCTTTCCCTTGTCGAGTTGGTAACCTCGCTTCTAACCTCTGAAGAAGTCGCCGAGAGAGCAGCCGAGTTCGCGTCACAGACTTTGCAGAAACATGTGATCCACTCCAAGGACCGCGCAGGTTTCATTGTCAATGCATTGCTAATACCGTACATACTGTCAGCCATTCGAATGATGGAGTCCGGCTTTGCCACCGCGGAAGATATCGATACCGGCATGATCGAAGGCTGTGCGCATCCTATGGGCCCTCTGGCACTCTGTGATCTGATAGGGCTTGACACAACTGCTGCCGTGGCAGACTCTCTTTATCATGAGTTCAAAGAGCCGCTATATGCCCCTCCTCCGCTGCTGCTAAGAATGGTTGATGCTGGGCTGCTGGGCCGGAAGAGCGGAAGAGGATTTTACGAATACAAGCCGCGCTAGCAATCTGGAATGAGCATATGAACTCACACCGCACGCTTGTCGGCAGTCCCCCCGATTTTTCTCCGGGGCTTACGGCAAGTCATGATGGCAAAACTGCGATAACGATACGCTAGGATGACGGAGCCACTCTGTATACGTATGCAACCACTTGTGCAGATACGTGGTCTGAACCTTTTTTCGCCCGGAACTGCTGAATCGGCATGTCATTTGGCGCTTGGGCTGGAAAAATACAGCCGAGCCGAACCAGAATAATAGTTATATGCGCACACCCAGCCGTAACTCCAAACCTATGGGTATAAAAGGCAGCTGTCATACGATCCAAGATCGATGTACGGGCTGATATCCGGCTTGAGCCGGAATATCAGCCTCAAACGGATCCGAGTCCTAGACTCTGTAAGCCTGGATGCCGGTTAGTGCCTCTCCAATAACCAACGTATGCATTTCGTGAGTGCCTTCGTAGGTATACACCGACTCAAGATTCGACATGTGCCGCATTACCGGATATTCAAGCGTGATTCCATTTGCCCCAAGTATGCTGCGGCACTCCCTGGTAATCGCCAGCGCCTGCTTGACGCTGCTGAATTTGCCGACGCTAATCTGCTCGGGTCGTACTTTACCTTGCTCCTTTAGGCGTCCAATGTGAAGCGCCAGAATCAAGGCCTTTCCATACTCCACCACCATATCTGCATACTTCTTCTGAGTTAGCTGATAAGCAGCGATCGGGTGATCAAACTGAACTCTTTCCAGCCCATACCGGATGGCAGATTCGATGCTGTCCCGCGCGGCACCTAGCGCACCAAAGAGGATGCCATAGCGAGCTTCATTCAGACAAGTCAATGGGCCTCGAAGGCTTGATACCCCAGGCAAGACTGCATCCTCAGGAAGACGGACATTGTCAAGGACAAGCTCCGAGGTGATGGAGGCGCGCAACGAGAGCTTGTGGTGAACCAGAACCGCAGAGAATCCAGGAGTGCCGGTAGGAATGATGAATCCCCTGATACCCTCATCAGTTCTTGCCCATACCACAGCGACATCAGCGATATTCCCGTTGGTAATCCACATCTTACTGCCGTTAAGCACCCAGTCCTTGCCGTCACGCTTGGCACGCGTCCGCATGCCCGCTGGGTTGGATCCGAAATCAGCTTCCGTCAGGCCAAAGCAGCCAAGTATCTCTCCGGCCGCCATCCTTGGGAGCCATTCCTGCTTCTGCTCTTCGGAGCCGAATGCGTGAATGGCCTTCATAGCAAGGGAACCTTGGACGCTCACCAGAGAACGAATGCCGGAGTCGCCTGCCTCAAGCTCAAGACACGCCAAACCGTAAGCCACAGCTCCGGCGCCTGCGCACCCGTAACCCTCGAGATGCATACCGAGAACACCGAGTTTTCCTAGCTCCCCAGCCAGTTCCCTAGCGGGAATATCACCGCGCTCAAACCAATCAGCTACATCCGGTTTAATCCGCTTTTCGACAAACTTGCGAATGACGCCTCTGATCTCGAGCTCTTCGTCTGTCAACAGACCGTCTATATCGAACAGGCCTTCGGGTGTTTGGATTGTATTCGCCATGATTCTCCTGGTCGTCAGTTCCTAATCTTGAAACCGCAGCATTCTAAAATAAACCAAACTTCTGTCTTCACGACACTCGTCATCACATTTCGGCTTCGCATCGCTACAGCAATTGAATGAAACGATCGGCCTCACCCAATTGGAATTGACGCGGGTGCCCTGTCGAGTGCTGCAAAAACCTCTGACTAGCTAACTTCAACTTCCCTACGTGTTTCCTTGCCAACATCTTGTGCCTGGACCTGTGTCCGTCAGCCCACATCACCAATATTACCCAAAGAACCTCCACGAAAGCCAAACCGCAGCTCTTCCCGGCGTTTCCAGGCAAAAGTATCCTAGCAGAAGGATGCAGAATCGAAAAAATGAGCCCAAAAACATGGCTTTGCCTCGGCTAGATAAAAAACTCATCTCTCCGCGGGCCAAAGATGTCACGCAAATCATTTTCCGATGCCGAATTCGGTAATGACCCAACCGCTTTGCCTAAGGACTCAACAATTAGTAGGCGCGATACTTCCTGGACCTTGAAAACAGCTGACACAGTCCTCGGATGTGCACGAAAACCAAAGTTGGGCTAGGCTCGCTCCGGAACTTGCAAATGGAGGATACAACAACAATGGCCTACGTTCTTGGTAAGGCCCGTGTCGATACAGATAAGCGGCAATCCGCCGCTTGCTGTTGCACGGCCCGGACTCGTAAGCATTGCAGCACGGATGGGCAGGATGTTATATGAGTAAAGTCGTCCCCCTTTCCGAAGCTGTTGAACGTTACGTTCCCGAAGGTGTAGGGCTTGTGACCGTCGGAGGCATGCACCTGCACAACAACCCGATGGCACTTGTCAGGGAAATAGTCCGTCAGAACCGCAAAATAAAGCGGCTTCTGACTAGCCCCTGTGGCGCACTAAACGCGGAACTCTTGATTGCTGCAGGCATTATCGATGAAATTGCCACGTCATACGTGGGATTTGAACACATCGGATTGGCCCCTTGCTTTCGCAGGTCAGTAGAGTCGGGGACACTCAAAGTCCTTGAGTGCGACGAAGCCTACATAACCCACGGTCTATATGCAGGTGCCGGCGGACTACCCTTTATGGCTTTGCCCAAAGGAATCGAATTCACTGATATTCCAAATGTGAATAAGGAATACTATTCATTTACCACCGATCCCTTCACCGGTAATCGAGTCGCTGTAGGAGCCCCTCTCAAGCCTGACGTAGCGCTCCTGCACGCTTATCAAGCCGATAAGAACGGAAATGCAGTAATAGCTGGCGCCCAGTTTGTAGACCGGTATATGGCATTGGCCTCAAAAACTGTTCTGCTCCAGGTTGAAAGAATCGTTTCGACAGAGGAAATTTCAAAACATCCGCAAGGAACGACAATCCCTGGGTTTCTTGTCCATGCCGTCATAGAGGCACCGGGCGGATGTTATCCCACCGCCTCGCACGGAGCTTACGAATTCGACGAGAAGCATATCGTCGAGTACATGAACATGGCAAAAGATGATGACGGCGCCAGGAATTATATTAAGCAGTTCATCACGGGCTTTACGGAAGAACAGTACCTTCAGAAGGCCGCAGGACGCATTGCCGAGCTGCGCTATGGCGATGGAGTTCTGGCTGCTTCCTTATCAGAACGGAAAGGATAAGACGGCGGTGACAGCTATCTCCAATGATCCAACGACAACCTGGTCACGTAGTGAACTAATGGCAGTGGAACTCGCAAAGCGGTTGCGTAATGACGACGTGACTGTTATGGGAACTGCTAGCGCCATTCCCCAGATAGCATGCAGGTTAGCGCAGCTCACCCATGCTCCAGACCTCTACTCCATCGCTGGGGGCACCTGCTCGGTAAATCCTCACTTAGCCCCCGTAGTGCCTTCGTGTGGCGACTACGATTTGCTGAGGGCCGACACTTCTCTGTCGTTGAACGATGTGGTGCTCCTTGAAGGACGCGCCGACGTACTCACGGTTTTCTTTGCCGGTGGACTCCAGATAGATGCCTACGGAAACTGCAATCTGGTATCCGTCGGAGAATGGGCCCACCCTATGCTTCGCGGACCCGGGACGGTCGGACTGCCGTTTCTTTCCCGCGTGGGCAGAATCCTCATTTACACTCAGTCACACAATCCACGAACCTTTGTAGAGAAGGTCGACTTTGTCGGCGGGCCTGGCTTTCTTAGAGGCCCCGCAGACTGGAAAGCAGCAGAGTTGCCAGGAGGAGGCCCTCAACTGGTTGTTACCCCTCTCTGCACCATGGGATTTGATCCGGATACCCTCCGAATGCGACTCGAAACGGTGCATCCTGGGGTGGAAGTCGAAAAAGTTCGTGCCGCTACAGGATTTGATCTGATAATACCCGATTCGGTGCCAACGACACCGGAACCGACTGCTGAACATCTCTCAATACTTAGAGCATTAGATACAAACGGACTCTTGAAAGGAAAATAACAAAATGTCATCCAATGACAGGTTCCAAGGCAAAACTGCAATCGTCACTGGAGCAGGGAGCGGCGTCGGCCGTGCCATAGCACTAGGACTTGCTAACGGCGGTGCCGGCGTTGTAATTGCTGATCTTTCGTCAGAAAGAGCAGAAGGCGTCGTAACAGAAATCACATCCTCTGGCGGATCGGCGTTGGCAGTCGCTGTCGACGTGGCTGACGCTCCGGGCGTAAGGGAGATGATAGCCAAAAGCATCGAGAAGTTTGGAAAGATCGATATTCTTATTTCGAATGCCGGCTGGGACAAAGTGATGCCTTTTGTGGAAACTGACGAAAGTCTCTGGGACCGCGTTATCGACATCAACTACCGTGGCCACGTGGCCTGCGCCCACGCCACAGTGCCTCACATGATCGAGGCAGGATCTGGAAAGATCGTTTTCATTGCGTCGGACGCTGGACGCGTCGGATCCAGCGGTGAGGCAATCTACTCGGGCGCCAAGGGAGCGGTAATCGCCTTTTCCAAAGCCTTGGCCCGCGAAACCGCAAGAAAAGGCATCAACGTCAACTGCGTTGCACCCGGCCTCACTGACACGCCGATGCTGGCACAGGTAAGCGAGGGCAATGAAAAGCTGATGGGCGCAATAATCCGCTCAATCCCATTAGGTAGAGTAGGGACTCCACAAGAAGTTGCAAACGCTGCCCTCTTCATGGCATCCAGCGATGCGGACTACATTACCGGACAAACGCTCAGCGTCAATGGCGGACTAAGCATGATCTGATAATTGCTGATGAACTGCCTTGGTCTTCCGGCTGGCGCTCTAAGCCAAATCGATCCTGCCGGATTTCCAAGGCAGTTGCTTCGTTTAACATGCTCGCAGTAACCGCAATCTTTGCGCTGAATTTAATTGGATCTGTGGGATGCGCAACTCCGCGTACCCAAACCTTCCCATCAAGGTCCCTTAAAAAATCTGCATACCCCGACAAAAGCTCAGTCCTATAGACCGAAGAACAATTTGGCGCCAGTCCCAGGACTGGCGCCAAACCCTTGAAACTCAACCGTTACTTTTTTAATCCCATGATGCGACAATAGTCAATCAGACAACATTCCTCTCGCGGCCGGAAATAGCATCGAATCTTCACGGTCAATATGGCTTGACAGCAACTCTGAGAAATCGGAACAACCCTCGTAGTCTGGAACACCCTTTTCCATACTGGCATAAATCTGGTTTCTTAGAGCCAGAATCCGGACATGCTCCTCGACAAAAACATCTAACATGCCCTGGCCAAGAAGCGAGGCAACACCGGGAAACAGAACGTCATCTTCGGCACTGCTGTGCTCATCCAAACCAGACACCAAAACAGTATTGCTGTCCGCCAATGCGCTTCGCACGGCTGCTTCATCTCTAGCTGCAACGCCCGCATCAATCTTCGCAAGCGCCTCACGGACCTCAACATGCTCGCTTTCGAACTTACCAATTAGAGCAATCAGTTCCGAGTTAGTTGGCATTTTCGGCTACCTTCGCTATGGGGGTACGAGTGTATATAACCACGTACCTGTTGCAAGATGCTGCTATTGCACACCCCGCGCAATCAGGACCAAAATCGTCTGGAACAATTTCGCTGGTGGTCACTTCGTAACCCATTTCCGTATACATCTCAACGAGCTCATTTACTCTGGATACATCGGCCTCAAAGCGGCGGTCCCAGCCCGCCGCCATGAGTTCAATGTCCCGATGCCTGCTCATCTTGCACCTACGGAACCCGCGCGTGCGCCAGACCTTACCTTCTCGAGCTGGTATCGAGCCAGCGTTGCGGCGCCAAGAGCAGACGCATATTGCACCATGTCGCCCTCGGCAACATTCACGTCAATGCCAAGCAGTCCACGAACTGCAGTCACCATTGATGGATAGCGCATGATACCACCAATAAGAGTGACCTCTGGCTCCATCTTTACGCGCTTCATCAACTGGACAGACTTGCCAACCAGCGAAATAATGGCGCCCTGCATGATGTCAGAAGCCGCAACACCCTGTGATAGGTGGTTGATCACTTCCGCCTCTGCAAACACAGTGCAAACACCGGAAATTGGAACTTCAACAGTAGAAGTTACTGCCAATGGGCCAATATCTTCTGTGCCAAATCCCATGTACCGAGCTGTCTTCTCCAAGAAGGCTCCGGTTCCTGCAGCACACTTTTCGTTCAGTCGAAAAGAAGTCACTGCCCTCTTTTCGTCGCATCTCAAGGCCTTGACAGACTGCCCACCAACATCAAGGATCGTCTTTGTTCCCGGGAATAACGCATTTGATCCCCAGGCTGCCGAGGTAAGATCGGTGACATTCAACTGACTGAAGGCGGCTTGGAAACGACCTAACCCGGTTGCGACGGTGTAGTCAACAGCGTCACGGGTAATTCCGGCCAGATCCAGAACCTCTTGAAAAGTCTGCTCCGCGATTTCACCGGGCTTGTAACCAGTACGGTTCAGCTTGCGGGCAATGATGTTGCTATTGTCGTCTAGCAGCAATGCCTTGGTGTACGTAGACCCGACATCGAGTCCTGCAGTGATAGTCATTATTTCACCTCCGCCAGACCGTGTGATTCACGACCGGCCTTGATTCGATCCATTGCAAAAAGTGCTGCACCCAATGCTCCCATGAAGTGCGAGTCACTGCTCACATTGCAATCGAAGCCCAGTTCTTGATTCAGTACTGTCACCATGCCGATGTTGTTGGCAACACCGCCCGTAAAAGTGACTTCCTTGTCGATACCTACACGCCGCATAAGGCTCAGTGCCCTTGAGACCACGGAGTTGTGCACTCCAAGAAGCACGTCCTCAACTTTCTTGCCCTTGCCTATAAGTGAAAGGATCTCACCGTCAGCAAACACCGTGCATGTGGTTGAAATCTTCGTTGGCCTGGTGGAACGCAATGCCACAGGACCAAGTTCACCCAGAGGTACTCCGAGAGCGCTGGCCGCTGCACCCAAAAAGCGTCCGGTCCCAGCTGCGCATTTGTCATTCATAACAAAGTCGAGGATCTCGCCGGTCGGAGTCACCTTTATTGCCTTGGTGTCCTGACCACCCATGTCGACAACTGTCCTGGTGCCAGGGAACATGTGAACAGCCCCACGTCCGTGACAGGAGATCTCTGTCGTTTGGGCATCACCAAAAGTTACCTTGTAACGACCGTAACCAGTACCGACGATGAACTCGACACCCTCTTCTTCCTCGAGGATATCGCCGTCCCTTACGGCCAAGTCGTAAGCATTTTGTGCAGCCACAACAACATTTGAGCCTGTGTCGACTAGAGCTCTACCTACGATCTGAAGATCCTCATTGATGATAACTGCCTTGGTCTGAGTCGATCCAACGTCGACTCCTCCTGCATAAGCCATGTTTATCTCCTCTCAAGCCCTTAGGCCCAGCTACTTGCTCTGTCCAGTACTCTGTCTTACCCTGCGTGTCGCGAGTCCCTCAAAGAATGCATCAATTCGGTTCTTCAACTGAGCTTCTGAAACCACCCGCTTGTCCATGTGGTCAGACTCCACGAATAAAGTTGCTGCACCAGACTCCTCGATCACCGCACGTCGGTTATCAGCAAGACCTGTCGACACCGTTCTGCAAGACTTGATTGGGTGATAGACCACACCATCGATGCCAAACGGCTCGATAGCGTCGACAATGTTCCTGTTCGAATAGAACATTGTGTCCATAGCGTCCCTGGTTGTTACCAGAAGTCCCTCAGCCAGGCTGTCTAGAGGCCGATCAAGATCGTATTGGAATCCAGTGTTAGCGCCGCCAGAGGCAAACCACATATAGCTGGAACCTACGAATGCGCCACCCCACTCGGTGAACATTTCATTGAACCGCCTAAAGATCGGATAGCAGGGAACTCCAACGAAGACCAAACGGTACTTCTCTTCAAACGTGGTTCCGATTCCGTTGGCTACCTTGTACTCCATCTCCTCGACGAGATCGGTGAAATATTGTGCGCCCTCGGCCCGGCCGCGGAATCCATTGGCCACTCCCAAATATACGGTTCCATCGGTAACCGCATTGTAAGGAGCCGGCTTTGCCTTGTTGAGTTCGATAAGCCGTTCGTACCTCTCCATCATCACGTTTGTGTAATGCATGGTTTCACGCAGCCGGTCGATATCGAACTTCTTTCCCGTTACGTTTTCGCAAACGGTGATCAGTTCGTCGATCTGGCCCCGCACGTACTTGAGATCATTCTCGAAATCTACGTGCCCGCTCCACGTGTGCCTTCCTGCAGCACGCGACCCTGGGACGTCGATGGTGACGCTTGGCATGTTGTACATGCGCTCCCAGATCTCCGCCCACTTGAGGTAGGTGTTACATGCATTGGTGTATACAGCTAGCGACGGCTTGGGGATCTTACCCATGGGGTGATCACCACCGCGAAGCTGGAGGCCAACGTCTGCCTTGACGTATCCGCAAACGTCAGCGGAGAAGCCGTAGTCTTCACCCTGGGCGATGTAGTCGTCAGCCACGTGGCGGACGGCCGTTTGAAGGCCATTGACCTCAGGGAAAATGGTGTGAATCCCGAATGACTGAAGAACTTCAGCCATGCTACCCATTACGAACACATATGCGGAGTGCTCGCCTCTAGAAGGAGCTGTCGTTAGCTCCTGGTACCAGTCCCGGAAGAGCTGGTTACCGGTTTTGTTGCCCCTGCCTACTATTGACGACTTGTCTGTAGTGGCTGCGGCACTTGAAGTGGTTGTTGACATGATGCCCTCCGTTTAAGCAAAGAGTAGGTTCTCGATGAATGTTTCGAGCTGGATTTCAAGACTGTCGAAGTTTGCCATCCGCTCTTCGAACTCAGTTACGAAGTAGCGAATACCCTCATCGTCGA
This sequence comes from Actinomycetota bacterium, assembly GCA_004298555.1. Taxonomy (GTDB): domain Bacteria; phylum Actinomycetota; class Acidimicrobiia; order Acidimicrobiales; family Acidimicrobiaceae; genus SCQM01. The sequence continues at coordinate 16,425 of SCQM01000163.1, read as the reverse complement.
GAGCCTTAGTGTAGGCCACCTGCTCGTCCAGCCCAGGCTCACACATCTTTGCAGCAGAAATAATTGCCGCACCAGCATTGGCAGCCTTTATTTGCTGAAGCAACATGTGCTCCTTGGGCTTGTTCATGTCGTGCTGCACCGGACTGTAGCCAGATTGGTCTAGGTAGGCAGAAGCCAGGTTGGCTAGAGGATCCTCGCCCAATTCAATATCTTCAGTGATGTATCGCATCCCAACCAGGAGGTCATCATCTACAACATATGAGAACTGAGCAATGGTGTGGAGAAGATCAAGCGGCGGTTGTTCACAGAAGCCACCAGAAAATACAAGACGCATACGGTCTTGCGGCGTAGCTGATCGCTCACGGATCTTTGGAAGCGCCCAAGTAAGAAGAGCGTTGTGCTCTTCACGGGGAATCATCCCGCCGACCGCAAGGAGGACGTATGCTTCATCCACTGCCAACAGCCAGGGGGTGTCACGCTTGATTTCGTAGAGCTCCCTCAGCAGGGCCCGGTTGGTATTGAATACCTCCATTGACGCCCGAAGCTGGTCCGTGGTGATCTCACGTCCCGCAATCTTCTCGACCTCACGGGCTAAGCGAGCATACTCGCCGCGAAGGTATTCAGCTGCGTGCTTAGAATTTGGGTTCTGCGGCAAATACAGAATCTCGCACGGGTAGTCAAAGTTCCTACCCCATACCGCTGCAAGGTTACGAGCTGAGTCACAAATTGGATGCGAGACAAACATGTCGAGGACGACTTGCCCACCCAAAGCAATCTCCAGCGAAGTCTTCAGGATGGAACAAAGGTAAGAACCAAAGTGAGACTCGCCCTGACGGGGCTCGATCGGGGCCCCACGCACTTTGAATGGAAGCAGGCCTGCGGCGTGCACTATCTCCTCAGGGAAATAAACCTGGAAGTGCCCAACCACCTTTCCGCCGGCTTCGCGCCATTTCTTCACGGTGGGAAATTCTGGATCTTCCACCAGATCCCTGCACATGATGAGTACATCATCAATTGACATGTTGTCGTATGAATCTAGAAGACGCGGCATCGCCATCACCCTTTCGCCGAATCCGTGCCGGAGTTGGCGGCCGCGCTTGCCGAGCCGTCATCCAAAGCACTGCCACAATTGCCACAATATGTAAACTGAGAGGGTATGAAGCGCGAACCGCACGCTGGGCAGCTCTTCTGGTAGGCCCCCCATGGAAACTCCGATGAGCCACCTGATGCCGCCCGCTCACGCAGCATCCTGTACCCGGGTTGACGCTTTTCTACAAAAGCATTCATACCCTCAATAGGTTCGAAACTCGAATAGTGAATTGACAGCCAGTCGCGGGCATGGCCAACCGTCTGGTGCCATGCCAAATCTTTCCAGAAGTTCGTTTGCTGCTTGGTGTATCGAGTACATTCTGGGAACTGGTCAATCAAGTCTGTAGCCATCGCTTTGACAGCCTCGTCAAGCTTTGAAAGGTCAATTGAATAACCTTCCTGCCCTTTCTTTGCCTTGGAAATCTGCTCGCCAGAAGCGTGAACAATGAACTCGCCATCCTTGACAACAGAAGGCACAACTTCATTGACCAAACCCCATTCGAGCGCCTTGTAGGGAAGAATTGGGCGGTTTAGCAGAAGAATCTCGCGGGCTCTGCGGTCTCCAACAAATATTGGCAGCCACTGGGTAGCTCCACCTGCGGCTACACTACCGACCTTGGTTCCGACCTGGCCAACGTAGGCGTGCTCGGCAATTATCGAAAGGTCACATGCCAAATGGCTCTCATTGCCTCCACCGACTGCCATTCCATTTAGCCGAGCAATAACCGGTTTTCCTGAGTTGATGATGCTCTCGATGTACCCGCTGAACAGACCCATGTACTTCCAATAGTCATGCGGTGATTTTGTGTATTCTCTCTCGTATTCTTTTACATCACCACCAGTGCAGAACGCCGTCTTGCCACTTCCCGTATATACAATCACCGCGACTTCGTCATCAAATGCCGCTTCCCTGAAAGCCGCGGCCAATTCGATCAATGCCCGAGTGCTATACGCGTTGTATGACTCAGGGCGGTCGATCGTGATCGTAGCCACCCAGTCAGCCTTGGAATACTTGACCTGAGTAAATTCGACGGCAGGAAGTTTTTCAAAACTCATTAACCATTTCCTCCTTGCTCGCGCTCTGCACGATAAGTACTACATAATTGTTGACTACTGACTCCAAGTTGTAGTATAAAGCCCCCAGAAGTTATGTGTCAAATTCAGGACAAGAAATTTATGAACTAAACTGATTAATATTTAGCAGCGCTATAAAAATAGCTGTCTGCCAGCTAGTTCATGGGAATAGAAAAAAGCTGACCCCGGAACATTATGATCTGGACCTAGCCAATCCGCGTTATAAAGTTGTGACGGGCACCTTCGAACAGACTGCCTTGGTTTATTGAATCTTCTTGTCAAATCCCGTGGAAACTCGATCCAGGGCTAATGTCTTTTACGCCACGGTAGCACACGAAAACTGTTTCGAACAACGACTTGACGGCTATAAGTTCGTTTGACGTTGATTGGACCTGGCAGCAACAATTTTTCCGGACGGGATCGGTATCTCGCAAACTTTGCATTTTCCTTCAAACAACTCAGACGAAAGGCAGCCCAAATGGCTGAGTGGATAATCATCAGTCGTTTGAAATGACCGGCAAGGATGGCCCTACGTCATGGCGAATGACATTGACGTGGCACTCATGCAAATCCATTAAACTCGATTCGACAAGTCACCGCCTTATCTGGGGCATATAGAAATCAAAATTCCATCAACAAAACACGAACAAACTTGCGAGACTGGCATAAAGGCAAGGGCTAGGCTCAAGGATCAAACTGTTGTGAGCATGGAGGCTAAGTGGAGAGATTCCTCATCAATGCAGTCCCTGATAGTCAAAGTGACCAAGCCTCATCACTAGTTTCAATTGAGTTATCCTTGCACCACTTTGGCGAGTCATGCGGATACAACTCTGCTGCCAATTCTTCCAATACCCCTTCGGGCCTACCAAGGACAACCGGGCGTTTCTTGGGTCACACTTCAGTTCACCATCTCTCTCACCTTTGCTCCAAGGCTTAGAAGTGGCATTGACTATCCCGGAAGAAGTTAGGTCTTATCTGTCGGGTAGACCGGTTATGGGAAGCCCAGAGCAGGTGGTTCCACTATTCACGGTTGACCTAAATGGATTTCCTCATCCCTGCTTATTGTCCAGAGCGCAACTCGATGCCACTGCCACTGAAATCAGAGCTGCTATTACTAGCTGGGGGACCCGTGCAAATATCCGCAATCACGGTGTTGCATTAATTCTTGTTACGCTTGGCGATACGGTACATCACCTGAAGCTTGGGGTCGTGCGAGCTCATGACGACAAGGGGGTGCTCCTTGTCGCATTCGAACTGGTTGACCACAAGGCTGACACCTTAGGTATCCAGTTGCAGCCAATGACTTTTCTTGCAGGTCCTTGGATCTCGAGTCTCGAACATTGGGACGAGACGGAGAAAATGCTCCGGTCGCTCGACAACAACTAGGCGATTATAAACATCATCCTGAATTACCGGACGCGATGCAACTTTGTCACTATTGCGATGCACCGTTGTCGCTAAATTATCAATGGAGCACAGCGGTTAGGAGTTTTGGCGCAAAATACTCTTTTTCGTATCCCACAACCTGAGCTGCACCCGGCATTCAATATGTTTCAAAATAGAAACCGCTGGCCTTAGACGCAGACATAAACGTGGCCAGCGGTATTCGAACGAACTTTACCCTCTATAAAGCGATATTGCGCTGATCTTGCGGACTGGAACATCCCAATTACGCGCCCCAAAGAACACAGAAATATTTAAAGGGCTTCAGCACAAGAGAGTCGCAAAATCGAATCAGTCATACTTCTCGGAATAGACGTTTTCCGGATCCATACCTAGGTCAACCAGAACAACCTCACAGAGCTCTACCATTTCCGGAGGACCGCAAATGTAGCCCAATTTTGCGCCTGACTCAACCATCAACTCCGCCACCATCTCTTTATCAATTCTGCGATGGTACCGGGAACCAGGATGCTCAGGATCACGGGTAAACGTATGAGTTACGGTCAGCCAATCCAACTCGGCTTCCAGCTCATTTAGTTCCTGGCTGTAGATAACATACTCAGCTGACTTAGACGAGAAAAGCAGATGCATCGGAGTATTAAGTCCCTTTGCCCTGGCATAACGAATCATTGACATGAACGGAACTACGCCAGAACCTGCAGAAATTAGAAGAAGTGGACCACCCTTTTCCTCATTCCATACAAAAGCTCCGTAAGGACCACGAACCTCCAGCTTGTCACCGACCTTGGTCTGCTTTGCCAGAACCGGCGATACCAAACCGCCTTCCATCTCTTTGATCCCAAACTCGACGACGTCAAATTTCGGGAAAGGGGCGGAGGCAATGGAGTATGCACGCTGGATAGGCCTCGGCCGCCCTTCTACGGGAATCCTAATGTTGTAGTACTGGCCAGAAGTGAACTCCGTAGGCTCGGGCAAGGCTAGACGCAGAGTTGTAGTTTCCGGAGTCTCGGTAATGACATCGATTACATCGGCGACCTGCCATTTAGGAGGGGGCGCCTTCCGAAGTGTCCCCTCAGGATCTCCTGACGGTCCCTTATTAAGATTTCTAGCTTCAGTTTCCATGCATATAGCTTATTCCGGCTTCCAACAACCACCAAATCGAAAACGCAGTCTATTGATCACCAAACACCATTGGACAATAGACCGTTCAGCCAAATGCTTGAACGCGAATCCAGGACAGGTATTTAGAGCGGCATCTGCAGCGGAAGGTTCAAAGACAGCAGATTTAAACTTGGTCTAATTCAGCTGTCGAGCGGAAAGACCACAGGTAGATAAGATTTGAGCCTTTAAGTGCCCCACTAGCTGCAACTACTTCAACACATCGGACAGCTGGATCTCCTCAAATTCGGCTCTCGATAATCCTAATATCCCACACAGAACGGCTTCGTTATGCTGGCCCACGGTTGGCGCACCATGAGTCACCTTGCCAGGAGATTCAGACAGAATATAAGGAGGCCCTGGCACGGCATGCTCACCCATGATCGGATGATCAACCCGCTGAAACGCATTACGGTACGTTAACTGCGGATCCGCATAGAGATCTCCCATATCGTTAACCGGAGCCGAGTGGACTCCCGCCTTTCTCAGACGCTCAACCACAGATTCCCGGGTTTGATTTGCAGTCCAGCCTGAAATGAGTTCCTCCAGCCGATCCTCTTGGGATCGGCGCCCTGGAACCAGTGCTAGTTCCGGTTCTTTAGCCCACGGCTCTCCGACTTCCGTGGCGAACCGCGACCACTCTGCGTCATCATGGATGCTTATGGAGCACCACCGCTGCTCGCCTAGACAAGGAAACACTCCATGTGGCACGGCGTTAGGATCACGATTACCTTGACGATGAGTCACCTCCCCATTCGCAAAGTAGCGAACCAATGCAGGCGCCATGAACTGGACTCCTGTCTCATACTGAGACAGGTCGATGTGGCATCCAGTCCCTGTTCTGCGGACTTGCTCCAATGCCGCAAGGACCGCAACTGCACCGTATGCCACCGCTATATAGTCAATGTAAGGGCCCCACAGAAGGGCCGGCTGCCGATCGGGCCAACCCGTCAATTCTGTGAACCCACTCAAAGATGTCAGGTGCGAACCAAATCCTGCACGATTGGCCTGAGGACCAGTTCTGCCCTGGTTGCAGGTGCTCAGAGTGACCAACTTTTGATTTCGTTTTATCATTGCCTCGTGACCAAGACCAAGACGGTCCATTGCACCAGGGGTAAAGTTCTCTACCACCACTTCGGCACGCTCGATGAGGCGTATCGCCAGCTCCCGTCCCTTTTCTGACTTCAGATTTAGCGACACGCTCAGCTTGTTATCATTGGTAATAGCGAACATTGCTGCACGTTCAATTCCCGGAATGTTGTCTGTATATGGCGGATAGTTCGTACGGAATCCATCTAATCGAAGCATGCTCTCAATCCGGATTACCTCAGCGCCATGCTCCGCCAGGGACTTGCCTACCGCTGGTCCTGCCCCATAGCCACCAAATTCCACGACATGTATCTCCGCCAAGGGTCCATGACGTTCCGGCAAACTGACCGTCATTGCTCTCCTCCAGGTGCTGATATAGCCACTCCGTGGCGAACCCCATCGATTTTCAACCAGCCGTCAGGAAAGCGCAAAGTCTTACCAACTTCCGGAACAAAGTCCTCGGACCATACCTGACGTGCTTCAAGCTGTTCATCTGTGGCAATATCAGCAGCTGTTGATACCACATAGCCAAGCAACCTACGTACGTCCGCCTGTTCCAAAAACTCCGCTTTAGATACGGTCTCCAGGAAATCAGCTATAGAAGATTCCATTTCCGAAACCTCTTCAAGCGTAACTGTTGCAACATCAAACGTGCTCCAGTCGATGTTCTTCAGCGACTCCGGCGCCATGCCATTATCATCCATCCACTCGACCATCCCGCGGTTTGATTGCCTTCCGGCAGCACCACCGTAAATTGCCCAAGTTACGTATCCATCACGACACGGCCAAATATTGCGCATCGCCGCACCGTTTATGTTACGTCCAACTAAGTAGCCGCCGGCTCGCATGGGGTTTTCACCCAATAAATCGAAGAAACTCGGTGCGTGCACCAGGGCTGGCAGCAATCCGGCTTGGGCAGACATGTCTACGTGCTGACCCTTTCCCGTAACTTGACGATGATGAAATGCGATCAGCGTTCCCACTGCAGCATAACTTCCAGCCCAGCAAATTGATTGGGGCAAAGTCATCCGGACCGGAGGCCGGTCAGCATCGCCGGTGAGCCAAACGGCTCCACCGGCGGACATCAATTCAAGATCAGAAGCCGGAACTCTCGCAAGAGGACCGTTCTGACCGTATGTGGTAACTGAAGTGAGGATCAGCGATGGATTTATCTCACGAAGTACGCTCCACCCAATACCCAATGCATCGAGAACACCGGGTTCCTCACTCTCAAGTACGAAATCGACCTCACTGGCAAGCTTGAGAAAACGTTCCCTGCCTTCTTCGGTGCTTAGATCCAGATCGAGCCGGCTTTTTCCCATGTTGTACGCGACCCACGACGCAGAAACCGAGCCAGCAGGTCCCTCCAGAACCGGTTCCATATTGCGCCCCGGATCGCCGCCTGGAGGATCGATCTTTTGAACCTCAACGCCAACATCAGCCAAAATCCGCCCGAGCAGCCAACCCAGCTCGCCCGTGAGGTCAAGAGCTCGGAGGCCGCTCAGCGGAGCAGGATTCTGCTCCACGGAGCCAGCCATATCAGCGCCCTGTTCTCGATAATGAGTGAACCCATCCATTCATGACGGACTTGGCAAGAGCAAGTTGATCTGGACTGAACCAATTGCTCGCATCAACCCTATCGACCGGATAGACAGGCCTCATGAAATCGCTTTCATATCCGAAAGGAATAGTGGCGTCAATACCCATGCCACCTTCGAAGCGGGTATTGCTCGCAGTCCACTCTCCACCACCGGCAGTCATTCTCTCAGAAGGCTGGAACGTCTGACCGATTCCACCAGGAACCGGGTTCAAGATGTCAGTGTGAGGATTGACGCGGGTGGTAAGTGCCCACATGATATCGTCCATCGAATAGATGTCGATGTCCGTGTCGACGGCAATTGCCAAACGCATGCCTTGACTGCATGAGATAGCAGCTGCTAGGAAGTTCCGCTGCCAACCTTCTTCAATCTTGTTCCTCTTCTTAACCTGGATGATACAACCACCCCAGTCAGTCATTGAATAAGGAATATTGACATCTTGTACAATGCCTGGCTGCAACCGCTCACAAAGCTCAAAGATGGCTGATTCTCTAACCGTCGTATCAATATTCGAGTCATCAAGTGTGTGAACACCAAGCGGGAAGATTATCGGCTTAGACTCCCTCTTGCGCCGTGTAATAGCAGTCACATGGAAGGTTGGGGCCTTGTAGGCTTTGCCCATGTAACCTGCCCACTCTGGATGGAAATGGTAACGTCCCTGGGTGTTGTGGTCTTCCGATTCTTTGGTTTCATATCGCTTGTCACGCGGCTTTAAGTAGCCTTCAAGCACAACTTCGCAATCAGCAACTGCGTATGCATCCACTGTCTTTGCCTTGACAAGACGTACCGGGAAGCCCTGCACTGCTCCGGCGACACCAAGTTCATCGCCACCCTTGGGCAGAACTACGTAATCGAATCCACCGCCCGCCATCAGCACTGACGACATTGGAAGTCCAAAGCACATCGTGATAGGAATGCCCTCTTCCTCATAATAGTGCTCAGTTATAACCTGCCACATGTGGGATCCTGGGCTGGCCTGAAACGTTCCAACATTTCCCCAGCGAAAGTTCATTCGGTTATAACCGATATGTGTTCCGCCGTTGAAATACTTGCCCACCACGACACTGTTGCCGCTACCTATTGTCAATTCCGACTCGAGATGAGTATGGCGGATCGGCACGACATAGCGGTTTACATCTAGATCCTCAGTTATGACTTCTTCCTGGCATGGAGCGCCTTCGGTGATGGTCTCTGGTGGAATCGGGTGCGTTAGGGCATACGCAAGTTTGCGAGTCCGCTCCTGAGGGGTCGACCAACCAAAAAGCTTGTCCACAACGTCAATATTTGAAAAAAGGTTGGTCACAACTTGATAGTCTGGGTGTCCTTTCACATTGTGGAAGAGCATCGGCAAGCCGCCATCCAGATGCTTCTGGATACCCGTCAGCTCAAGATCCCCAGATACCGGTACATCAGTCTCAAGCAGGAAGCCGTTGCGGCGCATCCAATCAAGGCTGCCGCGAAGAGAACGCTGGTCCTCTGTTGAGGGCGGCCCAGCCACATTCGTCGGCTTTACATCAAGGGTCATGAAATGTACCTCCGGGTCTATAAAAAGATCCTAATGTAGGACCAAAAAGATAAGTATTTCACTGCTATTAACATCTGTCAACTCTGTAGGTGTATTTTTTCCGTTATACAGAATCGACTTATTTTTTTACACTCATATCAATATAACGCGGCATTTCCTAAAAAGCCAGATTTGAAGCTGACAGATTTGATGTGACTATTGCAGCCAAACCAAGACCGATGGCAGGGTGGCAGCCAATTCTAGACCAGTTATCCGCTCCATCGCTGAAGATCTAAAAAGAACACGGCAGGCCTGCCATAAATCTGCATGGCAGGCCAAAAGCCCTCACTCCACACGGTCCCCGGCCGTCTTCGACTTCGAATTACTCAAAAGGCGGCTGGACCGGCCCCTCTCGCAGGCAGTGCTGAATTCGCTACTTAAATGCACTTTGCGCTCCAGGACATTCCAGGCAGAAGGCAGAAGGCGGGTGGGGCAAAGCCCTCAACAGGAATCATTCAGCCAGCGCGGTGCGGAAACATACTGCATTCTGCCCGGCAGCAGGCTCTGTCATCGCTGCTATTGGCCAGATTTCTTTACGAAATCTAGTACTTCAGAACTTCTGGGTGCTTCATGGCGGGAATTGACAGTGACTAACTTAACGAATAAAGTCAATGTTTATGGTCCGATGTTCGGACCAAAGAGGGAGGGTAATATGGCTCTGGCGGAGCAGCCCGCACCGAGCGACAATCGTGCCGACCGCGGTTTACGTGAATGGCTCGACGTAATTGACGGGCTCGGGCACTTGCGGCACATCTCTGGTGCAAACACAGACCAGGAGATCGGCGAAGTAGCCGACGTCCTTCAACACGTGGCTGAATCACCAGCGGCAATCTTTGACAACATACCTGGATACGATCCAAATTATCGTGTCCTGGTAAACAGCTTCGGGCACACAGACAGAATTGCATTGACACTGGGACTCCCATTTGGACTCGGCAAAGTGGCACTTTCTGATGAGTGGCGCAAGAAGATCAAAGGACTCAACTACATTCCACCGAAGTTTGTCAAGGATGGGCCGGTCATGGAAAACGTATTCCGTGGAGACCAAGTTGATCTGACAAAGTTCCCAACTCCACTCTGGCACCCATTGGATGGGGGACGTTATATAGGTACTGGCTCATTTGACATCACCCGTGATCCCGATGATGACTGGGTCAACCTGGGCACCTACCGCGTCATGCTGCATGACAAGAACAGCGTTGGATACTATATCTCACCTGGTAAGCATGGCCGCATGCACAGACAGAAGTATTTTGAGCGCGGTGAGCGGTGCCCAGTCGCAATGGTATTCGGGAGCGATCCGCTTCAGTTTCTTGCCTCCTGCACTGAAATTCCCTTGGGAGTAAGCGAATACGAATGGGTTGGGGCAATACGCGGCAGCGCCGTTGAGGTGATTGAAGGCCCGATCACAGGATTGCCAATTCCTGCCGATGCCGAGATTGTTGTGGAAGGCTATGCAAGCGCAGAGGAACTTCGAATGGAGGGTCCATTTGGAGAATGGACAGGTTACTATGCTTCATCTAGCCGGAAGGAACCTGTGCTCCACATCGAGGCCCTATACCACAGGAATAATCCAATATTGGTGGGCGCACCCCCTGCACAACCACCGGACGAAGTTGCCCGTTATCGAGCTGTTCTGCGGTCAGCTCTGCTAAGAGATGAACTAGATAGATTCGGAGTCCCCGATGTTGCTGGAGTGTGGCAACACGAAGTTGGTGGAGCCCGCATGTTTACGGTGGTATCCATCAAGCAGCGCTACCCGGGTCATGCTCGTCAAGTACTGCATCTCGCATCCCAGAGCAGATCCGCAGCATATGCAGGCCGGTACACCGTTGTAGTTGACGAGGATATCGATCCTTCGAATCTCGAAGAAGTTATGTGGGCGGTCTCCACGAGAAGCGACCCCGCCACTTCGATCGATATTGTCCAAAGGGCTTGGAGCACTCCGCTTGATCCACGCATCACCCCCGACCAAAAGGCTGTAGGCGATTACAGCAGCTCGCGAGCTTTGATCGATGCATGCCGTCCCTGGGAGTGGCGAGACAGGTTCCCTCCGGTGAACGTGCCTCCTCGCGACGTTCGTGCAGCTGCACGCAAGCGCTGGGCGCATCTCCTCGAAGACTAACCTCACGAGGATTCTGAGATTGGTATCCGAAAAGGGCTGGGTTACCCAGCCCTTTTCCTCATCTGCACACCATATATCTCCGACCAGTCAAGTCACACTTACTCTGCAACTCCATTTGAAAGCTTCGCACAAACCAAAAGCTGCCATTGCATCAGAATACTGGTTGATATTCTTGGCTGTAAAAAGCGCTCCTAGGGAATTTCAAATAGATTGTTCCCATACTCTTCGGCTGCGGTTATTGCCGCCCGATAGTGGAGCTTTTTCCCTGTCGCCGTCAGAGGCAGTGAGTCGACGAATCGATAGGCACGTGGTCGCTTATAGCCGGACAACATTTCATGTTCTCGGCAGAACTCATCGCATTGGGTTGCAGTGAGTGTCGGATCACTGCGAACTACGTAGGCTACCACTCGACTTCCCCACTGCGCATCAGGGACTCCGACGACAAGCGAATCGGCGATTCCAGGATGCTCATTCAGGACTTCTTCGACTTGCACAGGGTGAACGTTCTCACCTCCTGAGATCAACATGTCGTCCTTACGGCCTACTATTGTGACGAACTCCTCTTCGTCCCAGGTCGCCAAATCCCCAATATGCAGCCAGCCATTGTGAAATCTGGCCATGTCCTTGTTTCCTGCACCCGAGTAGGCAAATCCCGACTTGGGGGACCTGACTATCACCTCCCCGATCTCTGACCCATCCTTTGCCACTGTCTCATTGGGAAATGCGAGTCGATCTTCAAACAACTTAACTACTGCAACATCGTCGTCGGTGCAAGCGCGTCCTGCACTCCCGGCATGCTCAGGAAGATCGCTCGGCCTGAGGAAGGTGTTCCAAAACGCCTCGGTGGTTCCGTATCCGTTGAAGATCCTCGGAGTCAGAAGATTTTGATATCTAAGGGCAGCTGCCCTATCGAGCGGCGCTCCCATGGTCACAATACCCCGCAAAGAAGACAGATCCCGAGGTAGCTCACTCTGAGCTGCAGCTAGCATAGCCAAATTTGTAGGCGCTCCAATGAGGAATGTCAAACTTAGGCGTTCTACGTAATCCAGGCATAAACCCGGGTCAAATGAACGCATAGGAACTGCTGCTGCTCCGACGTAAAATACCGGATTTGGACCTCCGCTATAGAGTCCTCCGCGATGAAACCATGGCGTCATATTGAGGGTGCGGTCCTCCGGAATCAACGGAAAGTGCATGATGACGTCGTGGGCGCTGAATATTTCCACAGCACTGTTAAGTGGGACTCCTTTGGGCATGCCGGTTGTTCCTGACGTATACAACCTCGTGGTTTCGTCATAGATGGTCCTGGAGGGTTTTGACGCTCCTCCGCCGGCGACATAAAGCTCATCAAAGCGCAAAGATTTGGACCCAGGTTTAGACGCCAAATCACCATCGGTACCCACTCCAACTAAAACATTCGGATGGTGTTTTGCCATACCGAGTGCCGCATCAACCATCTTGGCCAGGCTCGTGTCGTAAACAAAAACTTTTGGAAGGCTGTCATCGATGATGAATGCCACCTCTCCTGGAGCTAGTCGATAATTGATGGGCGAACCTATTGCCCCGGCTGCCTGACAGCCCAAATAGAGCTGAGCAAACTCCATGCCATTGAATAGCTGGTAGGTCACCACATCCCCTTCAGCAACCCCCAGTTCACGAAGCCCAGCGGCAAGTTCGGCAACTTTGTTGCCTAGATCCATATAGCTCCACGCAGAACCTTCGACCGGATCAATGAGCGCTATGCGATTCGCATACCTATGTGTATTGCGCCAAAAGCCCCCTAGGTAACTGAATTCATGCTCGAAAAACTCTCGGTAGGCACTCGGATCGTACTTAGTCAATTGTTTGTCCCCTTTCAATCAATCTGATTTAGCTGGGTACTCTTTCTCAACTTGCCATACGTGCTGCTTACTGATACTCGCGACTCATTCTGACAAGACGTTATCCTCTGTTCTAGCATCAAGGCAATTGTTTTGAATGAATTCTTACACAGGCCAATCGCCACCAGCCACGAGATATGTGGCTGCAGGTGGCCCCGCAATTTCGGTCGATTCTTTGGTCGCGCACTAATTAGACGCCTATGGATCAACCAGAAGAATGGGTTTCACCTAGAGCGGCTAGACGTCTAGTAGGCTGGAATAAACGGTAATTCCACGACAGAAGGGGCAGTTTGATGGACGACAAGACCATTCTCGAAAGAATTACGGAGCTTCACAATGAGGAGCTAGAGCTGGAGGAGCATAAAACTAGTAAATCACTTACAAAGGACAAGCTGGATCGACTCGGAGCGATAGAGACCGAACTCGATCAGTGCTGGGATCTTCTTCGACAGCGCCGTGCACGCCGATCGGCCGGTCAGGATCCAGATGGAGCAACGGTGAGGTCAGAAGCGGTTGTAGAAAACTATCTGCAATGACCGAATGTTTTACTTTATTTGATTTCTAGTGGGACGAGGCCTGGCGCTGAATTTATGGAGGAATACTCCCTGCCAGAGTGAAAATGCCTAGTCAAGATAAAAGTATGGGCAACTCCTGGACTGGCCCGCTTCAAGCTGCAGAGCCAAAAAGTAATTGTTAAAAAGTTGGTGCCCACAGAGCGAATTTTCAAATATCTTCAGATCGGTGCGCCGAATCTTTACATACAGATCGGTGCGCCCCCTGGGATTCGAACCCAGAACCTGCGGATTAAGAGTCCGTTGCTCTGCCATTGAGCTAGAGGCGCCCTAAATTTCACGACTCAACTTAGTGGTGACAACTAGTGAGCCAAGCCGACTGGCCAGCAAAAACCATAAAAGCAATGCGGGCCATGTGGTACCTTCACTGGGTGGGGTGGCCAAGGGGACTTGAACCCCCGACCTCCAGGGCCACAACCTGGCGCTCTAACCAACTGAGCTATGGCCACCACAGTGCTCATTCATCATAGTCATGCATTTACCGCGATGAGTACATACTCCAATAACGAGTAAGAATTAATGGATCTCCCCGAATCAACCTAAATAGACCCGGCTCAATAGCAGAAGTCCCATAGCCAAAGCTCCAGGTGCAAGTCCTCGGGTAATTACAGGATGAGCCAGCCCCGAGGTAGCTCTTAGTACCTGTTATCTGCTATGTGGAGATTCAACAGGTTAGTACTCACCTGGGCGTGCAACTATTAGGATATTGACTCGTTAGTCATGGCCCCTGTAGCTCAGCCGGACAGAGCAGCTGCCTTCTAAGCAGTTGGTCGCAGGTTCGAATCCTGCCGGGGGCGCCACTTTTGCCTCGGACATCGGAGGCAGTTCCTGAACATGGCGCATATAGCGATATTTGTCCGATTCCTCTCCTGAACGTGATCGCAACCCCATGGGTCAAATCCTTATCAACCAATCTTCGTTGAACATGCATCATTAGTGAACGGTGCAACTAATCCGCAGGTCAGGCCAACCCAGCCACAAAGTGAGCAAACTCCATTCGCCCGACTCCACGCTTTTCTAGACAAATCCGAGGTTTTTTGATATAGAGTGTCTAAATTACAGTGGCGGACCCGAGTTAGCAACTCTGTGAAAGCAAATAGATGATCTCGATAAAAAGGTTTGTGCACAAGGCGTTGTCAACTAGAAAATCCTTAGTAGCTGCCATAATGATGGGAATTGCCGGAGTTATGCAACTTTTTCCTAGTCCAGCACTAGCTAGCAGCCAGACGATTTCTAGTGCTAGACACCAGGCGACTGCAGCTGCAGCGCAGCTGAATTCTCTCGGGGCTCAAGCTGCAAGACTGCTTGAGAGTTACGATAAAGCCCAAACTACGTTGTCGCAAGTGAGCCAGAGCATCAAAGACACCCAGGCCAGGATTTCGCAGACTCAAGGCAGAATCGCATACCTCAAATCTTCCCTAACAGTCGCGGCAATCAGCAATTACATGAATGACGGAAGCCTGACTAATCTGTATTTGCTTCTAAATGAAAATCCCACGGAAGCCACAGTTCGCGAAGAATTTGTTAATACGGTTACAAGCTCCCAGTCGGACCTGATCGCATCCCACCTGGCAGCTCTGCAAAGTCTGCACATGCAACAGAGCTCATTGAAGCGGCTGCAAAAACAGTCCATCGCTGCTCTTGCTCAGATGACAGCCGCCAAGAATGCGGCTCTAACGGCAATAGTCCAGGAGAAGTCGCAACTCAGTTCGATAGATTCCTCTATCGCTGGACTCGTAGCGCAAGAGCAGGCGGCTCAGGCCAATGAAGCTGGGTTTGCAACTGCTGGCAGCCCGGCTATTTCAGGTGATTACGCTAATCCCCTTCGCTCAATCTATGCGCTATCGCCGGAGAGAATTGACCAAGGCGTGGACTATCGCGGTTATGGACCCATCTACGCGATTGGAAATGGGGTGGTACTCAGCGTGTATAATGGCGGATGGCCTGGGGGGACCTTCATCACGTATCGGCTAACTCAGGGACCTGCCGCTGGACTTGCGGTCTACGCTGCGGAAGACATCAAACCTCTGGTACAAGTAGGTCAAACTGTTAATTCAGCCACAATTATTGGCACCGTATACGAAGGGTTCGACGGCATCGAAACGGGCTGGGCAGACCCTAATCAATCCGGCGAAACTATGGCCCGGCGTACAGGCCAGTTCGGAGGCTCCAATTCCACCATGTTCGGATTCAATTTCTCTCAGCTTCTAAGGTCGCTCGGTTCCCCCGGCGGAGTGCTGCAAAATCAACCTACGGGCACATTACCACCAGATTGGCCCACTTGGTGATTTGTTGACAGTGGATTGATCCGTCGAGAATACCGCGGTGACTTTCTCAGCAGTAGCGCTAAATGAATGAATTTAGCTGGGCAACTTCATTGTGCTTTCAATAAAGTTTTTGAAAAGCCTCACAACGGGGGGCATGTAGCCCCGGGCCCTCCAAACCAAATGAATTTGTCGCGAACAGATCGGATTAACTATTTTGATTACAGAAATTTTCTCCTCATCCAAATCGGGACTCAGTGGTATTAGCGCTACGCCGAAGTTCGCCCCGACTAAACCGGCAACAGTTTTCTCATCGATGCCCTCAAACGACACTTTTGGGTAAAATCCAGCCTTCCGGCAGAGATCTTCGATAACATCGCGAAGTGCGGTCTCAGCTTTAAAAAGTACAAATGGCTCGTCAGCCAGAGCGGCTAGACTGGTTTCTCTTAACCCGCTAAGACGATGATTGTTTGGCACAATCAAATACAGCTCATCCTCAGCGACGGCAAAATATCTGAGATTTGGAAACGATCCTCGAGGGGAACAAAATCCAACATCGATTGCGCCAGAATGAATCTGAGCCAGGATTTTACCCGTCGTGTCTTGCG
>SCQM01000162.1 GCA_004298555.1 Actinomycetota bacterium | reverse complement strand
TTCTGGGCTCTGCCTTACTCCGATAGGTTGGCGTTGATGCCCAATGCGGCCACCTTTCCCATCCTTACCGCTTCCACCACCGTCGTTCCTCCTAGAGCATCACCCGCGGCGAAATAGAGCGGATTGGAGGTAGCCCCAGTTTCCGGGTCAACCACGATGAGTCCGGATTGGATCTCAATGCCCGGAATGATAGCAAGGAAGTCGGCTCTTGGCGTCTGGCCTACTGCTTCTATAACGGTATCGACTTCCAGGAGAAAATCGGACCCGTCGACCGGTAATGCTTTTCGCCGGCCCGAGGAGTCCTCCTCGCCAAGTTCCATCCTCGAGCACTGGATAGCGCTGACTCGCCCGTTGCCGTGGTACTGGAGCGGGCTGGTAAGCCAGGCGAAACGGACACCCTCTTCAATAGCCTCTTCGTATTCAACGGCGTAAGCGGGCATCTCATCGAGGCTGCGCCTATAGAGGACGGTCACTTCTTTGGCGCCCAGCCTTACGGATTGCCTTGCTACATCCATGGCGGTGTTGCCCCCACCGATTACTGCAACCCTGTCTCCAACGCTGGGAAGATCGGCTGACTTGATCTTTTCGATAAACGGCAGAGAGGCGAGTACCCCGTCCAGATTTCCCCCCTTGCATCCGGTGGTTGCGTCCTTGCCCATTCCCACCGCCAGCAAAATGGCATCGCAAGCAGCTTCGAGTTCCTTGAGCAGTTCGCCGTCCACTGTGGTGTCCAGGCGAAATTCAACTCCGAGCTCCCAAAGGCGGGCTGTTTCCTGGTCGAGCGGGTCTCTGAGCTGGCGGTACGGCGCTATGGCGCTGCGCACAAGGCCGCCCGTCGCCGGCCTGGAGTCGATGAGGGTGACCTTGTATCCCAACCTCGCAAGTTCAAACGCCCCTGTCATTCCTGCCGGGCCTGCCCCTATCACCGCAACTTTTTTTCCATTGTGGGCCGGCTTCGGAGGAACCAGAAGGTCGCCTTCGTTGAAAGCATGGTCCATTGCATACCTTTCCAGGCGCCCGATATCCACCGGTCTCTGGCGGGTTGAGTTCAGAACGCAGGCTCCCTCGCACAACTCTTCTGTGGGGCACACACGGGCGCAAGTCCCCCCCAAAGGGTTTGCGCTGAGAATGATCTCTGCTGCCTCCGTTGGCTCGCCTACGGAAATGGCTCCTATGAAACTTGGAACATCAACCTCCGCTGGACAGGCCAAAATGCATGGAGCCGGGGTGAGCGGTCCGCCACACAGAAGGCAGCGGTATGCTTCCAGGAACGCATCCTGGTGCGAAATCGGTGGTTTGAGCTCCGCTGTCATCGCTTGCCATGGGTCGGCCAGGTGAGATACCTCATAGAGGTCTGGCCTTGGCGCGGCCTTGCGAATCCCCCTCGTAACAGGCTCGGCATGCACTGCTCTACCTCCTGGACAGGATCAACTTTGATCTGTACTGGCATTCATTTTCACCCTGGAGTGCAAAGTTTGTCAATTTGAGGAAACCGCGCCGATCCCCCCAGCATTGGCACGCAACTCCAGGCCAGTGCCACTTATTTAAGCTTGGTTGTATTGGGCGACCACGGATAGTGACATGTGGCCGGTTTTTATTTTTACCTCTGAAGCGCGATCTGGAGCAAGTCGTAGTCAGCTGCCCATAATTGGCCAGCCCGCGGATCGGCAGGGCGGCAGGTCTGGAGCCCGGTGGTGGAAACCCGGTGGCTATTACAGCGCCACAGGCCGTTACGGAGTAGTTCCCGGCATCGGAGATTTCAGTTCCAGGAAATTACACGGTGTTTCCCATAAAATCAGCTTTCAACTTAACTCCTGGTGGAAGGCCATTTATCGTATCCAGTGCCGAAATCATACGGGTACGGCACCGTAGTATCTCGGCTGCCAACACTGAGGTATTGCAGATACTCCGGGTTCCTTCCATTCGTAGCATTACCCATGACGTGATTAACGAGTTAGAGCTTTGCAGGAAAGATCGACCGTTCCGTCACCTACTTTAGGGAGGTTTAAATGGCAATTTCTTCAGGGAGATACCTTAGGCCAGGAGCGGTCGCAGGTGGCTTGGCTACCTTGGCAGTCGGCGTTCTTCTGGCAGGTTGCGGGTCATCATCGGCCGCATCATCTACCAACACAACTGCAGCTACTACGACTGAAGCGCCAACTACGACTGAGGCGCCAACCACAACGGCGGCTCCACAGAATGTAAGTTTGCAGCTTCAGACTGAGAGTGCAAGCGGCAGCAAAGAGGGATATCCAAGATTCGTACCAGCTGACATCACCATACACCAAGGGTCACCGGTGATCTTGACAATCACTAGCGTCGATGACGGCCCGGCTCCATTGCCGGCAAGCCTTGCCACCTACGAGACAATCCAGGGCGGCACGGAAACCGTTGACGGCTCTCCGGTAACTTCCGTACCCAACGCCAACATTTCCCACACCTTCAGTGTGCCTGATCTGGGCGTGAACGTGCTCATTCCCCCGGTGCCAAAGGGTGCCAAGACGACGACCGTTACCTTCACCTTTACTCCTTCGAAGACCGGTACCTTTACCTGGCACTGCTTCGCACCATGTGGAGATGGATCTGACGGCATGGGCGGCGCAATGGCGACCATGGGACAGATGGAAGGAAACATCACAGTTTCCTAAGGCTTATTCAGGCAGGGCGTGTGGCCTAGCGCCCCAGTTCCCATGCGCCCTGTCTGAATAATTAAGCCTGTGGCCGCTGCAAGTTTCTTGTAGCGGCCACAGGTGCGAATGAACAGAGGCAGTCAAGGAGGCAGGCAGGACATGGAGTTAGCACAGAGGTACAGGACAATCAAGGGTGGCAGAGGTTCAAAGTCGATTGCAGGTTTTAGCAGTCTGCAAATGGCCAAGGTTGGGGCAGCGGGCACAGTCGCGGCAGCAGCATTGCTGCTGACGGGTTGCACCGGCACCTCCTCGGCAACTGCGGCAAAAGACGTTTCCGCTGTAAGCCCCTCGGTTGTTCACGAGCAGATGGTCATTCAAACGGGCAAGATGGCTGGAAAGCCCGGTTGGCCAAAATTCGTTCCCTCTGACCTCACGTTCGCTGCTGGTTCAACGGTAGATCTAAAGATCGTAAATTATGACGATGGCACGGCGCCGGTACCGCCGTCTTCTCCCTACGGACATGTCTGGGGCTCCGATCCCACCTTTGCTTTGGTGAACGGGGGAAGCGAAACGGTAAACGGCAAAGCCGTTACAGAGGTTGCAAACAACCTGGTATCTCATACTCTGACGGTTCCAGGCTTGCTCTTAAACATTCCCATTCCGGCTGTTCCCTCAGGGCAAAAGAGTGTCACAGTCGAATTCACCTTCCAGGTCCTCAAGGCCGGAAGGTACTTCTGGCAGTGCGAGGCTCCTTGCGGAACCGGAACAACCGGTTTTGGCGGGGCAATGAACTCTGTGGGATGGATGCAGGGATACTTCAACGTGACGTGATCAAAGATCGTGCAAAACCCTTGCTTTGGGGCGTTGACCAGCAGTTTCGAAAGGTTAGAAGGAGGTGGTTACGTTGTATGACGAGAACTTCCTAGGAGATGATGTTAGATGAGGAAGCTTTCAAAGATTAGTAAACAAGCTTCAGATGAGCTTGATCTGATTCCAGCGGAGTCATGCGCAAGTTCAGTTGACGGGCAAGCTTGTCCGATCACGTCAGCTGCGCTTGTGGAAGAGTCAGCTAACAAAGAAGAAAAAGATTTATCGCGAAGACGTTTTCTTGGAATGTTCGGAGCTGTGGCAGGTGCCACCGCAGTCCTGGGCACCGGTATTGAGCTGCTCTCGTACCGCGCATATGCCCAGAGCCTTCCAAAGACAAACAACTGGACCGGCAACAGTGGAATGACCGGGAGCGGTGCAGCCGACATGGCAAGCACGGTAGCTCCCCCCACGCATCAGTGGGCAATGGTCATCGATTTGAGCATGTGCAACGGCTGTGGATCATGCACAGCCGCGTGTCAAAAGGCTCACTACCTGACTCCGGATCAGACCTGGATGAAGGTTTTCACGCTGACTAACAGCGTTGGACAGACGTATCACCTGCCCAGGCCGTGCATGCAGTGCGAGAACCCGCCATGTTTGCACGTCTGCCCAGTGCACGCTACCTTCAGGCAGGATCAAGGCGTGGTTCTTGTGAACCAGGACCGCTGCATCGGTTGCCGTATGTGCATGGCAGCCTGTCCATACGAAGCCAGGTACTTCAACTGGAATTCAGATGTGAAATATCCCCCGATTCCGGTTGAGGCCACTCCTGAATTCCCCGTGCCTCAGCGTTTGGGAACGGTTGGAAAGTGCACATTCTGTGTTGGGAATCTGAACCACGGACTGCTCTCAGAGTGTGCGGCGGGATGCTCAATGGGTGCAATTTACAACGGCGACCTAAAGACGGATGTGGCAGTAAACGGCATGGGTACGACGGTGAAGCTATCGAAGTTCCTCTACGAGAAGAATGCCGTCACCTACAAACCCGAGCAGAACACCCACCCCAGGGTTTGGTACATATTGGGTGCTGGCCAGGACCTTAGTGCTGATGCGTCAGCAGCTAAGTCTTAGTGAGTAGGGAGGAATCGTGAAAGAGACAGATATGAACGAGAATGTCCTTCTTGACGAGAATGGCCATCGAGCAGCACAACAAGCCTGGGCCGCAGATGTCCGCAGAGCTGCGCTAAAGCCTACGATAGGGCGAACCAGTGTAGCCTGGAGGCTCTCGGTGACAGTGCTCGGCCTCATAGTGTTGGCTGGCATCGGTGCCTGGATATACCAGCTCAAGTATGGTCTTGGTGCGGCTGGATACAATGACCAGGCATTTTGGGCGGTTTACATTGTCGACGTGGTTGCCTTTATCGGAGTGAGCTACGGCGGCGCAGTCATATCGGCAGTTCTGCGCCTGACCGGCCAGAGCTGGCGGGCGCCGCTTACCCGATTGGCTGAGGGCACAGCGCTAGTCACAGTGATCATCGGTGCGTTATTCATCTTCCCTCACCTTGGAAGGCCGGAACGCTTCTGGGAGATTCCGATTTTCGTGAACACCTCGTCGCCGCTGTTTTGGGACTTCATGGCTATCAGCACGTATGTATTGGCGACGGTGATCTTCTTCTACCTTCCCCTGATTCCCGATATGGCGATCGTCAACAAGACACTCGGAAGAGCCGACAGGCCCGTGCTTTACAAGATTTACAAGGTGCTGTCGCTTAAGTGGATGGGAAGCGAACGTCAGCGCCGAATGTTGCACTCGGTTTTGACCCTCATTTCGCTGATAATAATTCCACTGGCGGTATCGGTTCACTCGGTGCTGTCATGGGCCTTTGCGACGACCAGCAGGCCAGGGTGGATGGAGACTGTGTTTCCTCCCTATTTCGTGATCGCGGCACTTTACTCAGGCACCGCGCTTGTCATAGTTGTCGCCTCAGCCTTCAGGAAGGGATACCACCTGGAGAGGTTCATCACCAAGCGGCACTTTGTCCGGCTTGGCTACATTATGGCAGCCCTTGGACTGGTATACGCATATCTCACTATTGCCGATCTCATGTCAGAGGGCTATACCGGAATCACCAGCGGATGGATAAGGGAAACTATTTCTGGCCGCTATGCGATACCGTTCTGGTTCTATGTGCTTGCCGGAGAGGTTCTCCCTATCGCGCTGGTGGCAGTGAAAAAAACGCGCAACATAAAGGGCATGACGGTGGCGAGCATTGGCGTCGTCATCGCGCTTTGGATCAAGAGAATCGTGATCGTGCTTCCCCCAGTGACCCAGCCACTTATTGGAAGCTACTGGGGAACATACCATTTCACATGGGTCTCGATAACGATCACACTTGCTGGTGTCGCAGCCATACCTCTGGGTCTGATGCTTTTGTTCCGCGTTCTCCCTGTCTTGTCAATTGAGGAGATGGAGGAGATGGGTGAACTTGGGTCAGTCGAGCAGGTATCGCGGGAAACCCTTGAAGCACAGAAGCATCTGCCGGCATTCGCATACGCAAATGGCAACGGTAACGGCCATGTAAATGGCAATGGAGTGGGAATGCCTGAAAAGGAAGTGCAATTATGAAAAGTCTTTCGAGATGGCTCATCGCTGCAGCGGCAACTGTCGGCTCGGTGCTGGTATTGTCTGGCACAGCTGTTGCTGCCACTGGGCAGAGTGGTGCCGCGCTTAGCCTCGCGGTTCAGCCCGTATCGGCTAATTCAGTCAACCTGGCGCTATCAGCACAGGTCGGATCCGGGGCTGCCGGACAGAAAGTGACCTTTTTTATCCAAACTCAGGAGTTTTCAAGCCACGGATGGATGGCGGTGGGCAGTTCAACAACGAACTCTGCAGGCGCGGCGTCCTACACCTATACGCCAACATGGACCGGTGCGGAGCTCTTTGGAGCCGCTCTGGGATCTTCGAATTCAGTCAGCGCACCAAGTGTCGTCAAGTCATTTCAGGTTCTGAAGGATCCCCCCGGAGTGCCTCAGAGCGTCATTGAGTATTCGAGGCCGCTTGGTTCCACCGGAGGGGTTTTCGTCAAGAGCATTCTAGGGGTTCTTGCTCTGGTGTGGGTTCTCCTTCTCGGGTCTTTGGCCCTGGTGGTTTGGCGTATGCCCCGCCTAGCTGGAGCGTCGGTGGATTCCGGCCGAAAGGTGAGGGACTGAGATGATTCAGATGGGTGCAAATATGAAGAAAAGATTATTGACACGCCAAGTCGCGACGATAGCCGGTCTGGCAATGATAGGCGGCTTAGCGGCTGCCTGTGGCGGAACGGTCTCCGCGGCAGGCCAAGTGGCTACCGTCGACGGCAATGCGCCTTGGATGACAACTCCGTCAGCGAACGGAAGCTCAGGTTCGGCCCAGGTGATCAACTTGACTATACAAGACGTCACCACGCCGCAGGGTCCTCAGCCGGCATACGTAGGTCCCAACGGCAAAGGTGCCGCAGACTTGTTCAGCGTTCCGGCTGGAAAGCAGGTTCAAGTGGTCGTAACCAACAAGGACGCCATGCCGCACACCTTTACGGTTGCGGATCTTGGCTTGAACGTCACAATTGCTCCTGAGGGAACTGCCAAGTTCAGTTTTACGGCGAAAGCCGCAGGAACTTATTCCTGGTACTGCGCCATTCCTTGCGGCAGCTGGGTGATGAGCAACCCTGGCTACATGAAGGGTGACTTCAAGGTGGTCTAGGGGCGGAATTTAGAGACAGCCGATCCGGTCGGTTAGGGTAGAGTGCAGTTGGCTCTGCCCTGAGTCTTTTAATCCGGCGAATTTCACACACCTGGTTCCCCGGCTTTTAGCGGGATAGCCCGTGGCGTACCGGCTTTGCTTGCCGGCGGAATGCTTCCGATTGCCCGGTTCAGACCTTTGTTTACGCCCTTGCCCCCTGCACATTCCGGCCTATTTCGCTATTTACATTTTGCTGGTAAAGCAATAAAATTGGTTCGCTGTTTTCTCAGCAGAGCGGGGAGGTCGATATATGTCGACGGAAGAAGAGGAGCAGGTCTCTGAAGCGCAGATTGCTGTTCACTGGCGCGAAGAGGAGCTTTACTATCCTCCAGCAAAATTCATTGGACAGGCCAACGCGTCGGATCCCGCCATTCTTGACCGGTTCAGCGAGGAGAATTTTCCGGAGTGTTTCAAAGAATACGCTGATCTGCTTAGTTGGGACCATTACTGGCATACGACCCTGGATTCCAGTGATCCGCCATTTTGGAAGTGGTTTGTCGGCGGAAGGCTGAATGCGTCATATAACTGCGTCGACAGACACCTCGAGAAGAACCGCAACAAAGCGGCGATCCTTTGGGCGCCTGAACCTGAGAATGAAGACATCAAAGCTATTACCTATCAGGAGCTGTATCAGCAGGTCAATGAGTTCGCTGCGCTCCTCAGGGATTTCTGCGGCCTCAAGACCGGCGATCGCGTCACGTTTCATATGCCTATGGTGCCTGAGCTGCCTGTATCAATGCTCGCCTGTGCGCGCCTGGGAGTGATCCACTCCGAGGTCTTTGCCGGTTTCAGCGGCGCAGCATGCGGCGGCAGAATCGCCGACTCGGGGAGCCATGTGCTTATCACCATGGACAGCTATTATCGAAACGGCGAGCTTACCGACCACAAGGTCAAGGCGGATGAGGCCATTGCGACCGCGCACGATCTCGGATTCGATATTTCCAAGGTCCTGGTGTGGCGGAGGTATCCCGGCAAGTACGGATCGCCAACCCCGATGGTTGAGGGCCGCGACTTCTTTGTGGATGAAATCCTGAAGGACTACAAGAGCAAGATCGTAAGCCCTGTATCCATGCCAGCCGAGGCTCCATTGTTTCTTATGTACACCAGCGGATCCACTGGCAAGCCAAAGGGATGCCAACACAGCACCGGCGGCTACCTTGCTTATGTCGCTGGAACTTCCAAGTACTACCAGGACATCCATCCCGAAGACACTTACTGGTGCATGGCCGATATCGGGTGGATCACAGGCCACTCATATATCGTCTACGGTCCGCTGGCTTTGGGCACAACCACTGTGATGTACGAAGGAGTGCCGACTTATCCCGATGCGGGCAGGGCATGGCGAATTGCCGAGCGGCTCGGCGTGAACATTTTCCATACTGCGCCCACCACTATTCGGATGCTGCGCAAGTTGGGGCCGGATGAACCCATGAAGTACAACTACCACTTCAAGCACATGACAACGGTAGGCGAGCCAATCGAGCCTGAAGTCTGGCGCTGGTACCACGATGTCGTGGGCAAAAATGAGGCTGTCATAGTTGACACCTGGTGGCAGACCGAAAATGGCGGCTTCCTCGGCAGCACCCTTCCAGGGCTTCAGCCCATGAAGCCCGGAAGCTGCGGACCAGGCGTGCTGGGTGTGTTTCCCGTGATCCTGGATGAGGACGGAAATGAGGTGGAGGCTGGAAGCGGCAGAGCGGGAAACATGTGCATCCGCAATCCATGGCCGGGGATACTTCAGACGATTTATGGACAGCCCGAGAGGTTCGTCCAGGTCTACTACGAGAAGTACTGCAAAGACCGCAACAGCAAGGATTGGCATGACTGGCCGTACTTTGCCGGCGACGGAGCAGTGAAAGCGGCAGACGGTTACTACCGGATTCTAGGCCGGGTTGACGATGTCATCAATGTGGCCGGACACCGGCTCGGCACAAAGGAGCTCGAGTCGGCAAGCCTGACTGTCCCGGAGATTGCCGAAGCCGCCGCGGTTCCAGTCGTGGATGAGCTTCGCGGCCGCATCGTGGAGATGTACGTCTCCTTGAAGCCGGGCTTCCAGCCAAGCAAGGAGATTTCGGACAAAGTGACCAAGGCCATCGAGACCGAGATTGGCAAGATCGCACGTCCCAAGAATGTCTGGATTGTCCAGGACATGCCCAAGACGCGTTCTGGAAAGATCATGCGCAGGGTCATTGCCGGCATTTCCAACTTTACCGATGCTGGAGATCTGACGACCCTTGCCAATGCGGAGGTGGTGGAGGGGATTCGCCACCATGTGCAAAGCGAGAAGTTGGCCAAAGGCGATGTTCCGCGCGAATTGTCGCCCGCGGAGGTTGAGGAAATCAAGGCCTACGGCAACACCGATTAGAAAACTGCGGCTGAAGCTGGATGATATGTTTTGAGTTCGGAATGAGGCCAAAGTTCGAGGCGTCCGTCGATCCTTGATTTGAAGGATGTGGTAGGGTCGTCATTGATGGCTCTGCCGGGGCTAGCAATGAAATGCGGGGTGCCAGCGTTATGACGTGGCACTACATTGCGGGTGAACTGTCTCTGTTGCTCGGAGAACTCGCGAAAGTGACCGGGGACGAGGTTGTCGCCCAGGAGATTTGCAATCTGCGAAAAGAAGCCGAAACGGTGCCTTTTGCGGCGCTGCCAAATATAGCGGCAGAGTCGCTTGCCTTGGCCAATGACATGTGCCAGTTCTCCTTGGTCGAGGGGGATAGTCTTGTTTTCACCCGGCAGCTGACGGTATGCCACGAGATTTGGTATTTTGGAATCTCCGCGGGCCTGCTGGTGGACGACTGAGCCATTGATCCCTAGAACCTTTGATGCCTGAAAAGAGAAGTGGCATAAGCTGCTTGCCTGATTCAGGAGTCTCCTTCCAAAAGATGCGGAGTGACGGTCTGCGGTTGCCAAAACGAAGCCGATCCCAGGTGGCTATTTTACCTTCCAGGCAGGGGGCTTTCCAATGATGCACCACTGACGATCCGGGCGTCGACACAAAAGGCGTCGAAAAATGCTAGTTTGGCAAATGAAAGTCGGCTAATTTTAGCGGTGAAAGTCATACTATCGATGCCCGGCATCGACCCCGCCAAAGTTGGCCATTTTAGAGTTGTCACAGAATTAGCGGGGGGCATTGATTTGAGCACTACACAGACCAAGACGGATTTGCAGCCCGAATGGGGGTTGAGCCAGTTCAATCCCTGGGACCGGCGGATTACCGAGCAAAATATCTGGCCCATTTACCGGGCCATGAGGCAGCAGGGCCCGGTCGTCTACAGCGAAGCTCTCGGCGGATTTTGGTGTGTCACACGTTATAAGGAGGTCCGTACGGCTGCCCTGGATTACCGAAACCTGTCGTCGGGCCATGTTCTCGAGATTGGAAAGCAGAACTGGACCAACAAACCGAGGGTCCGTCTTATCGAAACTGACCCTCCGGAGCACACCAGGCACCGCAAAGCTATGCAGGCGCCAATTCTTCAGAAGCGGATGGGAGAATTTTCAAACGGCATCCGGGAGAGCGTGCAGGATCTTTTAGACCACATTGCCCAGAAGGGGGAGTTTGACATCGTCGCCGATCTGGCCGAGCCGATTCCGCAAGAGGTTCTCGGCCGCATTCTGGGATTTGACGAGGAAACACGGAGAAGGAACCGGGAACTGGTTCGCAAGTTCGTCCAAGCCGACCTGGAAACTAGCGAGGAAGCTCATGGCGCCTTCTGGGAGTTTCTTATAGAAACTATTGAAGACCGGCTTCGCCATCCAGGCGAGGATTTTCTGAGCCAGCTATGCATGACAGAGGTGGACGGCCAGCGCTTTACCGAGTCCGAACTCGTCGGGATGCTCCATGGGTTCGCTCTCGCCGGGCATCACACCGCCATCGATGCAATATCGTCGATGCTGCTGCATGTCTCGGACGATTATATCAAGCATGCCTACCAAGACGATCCTTCAATTGGTACTCAGATCGTCGAGGAGACCTTGCGCATAGCCTCGCCGATCCATCTGGAAGGGCGAAGCACAACCACGGACATCGTGATAGGCGACGTGAACATTCCTGCAGGAGAATCGGTTGCTCTTTTGTATGCATCGGCGAATCACGACGAAAGCCAGTTCGACAATCCGGAGGAATTCAATCCCAAGCGCACCGCGATCCAGCATCTGGCGTTCGGCTACGGGATCCATATGTGCATTGGTCTGCATCTCGCCAGGCTTGAAATGAACGTGGTTCTCGAAGAGATGGTCAAGCGCTTTCCCAACTATCGGGTCACGGGCACCCCTGAAGGAACGGGCATGGTTTTCGGGCATCACATGGGATGGGAATCTATACCTGCTGCAATTGCGTAAAATTGGCACCGCGTTGCATCTGAAAGCTTTTGGCCGCAGATTCCAAGGCAGTTGTGCGGGTCCTGCAGCCGCCATTTGTCGGCCAGCCAAAGCCGAAGGGTGGCATTGCGCGATCTGAGCGACCGTAGCGATGCCACCCTCGTGGTGTAATTCCTACCAGCGAAGCTGCAGGCAGCTAAATATGCAGCTCCTCTTCGGGATTGTCAAAAACCTTGATTACCGGAGGCCTGCCGGGCATACCAAGTTCTTCCCAACGGGCCAGAGCATTTTCGTACTGGTCCGTTGTCAAAGCAGTTCGCCGCGAGAAGGACTTTATATTCTTGAACTCCTTGCAAGCGTAAATCAGCGCCTTGGATCCGTAGGGCCGCTCCTCGTTGGGGTTCTTGCTCGGATCAAGGTAAGTTGACCATGTATTGCGCAGGATGTCGATATCCTCGGATACTCTGCAGCGCGTGGAAGCCGCCCAGATGACCTGCTCCAGATCGGACGGATCGACGTCATCGTCAACCACGTAGATGAATTTCGCGAAGTATGCGCCTCCGGCGCACTGGGCGGCAATTGCGGCGGCCTGCTGCGCATGGCCCGCGTACATCTGCTTTAGAGATACGACCGTCATTCCGAATCCGCCAGCGGCGGAGGGTACAGACCAGACGCCTTGAACCCCTGGGATGCCACAGGCTTCGAGGTCGCGCCACACTCTGGCGCCGCGCATCACCGACAGGAACAGGTTCTGCTCGCACGACGGATGGTCGGCCATGAGTGCCGCCGTCATGATTGGCTGGTTCCTGAAATATATCGCTTTGATCTCGATGCTCGGAGTCTGCTCCAAACCGGGCCGGCCGTAATATCCGGTGAATTCTCCAAACGGCCCCTCTTCCCGGCCACCGTCCGGATAGGAGTAGCCTTCGATTACCAGTTCTGCCCGGGCGGGGATTGGCAGGCCTGTGATCTTGCCGGGAACCGTTTCGACCGGAGAGCCCTGGATTCCGCCAGCCGCGTCATATTCCGACTCCTGCTTGGGAAATCCAGTTGCGGCGCATATGAAGAGCAAAGGGTCTACGCCGTAGACGCTTACTACCGGACATGGCTTGCCTTTGGCCCACCACTTCTCACGGTCAAGCAGCGTGTCCTTGCCCGGTGAAGAGTAGTAGCCGACCCTGTCTTTTTCTTCAACCATTTGCCGGTATGTGCCCAGATTGATGCGGCCGGAATCAGGATCCTGGGTGATTATGACATCCGCTGTTCCGATGTAAGGTCCGCCGTCACGAACCCAGTGGGTGGGAGTCGGGAAGTAGCTCAAGTCGATATCGTCACCCATCCATACGTTTTCAAAAATGGGGGCGTCTTTGGGATCAATTGAAACAGGCTTGATTTTTTCGTCGAACTTCTCTTTGATGTACTGGACTAACTCAATGGGAGTCTTGCCGGGAACGGTCCGCATTGCCAGCGAGAGGCGGTTCATGCTGTTCCCGATTGGATTGAACAGCACCCGCACGTCGCCCTTGTGACCCTTTGGATTTTCGAACAGCAGGGTTGTCTGTTCGGAGTTTTTCCCGTTGAGATAGGTCAGGGCGCCCATTTCCAGGTGAGGGTCCACCTCCTTGGTGATGTGGGTAACCTCCCCAAGCTTCTCCACGTCCCCCAGCCAGTCTCTCAGGTCGCGTATATCGACTTTGCTCATATCAAATACCTCCAAATACCGTCCAACCGAACCAATTTCCCGGCGCCTCGTTCGGCGCATTTCCGATTTTCAGATTCGACGCACCTGATTTGCCGGTTGCGAAGCACTTCAAGCTGGTTTGCGTTCCTCTGTATACAACTAAGCAGGCATGGATTTGCGTCTAAGTAGCCGCTGCCCACCTCTGGCCAAATCTTCCAGTGCTCCCCCCGTAGCTAGTTTGATGCAACAGCACGTACTTTGCTGACTCTCTTCGGATGGTCCTATCTCACTGTGATATTAGGAAGATAGAATCGCTCCTTGATAATGACAATAGCGTGTTATGATAGAGAAATACAAATTTATTCGAAAATTTTTTCTGCCATCTGAGCTGCCATTTCGGTCTGCAAGCCGTTTTTTGAATTGAGATCTGTATAAACGCCTGTGTTACTATTTTCTTCGACCTGGCGTTCCACGGTTGTGGGGATGAACTCGTTGAAGCTCATTTGGGGGTAACGAATCAGGATTGGGGTTATCCCATCAGATATTTTGGGGATATCTATGCAGCAGGAGGGATTATTTTGCAAAGTTTAGGGGATTGGCTCACCAAGGTCGAAGAATTGGGCGAGCTGAAGCGCATTGCCGCCGAAGTTGATCCGGTACTGGAGATGTCGACCATCACTTACATGGCCGGCAAAGAGGTCGGAGGCCCGACGCTTCTTTTTGAGAACATCATGGATCATCCGGGTCAAAGGGTGCTGTTCAACCCATATGGCTCAAGCTACAAGAGACTGGCTCTGGCTATCAGGGAAGACCCCGACGAGAGGCCGCTGGAGCTGGCTCACATCCTGGCCAGGAAGATGAAGCAGAGGATTGCACCGAAAATAGTCAGTGGCGACACCGCTCCAGTAAATGAAAACATCGAGACCGGCGACGATATAGATGTCACCAAGTTTGGTGCTCCGGTTATGTGGCCAAGAGATGGCGGGCCGTACATAGGCACCGCGGACGTGGTGATAACCAAAGACCCCGAATCATCAAGAGTCAACCTTGGCACCTACCGCCAAATGGTCGAAGGTCCAAAGCAGGTGGGCTTTTATGCATCGCCGGGCAAAGACGCTTTGCTCGACAGGGAGCTTTGGTGGAAGCAGGGCAAGCCCGCACCGGTTGCTGCGGTATACGGAGGTGACCCGCTCCTTTTCCTGGTGGCAGCGACCACATTTCCAAAGGACATCTCGGAATACGAGTTTGCCGGAGGGATAGCCGGAGAGGCAATCGAGGTCTTCCAGAGCGAGATCACCGGACTGACACTTCCCGCCCACGCCGAGATCATCATCGAAGGCTTTGCCTATCCGGACCAGACTGCTCCAGAAGGTCCTTTCGGCGAGTTCCAGGGTTATTACGGCCGTCCCGGCGGTCCGACCCCTTACATAGAGATCAAGGCAATCCGCTACCGGAACAACCCGATCCTCATGTCCGCCCTTATGGCCGACTGGCCCTCGAACGAGTGCGGAGTCATGTGGGCTCTGGCCAAATCATCCAAGGTCTGGGACGACCTTGACTCCATGGGAGTCCCCGGGATCAAAGGCGTCTGGTCTCCACCTGAGGCGGCCGGATGGGGCTGGACGGTTGTCTCGATCGAGCAAAGATACGCCGGCCATGCCTCGCAAGTCGGCGCCCTGGCCGCCCAGTGCATGGGTGGAGCATATTTCACCAAGTACGTCGTGGTGGTGGACGAAGATGTCGATCCAACGAGCCTGTCCGAGGTGGTATGGGCGATGGCTACGCGTTCAAGGCCCAAGGACTCCATCGACATACTTCGTGAGACTTGGAGCACCTATCTCGATCCAAGCCAGAACCCGGCGGAGATCAGGCCCTGGGGTTCGAAGTGCATTATAAATGCCTGCAAAGAGTACAAATACATAAAGGAATTCTCCAGGCGGACCCGCTTGGATAAGAAGGTGTATGAGAAGGTCTCCGCCAAGTGGCAGGAGCTCGGGCTGAATGGCACACCCCCGCAGATCGAATTCTTCGAGGACGAAGATATTTAGCTCCCGGCACCACATCTGAAATAAACGGAATGCCGCTGGCATGTCAGGCAGCCGCTGAGTTTTGTTCGGCGATTCTGCCTGAGTGCGGGCGGCATTCTGGCGTGTAAGGACTTATATCAAAGGCCAGGCACTGCCGGTTTGGCAGATCTCTTACTGGAGCGTGATATGGCAAATATTGCCATATGATAGAGTTGCTACGGTTGTTTAGCGCGGGGCTGTCAGCTGCCCAACTCTTCCACGAACGGGTGAGTTCTCCGGGTCCGCGGCGGCGCGAGTAATGCGCACCCTTGGCTGGGTCGAAGTGCGGACAGCATCGCGTCTGGCGCCGGTGATGGCAATGTAATACCATTGGCTGATGGCTCGGGCATGCGAGGCCCAACGGAGACCTCCGGGAAGCGGTTCAGAGGTCCGTGGCTGTGAAATGTTTTGAGGGGATCAAAACGGAATGTCCCAAATTTGGGCTTGAAAAGAGGGTGGAAATGGCACAAGGGTTCAGGGACTATCTCGATTTCATGGAGAGCAAGCACCCATCGGAGATCTTGCACGTGGATGGGGTGGTAAATCCCGCCGGTTTTGATGTGACGACAGTCTTGACGCATCTGGAGAAGCAGGGGAAATTTCCAATGACCCTTTTCTCCAACTGTCTGAACCTCAAAGGGGAGATATCGCGTTTTCCGCTTGCGACCAACATCTATGCTTCGCGAAAGCGGTGCGCCTTGGCGCTGGGACTCGAGGCCGAGCAGAGCGGGCTTCCCCTTGGCATTGAATATGCTCGCCGGGAGGCCGGGAGGAAGACACCGCTGGAGATACCGAGGTCAGAGGCTCCGGTGTGCCAGATCGTAAAGGTGGGGGATGAGGCGGATCTTGGGGAATTTCCCATCGTCAAGCACCACTACATGGATGGCGGACCATATATCGATATGACACCGGTAATGAAAGACCCGGACAGCGGCGCCTACAACATCGCATTTTTGCGCACCATGTACAAAGGGCCAAGAAAGCTCGGCTTTCACATGTCACCCCGGCATAACTGGCAGATAGTCAGGAAGAATGAAGAGAAGGATCGAGGCACCCCCGTGGCAATCGTGGTGAGCCACCATCCGGCGTTCTACCTTGGCGCGCTGAACGTCTCACCATTTGGTGTGGACGACTACGAACTGGTCGGCTCGATTATGAACGAACCGCTCCGCTTGACTCCCTCCGCCACCTGGGGAAGCGATTTCATGATTCCAGCGGATGCGGAGATCGTTGTCGAAGGAGAGGTTCTTCCCAATGTTCGTGAGGTCGAAGGGCCTTTCGGAGAGTTCCCGGGGACTTTCGGTCCGCAGCGTGCGCGCTGGGTCATCGAAATCAAAGCCATCAGCTACCGGGAAGATGCCGTGTACCAGGATATCTTCGTAGGGCACAAGGACAATTGGACTCTGGGTGCCATTCCCAAAGAAGGGACAATATTCAACCGGATAAAGGGAGTGGTTCCAACCATTCGAGGCCTGCATATGCCTGACTCGGGCGCCGGAAGGTTCAACTGTTACATTTCGATCGGAAAGAAAGTAAACGGAGAGAGCAAGCAGGCGGCCATGATCGCACTGGGTGAGTGTGACTTCGTCAAGAATGTGGTCGTTGTCGATGAGGATATCGATCCCTTCAACGAGCAGGAAGTAATGTGGGCTGTCGCAACCAGGGTTCAGGCCTCGCAGGATGTGGACATAATCAAGAACGTCAAAGGCAATACGCTTGATCCCTCCCAGATTGACGATGTTATGACCGACAAGATGATCATCGATGCGACAAAGCCCCTGGGCCGCCCTTTTGCCGAGCGGGTGAGGGTTCCCGACGAATCGCTTGAGCGGGTGAAGCTGGAGAATCTGGTAAGCCAGGACGAACTAGAGAAGTTAGCGAGGGGATAAGTCAGGATGGTAAAGCTTTTCGATGCAGTATGTCCGCAGTGCAAAGGCAGGTTCCACTGCCACTGGGAGGACTTGAGGCACAAAGAGTACAAGCTGGTGTGTCCTTTCTGCGGGATCTCTTTTGCTCAAGAGGAAAGCCCTCGTATAATCGAGTGATCGGCGGGCTGCGCGCCGGAATTTCCATTCAGTGGACGGCAGATTGTTTTTTGCCTTATGAGCCAGCAGAGTCTCTGACATTGTTGATGGAAAGCTAGTTACCCATCGGTGCCGTAGCCCCTGCCCGCATCCCGGTTGCCTAACCGATAGCGGAATGCGGACAGGGGGCACTTTTGTCCGATTTCCTGACGAGCAAGCGAATCGTTTCCCCTTTCTCAAGAGCTTTCATCCGTCGGGCTGGACGACTTTTCCCGACGATCAGTTAGTCCTATCGCGGCTAATCTGGTCATAACGAGGAGGTAGCGATGAAATATATCATGCTGATCTACCAGGGCACCGCACTCGAGCGACAGGCCGTACTCCCCGAGGAGGAGCAAAAGCAGGTCTATGCTGACTACCAGCAGATCAACCAGACGCCGGGCATAACCCCCGGGCTGCCTATGGGCCTGCCCCACAGCGCGACCACCGTGCGCGTCGAAGGCGGCAAGACTATGATAACGGATGGGCCGTTCGCTGGAATTAAAAAGGCGGTGGGCGGTTGGTTCATCATTGAAGCCGACGACCTGGATGCGGCAATCGGGGTGGCCGCCCGCGTCCCAGCTGCCCGCTACGGTGGTGCCGTTGAAATCCGCCCCTCGGAGGTGTATTGGTAGCGACGCTCTAAGCAGGTATTCCACGAGTAGTGGAGCTGCATGGCGGTTACCCAAGAGCAACCCCGGCAGTTCGTAACCCCGGCTGATAATGATGGCTAGCATCACGGGCAGCATCCGCCGAGACTGGACCCTCTCCATCGGGGCCAACTTGCCAGCCGCTGGTGATCGAGCATAGGTGCCTAGGAACACCACGGGGTTTCCTAGCCGTCATCCGGAGCTCATCTTTACTGACTGCCACCTGGCGTTCGCAGTCAATCACGATTTGCGCCTCTGCGACCAAAGGCAATAATTGACATGCTCATCAGGTATGAATATCTGGTGGATTTCTAATTTCATCCAGAACCTTGGATCTTGAATCCTGTCCCCCATTGCCGGCCTTGGCCAATCTCCGGGGCCTGAGTGCGGCGGCGATTGCCAGTGACGGCAAGTTCGACAAGGTGCTCTGCGGGTACGCGGCAAGGGTTCGATCACCTGTGCTGGCGGCCTGCTGTAGGGCACTAGCCGCCCGCGGAAATGACGCAATGCTTGGACCCGGCGGCTACACAGTCTGCATGATCAAGGTCCCTACCGAAGAATCACCTGGCCTCCTTCGTCCTTGCGAAGCGGTTTACCCGGACTGAAATGCTGAGGTACGGGTCCCGGGTTACCCGGGTTTACGGGTGACACTGTGGGATTCGGGCCTAAAACCACGTAGTTTCCCAGTGTTTGATTACGGCCCTTCGACCTACGCTGACGTTTATGTTGACAGTGGTCGAGTATTCATTGGCTTTCTTAGTGGGTGTCTCACTGTTGACGCTTCTTACATACGCGGCGTTTTTCCTTAGCGTGATTTTCATCGGGTTGTTTTCAAAGCCACGCGATCCCCTAGCCGATGAACTCGACGAGTTTCTCGACGACCTTTTGGGCCCTAATGCGTCTCCTTGGCGGGAGCCGGAGAGAATGCATGGAAAGAGGCATCGATGAGCATCATCTCATCAGTGCCGGAGCTGGAATAGGCGCTCAGCGACAATGACCAAGAGGCGAATATTCAGGGCATGCGGCAAGAATTTTGTATCTGTACCAATCGGTAGATCTGTTCATGAAAGCGGGCGAACATGAAGCCTTCTCAACGATTGATTCAAATAGTTCTCGGGGTAATTTGGTTGGTAGATGGCATACTTCAGTTCCAGCCTTACATGTTTACGAAAAGTTTTGCTACCGACGTGCTAGCTGGAGCAGGGCAGGGTCAGCCTGCCTTTGTGGCGCACCCGGTCACCGCCATGGCCCAGTTTCTCACTCCTCACATTGCTTTCTGGAACGCGATATTCGCCACAATCCAGGTGCTCATCGGAATAGGCCTTTTGGTTCGCAGAACAGTGAAGCCCGCATTGGCAGTATCGTTTGGATGGGTAATTGGGGTTTGGTGGTTCGCTGAGGCCTTCGGACAGATGTTCAGTGGAAGTGCGACGATACTCAATGGTGCCCCCGGAGCGGTCTTGCTATATGGTTTGGTAGGCGCGCTGGTTTGGCCGACCGGCCAGCCTGAGAATATTTCAGCATCTGCCAGCGGCTTGGCCGGTGATATGGGCGGGCGAATCATTTGGGCTGTGCTATGGATTCTTGATGCAGTTCTTCAATTCCTGCCCGCCAATCATGCCAAGGGTGCCCTGTCCTCAGCGATCACCGGCGCGGCCTCGGGTGAGCCCGGAATATTGGCTTCTATAAGTGATCATGTCGGCCACGCGATAAAGGGATTTGGCCCAGAGATTGCGATAATCCTCGGGATCGCCGAAGTCCTGATTGGCCTGGGAGCTTTGGGTAAAAGGCCGAACATTGCGCTCATGGCAGGCGCAGTTTTAGCTCTTTTGGTCTGGGTTGTAGGGCAGGACCTGGGAGGGATATTCACAGGCCAGGGAACCGATCCCAACGCAGGCCCGCTCTACATGTTGTTGGCCCTGACTTGCTACCAGTGGCCGGACACGGTTTCCGAAAGGCTCTCGCTGCGGGTCAGGGAGCGCTCCGTCGACCGCGTGCCTGCCGGCGCCTAAAGACCTTTTGGCCCGGAGGATCCCTGGTTTTTTAGCCGAGACCCCGGAGCATGAAGTTCCAGTAAAAGAACGGCAGCCCGAATCTTTTCAACAGCCACATGTCATATCGCTCTTTCTGTGTGTTGATAAACGGCACTGTGGGATGCGGGGTGAGGCTGTAATCAAACTCGGCAAGGAGCATTTTGCCTCTTGCGGTCGTGAAAGGGCATGCGGCGTATCCGTCGTAACGGGCCGTCAGCTCCTTGCCATTTAGAGCCGACAGTAGATTGGCGATAACTACTGGCGCCTCTTTTCTGATTGCGGCGCCGGTTTTCGAGGCAGGCGCATTGCAGACGTCGCCAAGGGAGAAGACTTCGGGATAGCTGGTGTGCTGCAGCGTGTTGCGGTCAACGCTAACCCAGCCGAACGGGCTTGCCGGATCCGCCAACGGAGAATCCCTGACGAATTTTGGAGCCCGCTGTGGAGGCGCAGTGTGGAGGATGTCGTATGTGATCGACTGGCGCGTCTTGCCCTCGGGAGTGGTGATCTCAAAAGTTGCTGCGCGCTTGCCCGGGTCGACTTCGACAAGCTCATGACTGAACCTTGCGTCAATGCCATAGCGCTCGATGACGCCCGTCAACACCTTGGCAAATTCCGGGACTCCGAATATGCCCCCTGCTCCTGTTGCAAATACCAGATCGGTGTTCGCCAGAGTGCCTGTTTTCTGCCAGTAGTCCGCGGAGAGATAGGCAGCTTTTTGCGGAGCGCCCGGGCACTTTATTGGCGTACCCGGCGAGGCAAAGAGGGCCGTTCCTCCCCGGAACTTTCTTACCAGCTCCCAAGTCTTAGGTGCAAGTTCGGCGACGTAATTGGTGCTGGCAAAAGGAGTGTGGACGGCTTCTTCCAGGCCTGGCACCAGGTCCCAGGCCATCTCCAGGCCAGGGCAGACGACTAGGTAGTCATATGATATTTTCGCTCCGGAGGAGATCGCTACCTGGCGTTGTTCCGGATCGATCTCTACCGCTTTGTCCTGGATCCAGCGCACCCCTTTTGGCATGACGCTTGTTTCCGAGCGCCGGGTGTGCGCAAGCGAACTCACACCTCCCCCGACCAAAGTCCAAAGTGGCTGGTAATAGTGAATGTCAGAAGGCTCGATGACGGCGACGTCATCCTGGCCCGCGCGCCGGAGCCTGGCAGCGATGCTTATTCCAGCCGAACCCCCTCCGATGATGACAATTCGATGGTGCATTTGAATCTCCTGCTCTAAGATTTACGACGGCTTTTTGCTTACTTTGTGAGAAAGTTAAGAAAGTTTATCGATTTAGTCAACATTAGTCAAGACCAACAGAAATCTTGCTTTTGAACAGGTTGTTTGGGAATTTGAGGCGCCAGGGTCCAGTAGCTATTTTACGGTCAGGACCTCTCAGGGCTTACCCGGCCGCTAGCGCCGCTGCTTTGCAAAGCAGCAGTGCTTATATTTCTTGCCGCTTCCGCAGGGGCAGGGGTCATTGCGCGAGGCGGTCTTCCAACGCTGACGCTCGCCGAGCTCCGATCTTTCGATCTCCGCCATTATCGATTGCGGGGACATCCCTTTTTTATAGAATCCCAGAACCCTCTCCAGTTGCGGCTGCAAATGCCCGTAATATTCCCGATAGCCCTCGCAAAGGTAATTGAGACCGCCTTGCCCGCCGGGAGTTTGAATGAAGCGGTCCTTAGGACATCCACCATTGCAGAGAAAGAGAACCGGGCACTCTTTGCAGTATCCGGGCAGGGAGTCCTTTTTTGCCTCACCGAAGGACTTCTGCTTTGGCGATTCGATCAGGTCCGCCAGGCTGTCGGTAGTCAGATTCCCAAGGAAGTTGTCTGGATTCACATAGTGGTCGCAGCTGTAGGTTCCGCCGTCGTGCTCAACTGCCAAGACCCTTCCACAGGTTTCAGACATGATGCAGATGTTGGCAGGCTTGCCACCTATCACCAGAAGGCATTCGAGGAAATTTTGGATTCCAATCTTTCCGAGATCGTGGCGTATCCATTCGTCAAATACTGTGGACAGGAAGCTTCCCATCGCTTGCGGCTGTACAGACCATGGGGCTACGCTTCCATCGCCTAGGCGGCCTACCACCGGCAGGAATTGAAGCCAGCGGACCTTCTGGTCGAGAAAGAAGCGGTAGACCTCGCGGGGGAATTGCGAGTTCCTGGCATTGAGGGTGCAGAGGATGTCCGGCTCGATGCCGTGCGCACGAAGCTGGCGAAGCCCTTCCATAACCTTGCGGTGGCTTCCGCCGCCGTTTCTTTCGATCCGGTAGGCATCGTGGAGATTTTCGGGCCCGTCAAGGCTGAGCCCTACCGTGAAGTTGTTCTTTGCCAGAAAATCGCACCAGGCCGCATCTAGGCGAGTACCGTTGGTCTGGAGATTGTTCAAGCACTTCCAACCCTCCGGGGTGTACTTTTCCTGAAATTCAAGCACTTTGCGAAAGAAGCCGATCCCGGCCAGCGTGGGCTCTCCGCCGTGCCAGACGAAGTGCACCACAGGTCCAGGACTTTCCGCTATGAAGGACCTGACATATGCTTCGAGCACTTCGGGCCGCATCCTGAAGCGCTCATCGGAGGGAAACAGGGATTTCTTTTGCAGGTAGTAGCAGTAATCGCAATTCAGGTTGCATATTGGCCCTATCGGTTTGGCCATGACAACAAAAGGAATCGTTACTGTCATTTTGCTGCTCGCGCTCCCTGGTCCTTGGCAACTTTACATTGGAGCGTATCACGCGGCCTGGCAGAGGTGCCAGATGGCGGGGGGAGCCAAGGAAACTCCGGACGCAATGAAAAGAGGAAGCAGTTTTCGCATTCTTGCGACTAAATGACGTAGAATTCGGAAACGCCGAAATCAAAAAGGGATCGGCTTGGATTTTAAACTGAGGTGTCAGCTAATTCGCTTTCCTGGGCGAATGGCCGACCAAGTCGTAGCAAGGGAATTGCCGTGAAGCCTTCATTAAAAGCTGGAATCGAACATGAATTTGTTTTTCGCGTCCCGCAGTCGAAGACTGTGCCAGGACTGTTTCCCGAGGCGGAAGAGTTTCAGGTGATGCCTGAAGTTCTTGCCACCGGATTTCTGGTTGGCCTGCTGGAATGGGCATGCGTCAAAGCTCTCCATCCTTATCTTGACTGGCCAGAGGAACAAAGCCTGGGAACGCATATAAACATCAGCCACGAGGCGCCGACTCCCCCCGGGTTCGAAGTAAAAGCCCGGGTCAAGCTCACAGAGGTCGAAGGGCGCCGACTCTTTTTCTTGGTAGAGGCCGATGACGGCAAGGACATCATCAGCAGGGGAACCCATGAGAGGTATGTGATCGACAGGGCCAGATTTCTGGAGAAGGTCGATGAGAAAAAGGCGTCGTTGCCCTAGATTTCTGGCTGTTCCAGCCATGACCGGCACTATGGCTAGCAAGCCGGCAATGGCTGGAATGTGGCACACGCATTCAAGCGCGCGCCGTTTAGCGGTTGCTCCGGGCAGTTGCGAAACGCCTGGTGTCCGGATTCTCGTTTAGTCGACAGCGTTAGCTCATGTTCATATCGAAAACTGTCGGAATTCCCTTGTCCCAGTTATCCCAAAGGAAGTCGTTCTCTCTGCCATCTGCTATGAGCCTGAGCACATAGCGAACCTGATCCTTGTAGAACTCACAGAATGCGCCGCGCTGGTTAATGGCGCCGTTCAGCTCATGTGCTTCGGCGGGGCAGGGAGCTCCGCAGAAATGACGGATCGGACATGACCCGCATTCGTCGATCTCCTCGATCTTTCGCTGCGTCACGTTCTGGAAGGCGCTGGTCTGGAAGCAGGTCTCAAGCCCCCCGCTGAAAAGGTTTCCGCCATTGAACTTGGGAAGCCCTATGAACTCGCTGCATGGGAAGAGATCTCCGCGGGCATTGACCGCAAAGAAGCAGCGGCCTCCGCCGCAAGGGGAGATATCGCACATCAGCCTTCTTGCAGTGGGCGCCACAACTGCCAGCACAATGTTTGCAAAATTGGCGACGACCAGCTTGCGACCGGTTTCACGATAGAGTTCGTGAGTCCTCTCCAGCGCCTCTGTGTACGCCTTTGTGAATTCCTCGTCGCTCGGACGGACCTTCTGTCCTCCGGGAAGCGTGCAGCGCACCTGGTTGAGCATGCATGTCGGCACTTCCAGGGAGTGGAAGAGTTCCACCATCTCGGTCAGGTGGCCGAGGTTCTCTGTCGTGACGGTTGTGATCACCGAGTAGTTTTGGTATCCGCGCAGGCTCTCCATGACCTCTATGACGCGATCATGGATCCCGTGTCCGCTGAAGGTGTGCCTTGTCCGGTTGGTTATCTCGGCCGTCGGACCGTCCAGGGACAAGCCGAGGCTTATACCCCGGGAAGTGATGAACTCGACTGCATCTGAGTCGAGCAACGTTCCATTTGTTTGTATGCCGAAGATGTAGTCGTCTTTGAAGTGCTCGATTGTGGCGAAGACATTGGCCTTGTTGAGCATCGGCTCAGAGCCGTGAAAGATCAGCTGCGGTTTGACCCCCGGAGGCATTTGCCTGTGGAAATAGGCGAGCAGCAGATCCAGAGCTTCAACCAGCTGTTCCTTGGACATGTGCCGGCCGTGCCGGCGCATGTCCTCCGGCAGATAACAGTAGGTGCAGTTGAGATTGCAGCGCTCGGTGGGATTGAAGTACACAGCCGAGGGAACCAGGCCGAAGCGGAGATGGTCCATCTCGTCGGCGAACCCGGTTCTGTTCTCGGCTATCTTTTGGAGGAATCCGGGGTCTGTCAGGATTTCAGCCGAAACGTCTTTCCTGACTAGTGACCAGAATGCGGTATCGGCTTCGATCACTGCATCATATTCCGGATGGTTGATGTCGAACCTTACCAGCGATGGACTGGCATCAGAGATTGAGCGGGTATCAGTCATTTGCTCGTTCTCCGGTCAGCTCTGCCGACGCTCTTTGCTGAGCCCGCCAGTCCGCTCTTGCGCGCCGGAGGGATTGCGGGTGTTCCAGCTGGCTATGCGGCATCGGCGCCGCCCTCGTCGTTTTCCTGGTGTATTGGTGTGTTTACAACCAACACGTAATGAGATAGGCCGATGCCACTCGGCTGGCATGCTTTGCGGTATGCCGCCACGGTTGGTTTCTCGGATTTGGTCTTCATCGTGTCACCCCCTCTCTAAAGAGTTCTGTGCGTGCAAAACTAAAAAGGGGGTGCGGCGATAGAGATATAAACATCAGGCAAGCCTCCCGTTGCCACGCTGCCGTACCACTGGCAGGGTATGTCGTAACCGTCGAGGCCGGTCTCCTGACTTGCGCATCGTCATTCGCGTCACCTTCCCAGATGGCTAAGCACCCAGTGGCCTAAGACGCGAACTCCACGCTTACAGTGGCGGGTCCGTGCCGGATTCTCACCGGCTTCCCGATTCTCCCCAATAAAGAGGCACCTCGCAGTTTCAATTGGCAGCCACCTTAGCGGCCAGCCAGGCAGCTGTCAACTACCGTGGGAGGCAATCGTGGCAAATTCTGGGTTCCGTATGGCGCCCGGCGCAGGCGCAACTTTGTCAGTGGTCTGGTGTTCGGGTACAACAAAGGCCAGCCAGTCGCAGTCGCAGAAATACAACTCCGAATCAAAAAATGCAGAGGCTCAAATCAGAGTGCGCCAGATCTGATTTCAGGAAATTCCTGAGCGTCGCGCACCATCGGTTACTGGCAGGAATCGCAATGAGGTTTCGGCTTTATATGGCATGCATTTGCCGGCCCTATACTCAAAGGGCATTGGCGGCCGCATCCAAAGTCGCTGGCATCTCAGCCGGCAGCTTCGAGAGCGTCGCTGTGTGCCAGGGAGATGACCAATGATCCTGCCACTTTGTCATGCAGAGTCTGGCGCCTGGCGTCTTTGAGCATCCAGAGATAGCCGAGACCCAGAATGAGTGCGCTTAGTCCGGAGACGAGGTATCTGGCAGTGGCCCTCCAATAGCCGAGTTGCTTTCCATCCAGATTGATGACCCGCACCCTTGCAACCTTCGCGCCAACTGTCTGGCCATAGGGGCCTCCAAGGAGAATCACCATATATCCAAGATTTACGAGCGCGCTCAAATCGTTGCCCAGTCTTGGATTGATGTGAACCAGAGCCTCGCCGATGGCTGCCATAATCAAAAGGTCGATCAGCCACGCAAACGCGCGTTGCCCGAACGTGGCCAAAGGGTAGGTACGGGGGCCATTCACCTGCGGTTCGTTTCCGTCGCCCAAATGGCTTGAGGAGGAGTAGTCCCACGGACCAGCCATTGCGTTCTCCTTATATGTTTCCTTGCGTATCTCACCTTAGCTTTAATTGCCCGCGGCACGATCTGCGAGACGGGAGCAAGCGTTTCTAGGAATTTGTACGATGTAGGCTAGGTCTTTGTCACAATGACCAGCCGTTTGGCTCGATAAATGTTTGGGATTGCTCTTGAGTACCAAAAATGCCGCACCGGCCAGAGGAACAAAGGATATCCTGCCCAAGGAGGCTCAGCTGAGGAGTTGGGCTGTCTCGAGAATCGTCGAGACCTACTCGAGGCATGGCTTTAGCCAAATCGAGGTTCCGATAATTGAAAACATCGAATGGCTCACTGGCGGTGTCGGGGGCGAGAACGAGAAGCTCCTGTTCAAGATTCTTAAGCGTGGCGAAAAGCTTGATCTGACAGCCATCAAAAGCGAAGACGATCTATGCGACCTTGCTCTCCGTTTTGACTTGACTGTCCCATTGACAAGGTATTTCGCGAACAACCATGCACATCTCCCGATGCCGTTCAAGGCGATTCAGATCGGTCCGGTTTTTAGAGCCGAGCGCCCGCAAAAGGGCAGATTCCGGCAGTTCACCCAGTGCGACATAGACATTCTTGGCGAGCCGAGCTATCTAGGCGAGATCGAGCTCATTGCGGCTTCCGCCGAGGCCCTGAATGCTCTTTCGCTGCGGGGATTCGATATCAAGATAAACGACCGCCGGGCCCTCGAGTCATTCAGCAGCTATTGCGGATTAGAGGAAAGCCGGTCGGGCGAGTTTTTCATTACGCTCGACAAGCTCGACAAGGTCGGCATCGATGGCGTTGCGAAAGAGCTTGCGGCCAAGTCCTTTGCCCATTCCTCGATAGACAAAGCCATGAAGCTGATACAGGGGCTGTCAAGCGGAAGAGATCCGGTCGATTTCTATTCCGAGGTCGGAGTCGACGACCCGGTCCTGGCTCAAATCGAGGCGGTAGCATCATTTTCCAAGGACCTTGGTGGAGACGACTACTCGGTTTCTCTCGATCCGACCGTAGTAAGGGGCATGGGCTACTACACCGGGACGGTCTTTGAAGTGGCTTACCCGGGTTGGAGTTCATCAATTGCTGGCGGCGGAAGATATGACAAGATGCTCGAGCGTTATGGCGTGGGCTCTCCGGCGGTTGGATTCTCCATCGGATTCGAAAGAGTGATTTCGATACTTGAAGAAAGTACCAACCCGTCCCGGGGCGCAGCCCAGAGATACATCACGATCCTCTTTGACGAGGCCGATGAACTAAGGCCTGTCTACCAGCTCGCTAATCAGTGGAGGGAAGCGGGATACGCCGTGTCCCTGCGCCATCGAAAGGCCAAGATCGGGAATCAGCTCAAGAGGCTCGAGGCAGAGGCCAACCTTGCGCGCCGCGAGGGAGACTTTTTCGGGGTGCTCATTTACCCGGAGGGCACCGAGCCAAAG
The DNA here is from genome assembly GCA_004298555.1 of Actinomycetota bacterium. Taxonomy (GTDB): domain Bacteria; phylum Actinomycetota; class Acidimicrobiia; order Acidimicrobiales; family Acidimicrobiaceae; genus SCQM01. The sequence goes on along the minus strand of SCQM01000162.1, from coordinate 2,925 downwards.
GAACTCTAGGCTGGCCCGGTCAAGGGCTTCGAGGCAGGCAAATTATGATGGGATGCTGAGAGGCGCGGGCATTCTGCCCGCCTCGATTGGTCGGTCCTGATCCGGGTTCAACCTAAAGTTGAGCAATGACATTTGCTAGTTTCTGGCGGCCGGTTGACCCGAGCAAGGCTCCCTGCAAATCAAAATTTGCGGGCCCGGGTGGAAATGCGGCAAAGGGAGCGTTTGCCGGATTGGGGTTGGCAGCTTTTTCGATGGCGGTTGGCGCTTGCGGGTCGTCGGCGGCCTCCCCGGCGGCAAAGGGCACGGCCAGCAAACCCGGCTCATCGACGCCCGCCACTTCGCCGGTTGCTCTGAGGGCATCAACGGCCAGCTGGCAGCTCCGGAATCCGCTCAGCCGGATGGTTGTGCTGCCGGCAGGCAATAACGGGCTGGCTATCCTCGGCGGACTTACTGCGGCTGACACCTCTGCGAGCGGGGTATTTCGCTTAGATCTCGCCAACGGCTCTCTGGCCACGGTTGGCACGTTGCCGGCTGCGGTGCATGATGCAGCCGGAGCCGTGATCGGTAGCAACTATGTGGTGTTCGGAGGCGGATCCGTCAGCACGGTGGGAAGCGTCGACGCCGTGCCATCTTCAGGCGGGAGCGGAACTGTCATAGGCAAACTGCCCCAGCCCCGCTCAGACTGCGCTGCCGTGACTGTGAACGGTGTGGTGGTGATTGCCGGTGGCTACAACGGTTCGGCAGCGGATACGACGGTCCTTGAAACCACAGATGGAACCAGCTTCAGGCAAATATCGTCCCTCAAGGTCGCGGTGCGCTATCCCGCCCTGGCGGCAGTCGGCAACTCGGTCTACGTCTTTGGAGGGATTGAGGTCGGGGGACAGAACTCCGGAAAATTATCGGCTTCGGTCCAGAAGGTCGACATCTCGACAGGCACGATCTCTGTAGTCGGTTCACTTCCCGAGCCGTTGGACGGGGCTATGGCGTTCGTCTTGGGCGGCCACGTCTATCTGGCGGGAGGCGATAGCGGATCAGCGGCTAATCCTGTCAGTAATCCGTCGGTCTGGCTGTACCAGCAGGGTCCGGGATTTACCCAGGTTGCCACTCTGCCCCTGGCGGTGTCCAACGCCGGAGTTGCGGTGTCAGGAGGTGCCGCCTGGATCGTCGGGGGAGAGCACGATGGAAAAGCCACAGCCGTGGTGCAAACGCTAAGCGGTACGGGCAGCGGCGCCAAATCCTAAACTCCAGCTACCCGCCGGTGGTCGGAGTTGCGGCGCTGCTCGGCTGGAAGGGCGGAATGCCTACCGTGGCGGCATGAGTCATCATCAATGAGTAAGGTGGCGCAAGATCTACGCCGTCGGGCTTATTTAGATATCCGGGCTGGGTGCCTGAGACTCCGGTATGTCCGTACTGCCAAACTATCTTGTTGGTCTTTGGGTCCACTACGATGACCCGATGATTCCAGTCGTCGGTGGCGAGAATGTCGCCGTTTGGAAGCGGTATAGCAATTGAGGGCTGATTGAGCGCTTGCGTCCCGGTTGGTGCAAAGCGCCAGGTCAGGGTTCCGCTCTGGTTGAACTCCTCGATCACCCCCGGCTTGGTATAAGCGGCGGTGAGGAAAGTCCCGGGTGAGACTTCATTGGAATCTGACGGGTAGGTGATTCCTGGAGGATGCACCGAGAACTTTATCTGGCCGTCAGGCGTCATTTCGTCCACCCAGTCGCCGTTAATTTCGGTCACAAGCCAGTCGCCGTTGGCCATAGGGAACATACCGTTGGGGCTGCCAAAGCGAAGGGGGGGCTGGTGGTAGCAATAGGTAGTGGTCTCGCCGTATATATGCACGGGTTCAAGTGACGACGGCGACAGGTAGAGCAGGCGGCAGTTCTTGATGTCGGCAGAGATCATATTTCCGTTGGGCAAAATCATTGCGTCGTCGGGGTTGTCCAGATATCCTGCTGCGGATCCGCTCGTGCCGGGATGGCCGTATCTGAAGGTGATGTGCCCACCTTGGGCAGATATCTCGGTGAGCACGAACTGGTCTTCCTGGGTGGCCAGGATGTGGTATCCCTTTGGTCCGAAGAATGCATCGTCAGGTTCAACGAAGGTCTGTCCTTGGGTGAGATCTCCGGCGGTCGGGAATTGCCATATGATCCTTCCCTTGGGATCGACGATCAGAATCCTCGAATTGTTGCGGTCGGCAATCATGATCGGTCCAGGCAGAACCGAAGGATCGGATCCTGGCTGAAGATGCCCAGCCTGCCCTTTCACCTTTGCCTCAAGGGAGGCGATCCACGCTTTAGGAGTCACGGAGGAGCTCTTGGTGGCGCTTGTGACCCTGCCTGACGTCGTTGAACTAGCGGCGGTGGTTGAGGACTTAGAGCCTGGTGGAGAGGCACTGGTCTTTTTGGCTCCATTGGATTCGGCAAATCCGATGGCCGCTGCCAGAATGATCAGGATTGCAGCAATTGCAACACCAATTTTCCATCCGCTGCGCGGGTTTTGCGCCGCGTGCTTGGTCGAGTTTGCGCGTGAATTCGAAGGCTCTTGTGAAGGCATGTCAACCAATCACCCTAATAAAGATGGAATGCTACTGCATGTCACGGTGCCTTCATCGCTTCGAATGGGGTGAGCCAAGTTGCATAAAGGCCGGGGAGTGTCCCGCTAAGGCTCGCCTAGTCATATACGCGTATAGCCCGATGGGGCCGCGATTGCATGGCAGCAATAAACTGAGATATCGAGTTGGAAAAGGAGCAGCAGACGCAGACTGGAAAGAGACACGCGCAGAGTGCCGAAGGCCTTATGAGGCCTTCAGTGCAAACCGGGCTCGGGAGTCGCAGTTCAACGATTTTCGCATCTTTGGAGGGCAAGTGGAATCTAGACCGCACGATTGAAAATATCGGGACCTTTCAAGGAACGGCAGTCTTT
>SCQM01000161.1 GCA_004298555.1 Actinomycetota bacterium | reverse complement strand
CGCCTTTGTGGTTCTCCTCGGGACAACTTTCCCGCTTCTATTAGAGGCCGTGAACGGAACCCAGGTCACGGTGGGCGCTCCTTACTTCAACGCATTCATAGGCCCTCTCGGAATTGCGATTTTATTCTTCATGGGCGTTGCTCCGCTGCTTCCTTGGCAGAGAACCAATCGGAGTCTGGTCCAGCGCCGGCTTTTATGGCCGGCCGTGGCGGCTGCAGCAACGGTGGTGGTGGAAATTCTGGCTCGGGTTCAAAGCCCGGGACTGATTTTCGCCTATCCGATGGCCGTGTTTGCTGCTGGTGCCGCACTTCGCCAGGCCGCAGTCCATACCATGTACTCCAGAAAGCGCAAAAGAGGCATATTGCGGCTGTTGTTTTCACGTACCAACGGTGGAATGCTGGTGCATATAGCAGTTGCCATAATCGCCCTGGCTCTAGTTTCATCAACCTCATACGGACAACGCACTTCGCTGGTCCTCAAACCCGGGCAAAGCGCATCGTTCGATGGACATGAATTTACATACCATGGTGTGCAAACCGTGGTGACGCCGGCAAAGACGTCGCTCGAGGCTCTGATTTCAGTTGACGGCTCGGCTAGCTACACGCCGGAAGTATCCCAATTCGGCAATAATTCCGAGGTGGTTGGAACACCTTCAGTGAGGCCCGGTCTTGTAGATGATGTGTATCTTACGCTGGATCTGCCGCCTCAAAACAGCAGCGGTTCAGCCACATTTGGCGTGGTAATTCAGCCTCTTGTCTCGTGGATCTGGATCGCGGGCGGCTTGATGGCGGCAGGATCAGCAATTGCTGCCTTTGGAACCAAGGATATTTCCCCTCTGGAGACCGTTGAAGAGGAGTTTGCTCTCAAAAGGGAAGATCCAGATCCGGAAATTCCCGTAGCGCCTTAGGGAAGGCATAGGTGACTGACCAATTGCGGAAGAAAGCTCGAAACCTGAAAACCGGACCCAAGAAGACTGTGCGCATCATCGCTGCCGTGATGGGACTGTTTCTGGTCGGTTTCGCGGTTCTGCTTGCGACCCGAAAGCCTGTAAGCATGCAGACCGTTGCGTCACCGCTGATTAACAAGGCAGCTCCTGCAATATCTGGAACATCACTGGATGGGAAAAAGGTATCGCTGGGCAGCTACTCGGGTCAGTTTGTGCTTGTGAACTTTTTTGCATCCTGGTGCTCTCCTTGCCAGGATGAAGAGAAGGCGTTAGTTCAGTTTTCCAGCAGCAGTCCCAGTGTCAACGTTCTAGGAGTGGTATTTGACGACACCAATTCGTCTGCAGCAGGTTTTCTTCACCGATATGGAGCCAATTACCAGGCTGTTAGCGATCCCAATGGCCAGATCGCCCTTTCCTATGGTGTGTCGCAGCCGCCGCAGAGCTATCTAATAGCGCCGAACGGTGTTATCTTGACAGAAATTATAGGGCCAGTCAGTTTTGCCTCGTTGAACCAGCTGGTTGACATAGCCAAATCCCGGGGCTTTTAGTGTCTGAATTTCCAGCAGACGCTATTGGCAGGCAAGAGCGGTGGTCGTAGGTCGATGACTGAAATTCATTCCGAGAACATGGGCGCAGTACCAATTCGCAGAGTGAAGCTGCTTAATTGGCTTCTTTTTCTAGTAGTGGCGGTTATTGCCGTTGGAATTGCCTACGCTATCCTGTCCTCCGGATCCCACGTAACGTCTCAGCAGCGCGTGGTTCAGATCGAATCCGAGGTGAAATGTCCCAGTTGCGATGGGGTTTCCGCTCTCGATTCGAACACGGCTGGCGCATTCGCAGTCAGAAGTTTTGTGGAAAAGCAGGTCAAGGCGGGTGAAAGCAACTCGCAGATAATAAATGCATTAGAAGCCAGCTATGGTCCGTCAATCCTCATGTCTCCACCAGCCGCAAACGGTGGCACCATCATGGTGCTGCTTCCATTTGTATTCGCAGCGGTAGTGATGGGATTGACTGGGTTTTTTGGCTTTAGGCGCAGGCGGCATAGGGCTGATGATCCTGTCGTAGGGGATCTGGTTCCGGAGCTGGAGATTTCGATCAAAGATGAAGATGCGGCTGAGAAAGGCGCTGCAGAGGTTGAGGAATTTCTGGCCGGAGCGCGTCAAGATGAAGTAAGCGGGCAAAATAGCTTCGGCAGGATCAGGAGGTCATGGCCTCTTTATCTTGGCATGTTGCTCATAGTCGCCGGGGTCGGTTCGGCAATCTGGGTACTTAGGAGCCAGGATAACAGTCAAAAGCAGCTTGTTGCCACGGCGATCCAGGCACAGAACGAAGCCCAAACGATTCTCAAGGCAAGAGTGCTTGCCAACCAGGGGCAGGACGTGCAGGCTCTTCAGTTGCTTTCATCCGTGCTGGAGGTCGATCCAAATCAGCCTGTTGCTTTGACATACCAAGGCTGGCTGTTGCGCCAAGCTGGCGAAAAGGACAACAACTCGGCATTGATTGGCCAAGGCCAACAGTTCTTGGAAAAAGCAGTGAATCTCGATCCGGGATATCCTGACGCCCACGTTTTTCTCGGTTTTGTCCTGTTTCAGGATCGCCATGATCTGAACGGGGCAATAGATCAGTTCTCTGCGTTTCTTGCTGATAAACCCAGTGCATCTTTTATAAGTGCCACCAAATCCGTGATCATATCTGCCTATAAACAGGCTGGAAGACCAGTTCCTCCACAACTCAGTTAGGCCATTTAGATTTCTGGGGTTGGTAGAATGAGCTATGGGGTTTTTTGATCGCAACAGGTATCAGCTTTTGCAGTCGGGCATCGATCCAAATCGTCTTCCACCTGGTCAATATCAAACGGACAGATTTCCCGTTTTGCATGCGGGAAGTGTTCCAGAATACAAAGACCTATCTTCATGGACTTTTTCGATTAGCGGACTCGTGGATCACCCATCGGTTCTTTCCTGGCCAGATATCCTTGACCTGCCTGCGCGTGAGGTTACCACTGATATCCACTGCGTAACTAAGTGGTCGAAATTCGACACCACGTGGAAAGGAGTGCCGTTTTCTGTCATTTATGAAATGGCTGGAGCACACACCGATGCCACACACATCATGTGCCACTCAGAATACGGCTTTACGACGAATCTCCCTCTTGAAGACGTGCTGGGAGACAATGTTGCTCTCTTGGCTTACGAATATGACGGCATGCCGCTGGAGCCTGACCACGGCTATCCTCTCAGGTTCTTCGTGCCCAAGCTGTATTTCTGGAAATCTGCCAAATGGCTGCGCGGGATCGAATTCATGGCCGGTGATGAGCCCGGGTTTTGGGAGCAAAACGGCTATCACATGTATGGAGATCCATGGAAGGAACAAAGATTCTGGGACGACTGAAGCGTCTAGGTGCTGAACCGTCCTTTGTCCAAAAAGAAGAGGATCCCGGATGGGATGACAGCTAGTGCGGCTGCCTAAGCTACAGAGTCAAATTGATACGGCGCAGTTCTGGTCACCACGCGCTCTAGAGGACATTCTTATCGGTACCGGCGCTCCGTAGAGCGTCGATAGCATGCCCTTAACAATGCCCTTGTCTACCGCGCACAACACCGGATGCATCAATGCCACTGAGCCAAAGGGACAACAATCCGAAATCACTGTGTCGCGGCTTGATCCTGAAGGTTCCGATCTGGCGGCAAAACCATGCGCTGTAAGCGCATCGGCTATCGCACGCATCGCCTGGTGCAAGGAGATCTGGCTATCAGTAGGTTTCATCTGGGAGGCGAGCAGCTTTCCAAATCTCTCGCCGACTTCATTTGCCATGGACTCAATCTGGTCTTCTGGTAGACGTTCCAGAGCGCTTGTCAAAAGCAAAGCGAGCAGATCATCCGTATGAGGAGCAGTCTCACCAGCATTTTGGCTCTTAGAGCCCTTGTATTTCTTTGAGGGTCTCCCGGCCCCACTCGAAACCTTTCGATCAACAAAAACGTCGAGATATCCTCCGGCCGTCAGTTTGTCCAGATGGTGCCTCGCAACATTTGGGTGAAGCCCGAACTCAGCGGCAACCTCAGATGCAGTCACGCCATTTGATTCCCTGGTGAAAAGGTAGATGTTCCTTCTGGTCGGGTCGCCAAATGCCGAAACTATCGCAGCGACAGTTGCCGAGAACTGGTCGTCAGACAGGCTTCGCGGTGATGTCGGCAACATGTCGAAGAGATGTTCATCGGCTACGGCATTGGCAGAGACTTTGGCAGGAGTTATTTCCCTGTTTTCCGAACTAACTTCGTCTCGAGTTGTCACAAGTTCCGATTGCCGCATAACATTTATTCTATAGCGGTAGGAGAATTTAATCATACCTAATGGTTCCTGCGGTTTTATGCGGTCCTAAAAGGTCAAACGGAGGTAAGTCGAGTGGCAGTCACCAAAGAAGAGGTTGAAGCGGCTTTAAATGGAGTCCTGGAACCAGAAATTAGGAAACCGCTGGTGCAATTGGGGTTGATTGGTGAGCCGATTAATGCCTGGGGGGGAAAACTCGTTGTTCCGATCGGCGTTGTTGCAGATCCGCTTCCCTATGAAGAGGCTTTGAAATCGGTTGTTTTAGAAGCTTTGGCAAAGGCGAACCTGGCTAGCAAGATTGATGTGGAGCTGAGGGGTCTTTCGCAGTCAGACTTGCTGCGGCTTCGCAACTTGCTTAAGCCGCCAAGCGATTCGGAAGCTCAGACAGTAGCGAACCCAATCGGGCATGAGCAGGGCCGTGTGAATCAGTTCATGGAATCAGGCACTAAAACCAGAGTTCTTGGAATATCATCCGGGAAGGGTGGCGTCGGGAAGTCTTCGACCTCGGTGAACTTGGCGATCGCACTGGCAAAGAAGGGATACGAGGTTGGCATCCTCGATGCCGATGTCTATGGGTTTTCCGTGCCTAAGATGCTTGGCATTTCCCGCAATCCATTGTTGATCGATGATCTCATGCTCCCTCCTGTGGCCTACGGGGTGAAATGCATCTCCGTCGGATTCTTTGTTTCTGATGAGACTCCGGTGATATGGCGAGGTCCAATGCTCCACAAGGCACTTGAGCAGTTCCTTGTTGACGTCTACTGGGGTGATCTCGATTTCCTCCTTTTGGACATGCCTCCTGGAACCGGTGATGTGGCGCTTTCAATGGGACAATATCTTCCGAAGTCCGAGATTTTGGTTGTGACCACACCCCAGCCAGCTGCTCAAAGAGTTGCTCAGCGCAGCGCATATGCCGCGAGACAACTGAAACTTCCATTGCGTGGCGTGATCGAGAACATGTCCTGGTTCGTTGGCGATGACGGCAAAAAGTACCTGATATTTGGCGAAGGCGGAGGAAAGGAGCTTGCCGATAATCTCGGCGTCCCACTCCTTGCTCAAATTCCGTTGGTTTCTGATGTGCGCGTTGGCGGCGATGATGGCGTTCCGATTACTGCAAGCGCGCCGAATTCAGAGGTATCCAGAGCATACGATGCCCTCGCATCGGCAGTGGAAGCCTTGGGACCTGCCAGGGTTTATAGGTCGGAGCTCAAGGTCCGGGGCTAGCCTAAGATCTAAACCCTGGCTAGGATTCTCGCGCAAATGCAAGTGGCTGTCCACGCTTTTGGGGTTTAGCTCTCGTGAAAAAAGGCATCGCCTATACCGCATTTTGCGACGTGCCACATGTCGAATGTGTCTGTCACTAGAGAACCTCTGGTGTACTTTAGGCTGTCTACCAGCTGATATAGTCTCGTCCAGGAGATTTTCAGGTTCTTTTGACGGTTTTCCTAGTTGGCAGCGTTTAGATGGACATGCGGAAAGATCAATGAAAAGGAGCCGGAATGGTTCAGGAAAGACTTCCAATCGGATCTTCAGCAGTTTCGCCAGCAGCATCCAGCACATCGGCATTTTTGCTCCAGCGCCGCACGTTCCTAGTCGCAATCTTACGGCACAGATCCATGCAAATTTAGAGGCGAACGGCGTTATTGTCCGGAGCTGGCTCATCTAAAAATACGCCACGTCCAAATTCATCGGGCGAATCTTAAGCAGCCGGATCGGGTTGCTATCCCTTGGAATTGCTTTGTTCCCCCGGCTTTGTGCCCGGACTATTCAAGAACCTCGCCTCACATCAGTTCCAATGAGTCTGTAATGGCCAGTCCTGCTCCAGAGCTGACTGTTTCAATCGTTGCCTTTGGCTAGACGGGACGGAAGTTAGAAAGCCGAATATTTGCACACAGTATTTGAGCGAAGCGACAGGCTACCCCAGCAAGGCGGCTCAAGCACCTCCATCGGAACTAGGTCGGTAAAGGCCTTGGGTGCGAATCCGGCATTAGACGGATTGCGAGGCATTGCATGGGCCGCAGTTTTCCTCGGACATGTTCAACCTTTCAGTTCCATAGCACCTGCGGATACTGGAATGTTCATTTTCTTTGCCTTGAGTGGATTTCTTATCACCTACCTGGCTGTTCGTGAATATGCTTTTAGCGGCCGCATTGATATGGCGGCCTTCATCAGGCGGAGGGTGGTCAGGCTTGTTCCCGCCCTTGCGGTCTTTCTCATTGTTTGGATGGTGGTTTCCGCCGCTTTCACAGGGCATGTTTGGCTGACAACTGTGCCGCAAGGAGGACCAGGCCAGGTCATGGGACTGGGTACGGTGTTAGAAGCCGCGGCAGCCGCACTCACCTATGTTATGAACTGGGCGGTTATCTTCAACTGGTTTTCTGGCTACGTGCCGATCGGTCACATTTGGTCGCTTGCGATTGAGATGCAGTTCTATCTGATTTGGGTGTCGATTCTGGCCGTAATATTTCGATATGGAAGACATGCCGCACTACGTTTAGCGGTTGCCGGTTCCTTGTTGGCAAGCGCAGATGTGATTCTTTTGACCCACCTTGGTTTAGGTGGCCTCAGGGTATATATGGGTACTGATACAAGGGCCGGAACCTTGTTAGCCGGCTCCGCGGCAGCTCTTTTCTGGTCGCACTCCAAGCGCGAGCTGAAGGATTCAAAGATTTTGCCGCCCCTTGCCTTGGTGTCCGTGGGCGTCATCCTGTGGTCAGGATATGCACTTCAAAAATCCCAGCTTTCTGTCGGCGGGCAGATGGCGTGGCCGTTAACGGCACTGGCCTGCGCAACTACGATCATCTACCTTGTTGAGAGGCCGGATACGCTGCTTGGAAGGATTGCAACAGGACGCGTGATCAAATACTTGGGAAAGCGGTCGTACGCGCTTTACCTTTGGCACTATGTTTGGTTGACATGGTTTAGAAGTCTGGGATTTCCCGGGATTGCAGCCGGGCTCATTATGTCATTGATTACCGCCGAACTTTCCTGGAGGCTTGTTGAAGAGCCGGCATCCAAATGGCGCCAAGCCGGCAGAAAGGGCAGCCGCCAGGCCAATTTGTCTGACAAAGGAGTCGGGAAAGCTCAGCGAGCTGGGATGCCACGGCTACAAATGGAACTTGGCCGCTAGATTACGGCTTTGCAACTGCGCTCGACAGTGTTGTTGGGCATCCCGCCTCCAAGAGTAGTATCACCGAAACGCGGTGCGGGGTGAGAAGCCCCTGGATTCATCCATGCGGAGGCAGAACCCCACTCGGCCCGAAAGGGCGACCTGAGTAAGGTTCCAGAACCCTAGGCCTACAGTCTTGGCCTCCACAGAATCAGAAAGGTCCGGCATTGGTTCAGAGTGCCAGTTGTATGAGAATCTTTGTCCATAGGAGTCGAGGAATCGTAAAGATGATGATCGCCGCAAATTTCCGTTAGGCTTGAGGTCAGGTAACTTGTAGCGGAGGCAGATAGTGGACATTCGCATTGGCATCTCAGATTCGCCACGAGAAATAGATCTTGAACTACCGGAAGGCACGACTCAGGAGCAATTCATCGAGTCACTCGAGGCTTCAATTTCTTCAGGTTCGTCAATAGTTTGGATTCAGGACAAGAAGGGGCACAGGCTTGGAGTATTCGTGTCGAAGCTGGCGTATGTCGAGGTTGGTGCGACAAAGGAAGACCGGCGTGTAGGTTTTGGCGCGCCTTAGGAGATTTTTGTGCCCCGCTATGGATCATCGAACTCTTTAGGTTTGCTTGACCGGTCGCTGGTATTCATCACCGGTAAGGGAGGGGTTGGAAAGACGTCAGTAACGGCAGCTTTGGGAGTTCTCGCCGCGAAAGCAGGAAAGCACACCCTGATTTGTGAAGTTGACGCCAAGGGGGATATAGCGCGCCTGCTGGATTGCGAGCCAAGCGGATTTGAGCCGACTGAGATACGAGAAAATCTCTTTCTCATGTCAATGAATACGGAGGAGGCTCTGAGGGAGTATCTGCGGATATATCTCAGAGTTCCAGTAGTGGCAAAGTTGGGTCCATTGGCAAGGACCTTTGATTTCATAGCCAATGCCGCGCCGGGAGTGCAGGAGATCCTGGTGGTTGGCAAGCTTTGCTATGAGGTCAAGGAAGCGAGATACGATCTCATTCTTGTTGATGCGACTTCGACTGGCCATATTGTCTCTCAGCTTGCCTCACCAAAAGGGATTTCGGAACTGGTCCGGTTGGGTATGGTGAAAGACCAGGTTGCATGGATGGAGGATATTCTGTACGACTCATCCAAGACTTCCGTCATAGTCGTCGCCACTCCAGCCGAAACTCCAATAAATGAAGCTCTGGAGCTTGCCGGCAGGATCGACAACGAGACGGATGTTCATTTGGGTGCCCTGATCGTCAATAAAGTGATGCCGGAGTTGTTTTCGAGGTCCGAAGAGGAGTTCTTCACGCTGCTCCAGGATCCCAAGGCGATAAAGGTGCTGAATAAAGTGATTCCCGGCGATATTGAGCTTCTTCTGCGCGGATCGAATGCTGCGCTGGAGATGCGCCGGTGCGCGGATCCATATGTGGAGCGTCTCATATCCGGCGTCGGCACTGTGCCTACGGCTTTACTGCCTCTCATGTTTGGCGTGGGCTCGCGGATGAAGCTTGTTAGAGATCTTGGGGAAGCTATTGCCGCAGAGTGGGATGATTTCCTGTGGCAGGGATAGCTGAGCTGCTATCGGGTTCGAGGATCGTAATAGTTGCTGGACCGGGCGGGGTCGGAAAGACCACCGTCGCAGCAGCGCTTGGATTCACCGCAGCAGATCTAACTGGCAAGAAAGTACTGGTGATCACGGTTGATCCAGCCAGGCGGCTGGCCGATGCGCTGGGTCTGATTGGACTGACCTCCAAAGGCTCGCAAGTTTCGCCATCGGATCTTGACAAGGCTGCGGGCCATAAGGTTGCCGGCAGGCTCTTTGTGGCCATGCTGGATGCCAAGAGTTCTTGGGATGAGCTAATCAATCGCCACGCTCCAGATGTGGCCACTAGGCAGAAGATCCTTTCCAACCCTATTTACAAGAACATCTCGTCCCGGTTTGTACAGAGTCATGATTACATAGCGATGGAGACGCTTTACGAGCTATACAGATCAAATCAGTATGAACTGATTATTGTTGATACACCGCCCTCCCGCCACGCAATCGATTTCCTGGATGCTCCAGGTAAGATGGCCGACTTCTTTTCCTCTAAATTGCTGAGATGGCTCACCCTGCCGGCACGCAATAGGTTGCTGATGGGACTTTTCAAGCCCTTCTACCAGGTTGCCGACAAGATACTGGGTGCTCAGTTTCTTTCTGATGTTGCAGAATTCTTTCTGCTCTTCGAGTCGATGTACGCGGGATTTGTCGAGCGTGCGCAGTCTGTTGCTGGAATTTTGGAGAATCAGTCCACATCCTTCGTTGTGGTCTCCTCCCCGGAATCCGTGCCAATGAAAGAGGCGGAATATTTCATTTCTGCACTCGAAACCAGGCATCTGCGGCTGGGTCAGATGGTGGTAAACCGGGCACTGCCATCGTATTTTCGCGATCCAGGGGCAGTTTTGCTTGCCAACAAACTTCAGGATGACTATGAGATATATGCAACTGAGTTCCTGAAAAAAGGAGCCTCTCTGGAATTCATCAAGAACAGCGAGTTTTCGCAAGTTCGCCTGGGCGCACTTGCAGAAAGAGTCTTTTTGGAGGTTGCCGATAGTTTTCTCAACTTTTCCAGCGTGGCAGTTGAGGAGGCGTATGAGATCTCGAAGCTTCCGGTAGATGATGATCAGATCACCCTGGTGCCCCATTTGAACATTGACGTGTCAAATCTCAATTCCCTGGGGAAAGTGGCAGGGTATCTTGCAAGCGGCAGCGAATCCCCTACGATGTAATCGTGCTCGATTACCACCTTCATTTGTGGCCCCATGGCCAACGCGACAAGAACCCTACACTCGATCAACTTCACGAATATTGCAAGCTGGCAGAGGAAAATGGTATCAACGAAATAGCTATCACTGAACACCTGTTCCGCTTTACCCAGGTGGACCGATTCATGGGTGGGTTTTTCAAGCAATATCCCGATACTGCAATTCGGGCGATTATGGAAAGGTACTGGGCCGATCACGCCCGAGCCGATCTCGATACCTATGTTGAGGTAGCTCTTGCCGCCAAGGATGCCGGCTTTCCCATAGTGCTTGGAATGGAAGTTGACTATTACCCCGGCAGGATGGACGAAGTGTCGGAGTTCCTTGCTGGATATCCGTTTGACGTGCTGCTTGGTTCGGTTCACTGGCTCGGGGCCTGGCCCTTCGATCACATTTCCGATGCTGTGGTAATGGCCGAATGGGATAACTTTGGAGTTGAAAATGCGTGGCAGCAGTATACGTCTGCTCTGGAGGAGCTGGCTGCCTGCGATGCAGTTGATGTGTTGGCGCATCCCGATCTTGTCAAGGTGGCGGGGCACTTTCCCAAGGTGCCGGAAGAGTTTTATGATCGAATGGCTGAGGCGGCACGCGATTGCGGAATATCAGCAGAGGTATCTTCCGCAGGACTGCGCAAGCCGGTAGGGGAGAGTTATCCGGCTCCATACCTGCTGCGGAAGTTTTACCAGTACGGGGTGCCTATTACGACAGCTTCGGACTCCCATGGCTTGGCGGACGTCGCCTACAAGGCAGCTGAAATCAAGTCTTACGTGCAATCTGTTGGCTATACTTCGCTCTCAGGATTTAGGAGCAGGCAGTCATATACCGTTGAGATCTAAACAAGGGGCTGCGACTACGTGAAGGCATGGTGGGCGAGTGTCGAGTTTTAGTTTGCTCGCGAAAAAGGCAAATCTCGATGATGCTGATATTGAACATTTGCAGCGTCTCATCAGTTCCTGGGGAATGCTTGCAGACCTGTGTTTTTCAGACCTTGTTCTTTACGCTCCGCTTAGGCCCGAGGAGAGCAGTGAAGAATCAAGGTCTTCGGGTGTTCCCGAATTCATTATTTTGGCCCAGGTGAGACCTGCGACTGCCCAGACCTCAATCCCTGACGACCTGGTCGGCACTGGCGGCAGTCCAAACGAAGTTTCATTTGTTGCCCAGGGGTATCTTTCGGAGATGCTCGTTTTCCGCGAGTCGATAAGTCCGGACGGCGGAGAGTGGATTGTTTCGCAATGCATCCCTGTCCGGCGCGCAGGAAGAGTAATTGCAATAATCGACCGGCGCCATATTACGAGTGCGCGCCTGGTGCACGGTGAGCTGGAGCGAACCTACATAAGACTTTTCGAACAGTTTGCCAAGATGATTTCGGACGGTGTGTTTCCGTTCGAAGGAATGGACATCGAAGAGGCCCCAAGAGTCGGGGATGGCGTCCTTGTGCTTGATGCCGAGAAGAGGATTCTCTTCATGTCGCCTAATGCGGCCAGCGCGATGCATCGTCTGGGACTCCACCTGATCAGAAAGGGTGACATCTTCGAGAAGACCGGCCTGCAGTTTTCTGCTCCCGATCGTGCTTTCGCCAGCCATAAGCCGGTAATTGAAGAGATCGAACAGCGGGCCGATGTAACCCTGATGATGCATGCTATTCCACTGTTGGACAACGGCGAGGTCACTGGGGTGCTGGTCCTTTTGCGGGATATTTCCGAACTCAGGCGACGCGATCGCATGTTGTTGAGCAAGGATGCGACGATCAGGGAAGTCCATCACAGGGTCAAGAACAATCTGCAGACGATCTCCTCGCTTTTGCGGCTTCAGGCGCGCAGAGTCGGACCGTCCCAGGGTCAGGATGCCCTCAAGGAGGCCGAACGCAGAATACGCTCGATCGCGGTAGTGCACGAAATCCTTTCGCGGGAGATTGGCGAGCAGGTTTCATTTCCTGAGATCGTATCTGCGATCGTGAAGCTTGCTCAAGAGTCGATAATGCCCAGTTTCCCTGTGAAAATCGAGGTTACGGGGTCCGCCAGCGATCTAGATGCCCGGGTTGCCACTCCGCTAGCCTTAGTTCTGGCGGAGCTCTTGCAGAATTCGATCGACCATGCGTTTGGCAGTGGCATGGCAAAGGCGGGCGAGACGATGGGACTGGTAAAGGTCTTTTTGGATCAGCGGGCCGACGTTCTGGAAATGATTGTCGCCGATAATGGAGTCGGATTTCCTGACGATTTTGACCCGGAAAAAACTTTGAGCCTCGGTCTGCTTATCGTCAACGATATCGTGGTATCCCAGCTTGGCGGAACCATGAGGATCGAAAATGACAATGGAGCCCGGATAGTGTTGACCATTCCCCTGTCGTAGCAATAGCAGTAACAGATGGGTGAGGCGAGTCGAGGCGCCAAAGCACTGCATTCGCCGGCATTCACCAGATGTGCGAACCTGCACCGTCAGCACGGGGACTGCTGAGCGGGCAAACGGGGCGGGATTCGCAAGCCGTTGGATAGCAATGATGCGGTTTCGTCAAAGTTGAGTAAAGCGGCTGTTACATCCCGGTGGTCAGGCTTGCGCAACATAGCGAGTATGTCCAACTTGGACCAGTTGGCAAATTCACGATAAGCTTGACACAAGGTCTTATCCTTCTATTGCACTTTGCGTTTCGAACGTATGTAAGGAAATCGTCAATGAATATAGCTGTGTGCGTAAAACAAATCCCCGATCAGTCAATACCCGGCAAGCTGGATCCCGGAACCCACAACCTAGTCAGAGATGGAAAGCTTATTCTTGATGACTCTGACAGCTACGGGGTTGAGATGGCTTTGCAGCTTGTTGACCGGGCTGGGGGGGGAGAAGTCATATTGATCTCCATGGCTCCTAACGGTGAAGTCTCCGGACTTCGCACCGCCTTGGCGATGGGAGCAGACAAAGCTGTGCTGGTTTCCGATCCATCTTTTTCGGGTGCCGATGCGCTTACCACTGCCAAAGCTTTAGCGGCGGCTATTCGGCGAAATCCGTTTGATCTTGTCATGGCGGCGACAGAATCAACCGACGGCTACACCGGTACCGTTCCAGTCCAAGTAGCCGAGATCCTCGATATTCCGTCGGTGAGCTTTGCCAAGAAGGTCGACATCGAGGACGGAGTCTTAAAAGTTCAGCGGCAAACCGAGTCAGGTTACGACGAAGTGGAATGCCCGTTGCCTGCGCTTGTCAGTGTGACTGCTGGCGTCGTCGAGCCACGCTATCCGTCTTTCAAGGGGATTATGGCGGCCAAGAGCAAGCCTGTCGATGTCGTGGATGCCGCCGGGCTGGGAATCGGTCCAATTAGTCCCAACCAGGAAGTTATTTCTGTCAGAGCTGCAGAGGAGCGAGCCTCGGGAACAGTGGTGGTGGATGAGGGAGAGGCCTACCAGCAGGTGGTCGAGTTCCTAGAGACGTTGAAGATCATTTAGACACGCCGTTAGTTATCGGATTTCAGAGAAAGATTTAATTTTATGTCATTGTCAAAAATCTGGGTGTTTGTTGAGCCATCGGAATCGGGCGTCTCTTCCACTTCGCTTGAGCTGATATCCGCTGCTTCAAACTTTGCCACAACAGTCGAAGCGTTTGGATATGGATTGGGTTCTGAAACCGCCCAGCCACTCGGTGACCACGGGGCTTCAAAGCTGGTTTTGGCCACCGGTCTGGATGGAATCCTTGCCGGTACCGCAGTGGCGGCAGTCATGGCGAAGCGAATCCCATCTGATGCGCCAGACGCTGTCTTCTTCGGCTCCACTCCTGAGGGACGCGATGCTGCGGCCAGGCTCTCAGCAAAGCTTGACTTGCCAGTGTTGACCAACGTTGTCAATCTTGTGGAGGACGGAGGCAGCTTGACGAGCGAGCATGCGATCTTTGGCGGTTCACAGATAGTGTCGGCAAAGTTCACCTCGTCCGGACCCGGGATCTTCGTGATCCGCGCCAAGTCCTTCGCACCTGAATCCAGGGGCGGGGCAGCGGCGGTTGTGGAGGAAGTAAATGTGGGTGATATCGGATCCGCAGGCAAAGCAAAGATCATTCAAAGCCACACTGAGGCCCGCTCGGGGCCGAAGCTGGACGAGGCTCCGGTTGTGGTCTCCGGCGGACGGGGGCTGGGCCAGCAGGATAGCTACCAGATGATCGAGGAGCTGGCCAGGCTCTTAAACGGAGCGCCGGGAGCATCTCGGGCTATTGTGGATGCGGGCTGGGTTCCATATTCCTATCAGGTTGGCCAGACGGGCAAAACGGTTAAGCCATCGGTCTATATTGCCTGCGGCATATCCGGTGCGACTCAGCACATGGTTGGCATGAAAGGGGCGAAGAATATCATCGCGATCAATAAGGATGCCGATGCTCCGATCTTCTCCATTGCTGACCTTGGGATAGTTGGCGACGTTCACAAAGTGCTTCCAAAGCTGATCGAGGCGATCAAATCGAAAGGTTAGTTAGATGGGCTTGCCGTAGTGCTCCTTCGAACGAGCTGCGGCAAGCCTATATGAGCGGCCAGGGGTAGCACCTTGCGTCCGGTTCCGGAACCGGAAATTTTTTGTTTTTGAGAACACTTGCGACACGGTTTTTAAATGCCTGCAATTCCCGCTGGCTGATGAACTCTCCAATTGCATTGATGCAGTCATTTTGTTTGGCCGCCAGCGCTTCGAGGAGATTCTCCGGAATCGGCTCACCGGCAAATTCCCATATCACGGTTCTGAGTTTTGGCTCGTAATGAAAGCACAATCCCTGGTCTATCCCCCAGATATGGTCGTTGCCATCTATCAGCAGATGTCCAGATTTCCTGTCAGCATTGTTCGCAATGATATCGAACAAGGCGAACTTCTCGAACTGGGGGTGCAGATCACTTCTCTCGTACAGGGAGAAATAGTGTTCTTGGAAATCCGCCTCTATGAAGAGCTGAAGACTGCCTTCTCCCAAGGGGCCGTCCGCTCTGAGAATGGTCGTTGGGATCAGTTCCCATTCCAATGCTTCAGAAAGTTTGTAGGCAGCGACCTCGCGCATGAAAAGGCCGCCCTTAAAGTCCCATAGACTCCGCTCGCCACGGTATGGCTTATAAATCCCCTGACATTCCGCAGAATCTTTCGTCACCTTGACTAGGAACGTTGCATTGGAGCTATATGGCATGCGCCCGAGCACCTCAAGCTCACCCGAGCTCAGGTGTTCTAGACAGCCGGTGCTTTGTGGCCGTTTGTTCTGGGACATGCGTGACCATCTGGATCTAGTGGATAACCACAAAGCGGACAAAGCGGCCTGCCTGCAGCGATCAGACGAGCTCCTTGAATTGCCAATTCGGCGGATTGTTCCTTTGAAAGGCCAATCTGAAGTGACGACGGCTCTGCGTCTTCGCCCGGGATTTCTTCCAAATGCAGGTTGATCTGGTCCAGATTTTCGATATAGGAGATTGCGATCGATCCAACGGACCAGGCAATTTCATAGGGCACTAACACGGAACTTGGTTCATCCAGGTGGCCGGGCCTCGACAATTCCTGGATCATTTCTCCTAAATGACGAACTAAAGCTGCAACCTGAGCCTTTTCGATCTTCAGGGTTACAAGTTCTCCTAGGTACCTGGCCTGGATGACGAACACCCGCTTGCCGGGTTCACCGAAGGCTCCGATCGCCACATGGTCTACTGATGGGAAATCTTTTGATATCGACAATTATGGCACCTTAATTGAAAAGTCTTTTTGCCAGTTACTACCCAAAACCAAAGTTCCGGAGTTTGAAAAGGAGATTGCTGACACCGAACATGTCGCAATGAAGAGTCTCTGGAACATGTCCAGATGCATTCCGAGAGAGGAACACAAGAGAGTCTTGATTGGGTCTGCGTGCGAATATGCGACGACGATCTTGCCACAATGGTCCTGCTGAATCAATTCGGTAAATCTTGCCATCCTCGCTGTCATTTCCATGAACGATTCTCCATTGGGAAACCGGAATGTCGAAGGTGACCGCTGAACCTGGTTCCATTCCTGGAGTTTGTAAAGCTCAGCTAGTTCCCGGCCGGTCCAATCGCCAAAGTCGCATTCATAAAGCAGCTCAGATGTGCGGATTTCCATGTCCAGTCGCGCCGCAAGCGGCGTTGCAGTCTGTTGTGCGCGCTCAAGGGGACTGGCATAGACGGCAGCAACATTTTCCAATTTTGAGAGCTGTTCCGCAACTGCCTCAGCCTGGGCTATCCCCTCCTCGGAGAGATTCAGTCCAGGAGAACGCCCAGGCAGAATTTTTCCCGTTGTAGTCGTGTTCCCATGTCTTACCAAAACAAGAACAGTCTGTATTTCTTCTGGTTTTTTGACTTGGCTGTTATCTTCGGAAGTTGAATTTTGATTAGCCATGACTTAAAAAAGTTAGTCCGACTTTTCAGAGTTCCTTTCGGATCTGGCAAGTGGCGAGATCACAAAAGCCTTTCGATGATCATTGCCATGCCCATTCCGCCACCCACGCACATGGTTTCAAGGCCAAATTGTTGATCCCTCATTTGGAGATCATTGATGAGAGTGGTCATTATGCGTGCTCCGGTCATTCCGAAGGGATGTCCGAGAGCAATGGCACCACCATGGGGATTGAGCTGGTCTTCAATAGAAATTCCCAGTTCATCGCAAACAGCCAGAACTTGGGCGGCGAATGCTTCGTTGAGTTCGACAGTGGCGATATCCCTCAAGCTCATCTTTGAAAGTTTCAAGACTTTCCGGACGGCTTCAACTGGACCTACTCCCATTATTTCAGGGGCCAAGCCCGAGACAGAAGACGCAATCACCCTGGCAAGCGGGGTTATCCCCAACTCCTTTGCCTTATTCGAGGACATAACCAATACTGCAGCGGCGCCGTCGTTTAGGGGGCATGAGTTTCCCGCTGTCACCAGGCCATTCTCGATGAATGCCGGAGGGAGTTGGCTCAGGGCCTCCAGATTAGTGTTGGGCCTCGGCCCGTCGTCCTTTGCGAGCAAGGTTCCGTCGGGGAGCGGGATGGGCGTGATTTCTCGGGCGAAGGTGCCGTTATTTTGCGCAGCAACCGCACGATCCTGGGAAAGCTTCGCGAATTCGTCCATTCTTTGTCTGGTTATTCCGAACTGTTTAGCAACGTTTTCGGCCGTGAGCCCCATAGGAATGAACATTTCGTTGATAAAATCTGATCGGGAGTGATCGGTAAATCTTGGGTTGAGGTCCTTTTCGGCGAATCCAACTCCAAGTGTCCTGGTGGTGCTTTCTACGCCGCCGGCAACGAAAACTTCCCCTTCGTGCGCTTCGATAGCATGAAACGCCATGCGGATCGTCTGCAAAGATGAGGCACAAAATCTATTTACCGTCGTGCCTGGAACAGTGTCAGGCAGGCCTGCCAGAGCCGCGATATTTCTTCCCAGGTTCAAGGATTGTTCTCCAACATGGTTAGCCGCACCGATCATCACATCGTCGATCTGGACCGGATCAAGTTGCGGGACCTTTTTGAGCAGTTCATTGACAATGAACCCACCCATATCGTCAGGCCTTATGTCTTTAAGCGATCCTTTGTATGCCCTGCCAATCGGTGTTCGGGCCGTGGCGACTATTACGGTCTCTGACATTGGGTACCTCGATTCTGAGAAAACATCTTTAAGCAAGTACTATGTTACCCGCTGGTTATTTGGAAGTTTTTGCCGGTCTTCAGCCTTGCTGCTCAGAGATTTGCCGGTCAAGGTCTCTATCAGCCCTGTTGGCAAGGCGTTCTTCATGCTTGGCCCATTGAAGAAATATTATTCCAAGTGCGGCAACTGTAAAGATTTCGTCAAAAACCCAAAGAAGCGCGCCTCCCGAGTGAACGTCTGCAAGGGTATGTGCGGGTGAAACCGAGGTTCTCATCGACATAAGCGTGATTCCTATGAACGCGCCGAAGGGAATTCCAATCAGAAGATAGGCGAGCTTTGCGCCATATGCCATTTTCCAACGTATTGGATCGAGCCCGATCAGCGTTGTCCAGAAGATGATGCCCGCAACCAGGAATTGGAGGTGAGCGTAGTCATGGAAGAGGGGATGTTCAATGGACAATTGGTATATGGGAGTCAAAAAATAAATGTACATTGTGCCCCAATTTGCAAGCCAGGCGAAGACGGGGAAGGTGAGAATCGAAATCACTTTGGAGTGCAGGAACTTTATTGTTGCGGTTTGAACCGGCCTTTTAGAGGCTTGCATCAGCAGCGTGGCTGGTGCGCTCAGTGCGATGAAAATTGGTGCGAAATTCATGAGGAGCAGGTGCTGGATAACGTGAACGGTAAAAACTTTATCGTCGTAAGATGCCAGTCCGGATCCTGTCGCAATGAAGACCACGGCCATACCGGCGAGGAAGCTCACGGTGCGGAGGCGTCCCCAGTGCCTTCCCCTGACTTTTAATGACCGGACTCCCCATAGATAAAGCCCAGAAAAAATTATTTCAACAGCCAGCGCTGCCAACGAAAGCGGACCAGTTTGAATTCCAGTAAGCAGGACTGAGAGTTGGATCGGAGGTGATTGAAGTATCAAGATCAACAGGGGAACGGGCACAAATCAATTATAGAGATCATCCGGATCGTACTCTGGGCCGGTTAGCCCAACTCCAGCTCCTTGGCAAGTCGGGCAGCGTGACCTGTAGCCTTGGTTGCATATGCGGCCTTGGTGATCACGCCCTGTTGGTCGATGACGAAAGTGGATCTGATGACGCCGATGCTTTCACGGCCATACATGACTTTCCTGCCATAGGTGCCCCATCGGGTCATGACGGATTTATCCGGATCGGAAAGCAGTTCGAAACCTATGTTGATCTTTTTAATGAAGTCCCGGTGCTTTTCAGGTGTATCGGGCGAAACTCCAAAGACCGTATATCCAGCTTTGCGAAGTTTGGGGAGAATGGCGGTCAGCTCGCTGGCCTGCGTGGTGCAGCCGGGAGTGAGATCTTTCGGGTAGAAATAAAGCACAATCTTTTGTCCGAGATAATCGCTTAGGCAGATCGTCTTGTGATCCTGGTTTTCCAGACAAAGTTCAGGAGCTTTATCTCCTGGAGAAAGGCGCAGATTTTCAGTGTCGGTCATCAAATGAAATTTAGTCTTTATATTGTGGGTTGGCGCCGCAAATTACGCTATGGCGTGGCATGGCTTTGGTTCAGGGTTGCAGGCCGATCTGGAGTAAGTTATGACTATGCCAAATTTCGAAGAATTGGAACCTGTTGAAAGAGTTTTGGTAGTAGTTGCTCATCCTGACGATGTTGATTTCGGATCAGCGGGTACCGTCGCAAAGTGGGTCTCCGAAGGTTCTATTGTCGCATATTGCATAATTACCGACGGGGATGCTGGCGGATTCGATCCCGGCATAGCACGCACTGAGATGCCAAGTATAAGGCAGAGGGAGCAGACCAATGCCGCAGGCATTTTGGGCGTGGCCGACCTAACCTTTCTCGGGTATAGGGACGGTGAGCTTCAGGCCACTATCGGTCTCAGGAAGGATATTGCACGAAAGATAAGGCAGTTCAGGCCGAATCGGGTCATTTGTCAGTCAACGGAGCGAAACTTTGACCGTATCTATGCGTCCCACCCTGATCACCTGGCTGCCGCCGAAGCAACCATCTGCGCCGTCTACCCGGATGCACGCAATCCCTTTGCGTTTCCTGAACTCCTGGCCGAGAATCTTGAAGCTCATACCGTACAGGACGTGATTATGCAGGCTTCTCCAAATCCAAACTGCTACACCGATATCACGGACTATGTGGACAATAAAATCAGAGCTATTTTGGAGCATAAGAGCCAGCTGTCGAATCCAGAAGAAACGGCGGCCTTCGTCAGAGGCTGGGTGGAGGCTTCAGGTGCGGAGGTAGGCCTACCCAAGGGAAGGTTTGCTGAGACATACAGACGGGTGATCACTGGTTAGAGACGAGCCCGCTGACGACTTGGGAAAAGTCCACCGGCTCGGGGATCCCTGACTCAATTGAAACGCCATCTTGCATGGATCCTAAGGTTTGATTTGGTGGTTAGGCAGCTTTGTATATTAGCGTGTTTCCGTGTCCATATCATTGGAATACGTGCAATGTCTTGATAAGGGTGATTCGTGTGATAAGTCAAGATTTCTACGAGGTAATTTATAGGCGCAGGGATGTCCGAGCCCAGTTCAACGGGGGCGCAATCGATCCGGAGGCCCTGTCCCGCGTACTTAGCGCAGCGAACGCGGCTCCGAGTGTCGGCATGAGCCAGCCTTGGGACTTCATCCTCGTGGAGGACGTGCCTTTGCGTGCCAAATTTGCCGAGCATGTAGAGCAGGAAAGGATTGCCTTTGCGAATCTTCTTGAGGGCGACAGGCTGAGTACCTTCGAGAAGATCAAGATCGAGGGAATACTGGATTCGAGCCTCGGCATAGTTGTTACATATGACTCAAAGCGGGGTGCTCCAGCGGTGCTGGGAAGGAATACGATCGACGACGCTGGCCTCTATTCGGTTTGTCTCGCGATAGAGAATCTATGGCTGGCAGCCACCTATGAGGGCATGGGAGTCGGCTGGGTGTCTTTCTACCAGGAAGAGTATCTATCAGAATTGATGGATCTTCCCGAACACGTGCGTCCAATCGCATGGCTCTGTTTCGGTCCAGTGACTCATCTGGAAGAGACGCCGGATCTGGAACGGCTGGGCTGGGAGAGCAGGAGGTCGCTAAAGAGCCGCGTTTTCTCCAACCGATACGGCAGTGAGGAAGGTTTAGACAAATGGCAATTATAGGATTGAGGATTCTCTAGGTTCCCGTCTCCGACCAGAACCGCTCTTCTCAATCCAGTCAAAACGTACAGGGAGCAGGATTGGTCACTGACATGGCCATAAATGCAACAATGCGCCCGGTAGAGCCTTGCATTCGGTGAGAGCTTCCCGCATCCCTGAGGTCACCTGGTTCGATAGCTAGGATCCAGGAACTGTAGCAGGTTCCGTGCTTGAATCAGTTTGTCGATCTGCGCGACAAAGCCCCCTTCGTTAGGGTGGGAGAGATAACGCAAACGGGGAAGCTGTTAGATGCTTGAAGGCTGGGTGGATGCAAGGTCGGCCACAGAAGTGTTGAGACAGGATCCTGGGAAACTATGCGGCCTTTAAAGATCGGGACGGGAACGGATGGAATATCCGGGAGTCGGCAGATGGTTAGGCTGCAGTTTCTGCTTGCACAGATACTGGTCGCCTCTAGCCCGACATGGATTTCTCGTGGCGTAGGAGTCTTTCCTTTAGCCGGGCGTCCCACCTGTAGTTCCCCATTGTCCCAGATGCGTGCACGACGCGGTGGCAGGGAATGAATAGCGCCAGCTTGTTGGCTCCGCATGCCGTGCCCGTCGCCCTGAAACTATTCGGCCGGCCTATTCTGTCTGCTATTTGCTTGTAACTCGCTGTTGAGGCAAAAGGAATTTTATTAATTTCCCGCCAGACGGTCCTTTGAAAATCAGTTCCCCCCGGAATTGGACCAAGATTCGTAACCGTAGCTGATGGCATTCCCTCGAAATAGCATTCCAGGTACTCTTGTACCGCTTCCGAGGCCAACTCAACTTTGCCGTTACCTGTTCTGACCATTCTTAGGCCAGGCAGCAGTTCGCCGATCTCCTCCATTTTGGATGTGAATCCCGATGCCATTATTAGCGTGCCGTTAGAATCAAATGCCACGCTGAAGGGTGCAAAAGGTGTTTCAAACACCCTAAATACCGCTTCCATGTGATTTCTCAAAGCCAGGACTCCTTTCATCGCGAACTTCTGGTGTTTCGTTTCAACAATAACTTGGTTGAACTATCTATGGGGATAGACGAAAAGAATTGGTACTGTTTGACCGATTTGATCGCTCTGCGCGGCAATTCCCGTCAGTGATGGCGGCAAAGGATCGCGCTTAGGGCGAAGCCGCTAGTCGATTTTGGCTCTTGGCGAATACTTTATGAGAGACGCACTTTGAAGAAAGGCTGACCTTGCGAGCATTCGCCAGAGGCTATACCTAAGGTCAGAAGGTTATGTCGAATGGACCGGATTGAGATTTGGTTGGCATGGGCTAAGGCGCTGGATTAGGATAAATCAATTATGCAATTTTGAAGTATCCGTTAGGGAGTTAATCCATTGCAGGAGCGGCGGCCCAGTTGCTGAATACATTGATGGGACTTCTGGAGGCACTTTACGTGCTTGACGACCTTAGCGCAGACTGCGACGTGATTTCGGCGTTGGGCACTAGCGGCGTTGGGCGTAGCGTAGGTTTTGATAACTCTCGCGTGTGGGCTATCAGTGGCGCCGGATTCCAGGTTATAAAGGATCCGATACCGGCGCGAGCGAGCCGATTCTGATGCCGGTTGCTGACACATCTGAATGTTACGAATATTGGCAAGATCACAAGATTAAGGAAACCTGTCAAATGCTAAGTTGGTTCATTCATGCCCGGAAAATGTCGCGGTCCCAGATATGACAGGAGGCGGAGAGAGGCAACAGGCGGTAATCACGGGACTGGGCGCGGTTACCCCTGTAGGCAACGACCGCGAGACGACCTGGCGGAACCTGTTAGCCGGGCAGTCTGGAATTGCGCGGATCACAGCCTTTGAGAGCAACGGGTTGCCTACCAGAATAGCAGGCGAAGTCAAAGGCTTTGACCCCGCGTCGCTCCTGACGACCAAACGGCTGAGGCGGTCAGCACGTTTTACGCATTTTGCGGTAGCGGCTGCCCGCGAAGCAGTTGCTGATGCTGGTCTGAACCTTGAGTCGGAAGATCTGACGCGCATCGGAGTGGTGATCAACTGTGCCGTGGCTGGATTTGACACGGTTGAGGAGTCCACCCGTCGCCTTCTTGATCCAGACCGGGGCCAAATACATCCGCACTTCGTTTCGTCTTCGCTCACCAATATGCCAGCCTGCGAGGTGTCGATCGATCTTGGGCTGCACGGTCCCGTAACCGCAAGCGCTTTGGCCTGCGCGAGCGGACTTTATGCCATTCTGGAGGCAAAGCGCCTGATACTTTCTGATGAAGCTGACGTCGTGGTCTGTGGGGGCACTGATGCTGGAATTACTCCGGTAATGTTTGCGGGCCTGAACGCCATGGGAGTGTTGTCTAAAAATAACGACAATCCGGCTGCTGCCAGCCGGCCATTCGATTCAAGACGCGATGGATTCGTATTCAGTGAAGGAGCTGTAGTGGCTGTTCTTGAGTCAGCTGTTCACGCTCGCGCAAGGGGCAAGGCTCCCTACGCAGCAGTTGCTGGAGGCGCTTTGACTGCAGATGCGTTTCATGTCAGCGCTCCAAATCCTGATGGGGAAATGACCAGGGCTTCTATCTCTGTGGCGTTGCAGAGGTCAGGAGTACGCCCTGAGGAAGTGGATTACATTTGTGCTCACGGTACATCGACCAAGGCGAACGACCGGGTGGAAAGTGCCGCTATACGCAGCGTGTTTGGCAAGGCTGCTGATGAGGTTGCAGTGTCCAGCCCCAAGTCGATGGTAGGCCACATGATCGGCGCTGCGGGTGCCCTTGCAACTATGGTGTGCGCGCTTTCCATCCGTGACAACATTGTGCCTCCGACAATAAATCTTGACTTTCCGGATCCTGAATGTGATCTCGACTATGTCCCCCACAAGGCGCGGCCCCTGGAAGTTCGCACATCAGTCGCGAATGCTTTCGGGTTTGGTGGCCAAAACTGCGTGGTTGTATTTTCGGACCCAGAGGCGGCCATCGCCTGAGCTTGTTATGACAGAGCACCGTCACGGTGTAGCTGATTGCTCTATGCTTATCTGTCTGTGAAGCCTCAGCTAGTCAATCCTGAACTGATTTCATTCGATGCCTTGATCGATCTGCTTGCCGGTGAGCTGCTCTCTGGCAAAATTGTAGCTCTGGCTACGGATACGGTGTTTGGGCTGATCGGCTGTGCTGGAGACTGTGATGCGCTTGATTCCATTGCTTCCATCAAGGGCCGTGACGCATCAGTCGCGATGCCGGTGATCATTGGTTCCCGGAGGCAGCTGACTTCCCTGGTGCCATTGGAAATCCTCGGTGATCAAAGAATCTCAAAATTGATTGACACGTTCTGGCCCGGTCCGTTGACGGTAGTTCTGCCTCTGATCCCCGGAGCAGTTTGTGATCGATTTTTTTCTGCTGGAACTGTTGGTATACGTTTGCCTGCGGACTCCAGACTGTGTCAAATTGCCACCAGGGTGGGACCTATTGTGGCTACGAGTGCAAACGAGCACTCCAAAACTGTTCTCGAAAGCGGTCAAGAAGTTCTGGAGGCTTTCGGCACCAGTTCCTTGAGCAGAGGGCTATCGGTCGTTCTCGACGAACATGCAAGATCTGCGTCCGCCTCGACCGTAGTTGAAGTCTCGAAAGCAGGCTACCGGCTCATACGCGAAGGGGCGGTTTCTGGACAAGCAATCGCTCATGCCTTCGGATTGGGCGATTAACAATAGTAGAATTCAAAGAGGCTTTGTTATAAGCGAAGAGTTAAGATGTTGTGGCGTCACCACAGGAAGGCCTCGATTAATGTCCGACTACAGTCGCTTTTACCCTCTTACTTCGGTGCAAGATCCCGAGTTGGGAGCGATACTTGATCTAGAAGTGTGGAGACAGAGCTCTACGCTGCAGCTGATAGCTTCTGAGAACTTCACTTCGAAGGCGGTTTTGGAGGCAGCGGGCTCGGTTCTCACCAATAAGTATGCGGAGGGCTATCCCAAAAAGCGCTACTACGGTGGCAACCAATTCATAGACCGCGTAGAAGAGCTGGCCCGCACCCGGCTGGCAACGCTTTTTGGGGCGGATCATGCTAATGTTCAACCTCATGCTGGAGCAAATGCAAATGCAGCTGTATACCTGGCTCTTCTGAGTCCGGGAGATACGGTTTTAGCTATGCGGCTCGATCAGGGAGGCCATCTCACTCACGGATCCCCGGTCAACTTTTCAGGACAGCTTTACAATTTTGTCTCTTATGGAGTCACCCCGGCAGGGCCTGACGGCGAACGCATCGATCTTGAAGACCTTTATCGTCTCGCTAGAAGCGAACGGCCAAAATTAATCGTCGTTGGAGCCACCGCCTATACCCGAATCATTGAGATCGAGCCTTTGCGCAGGATTGCAGACGAGGTCGGTGCCTACCTTATGTTTGATGCCGCACACGTTGCAGGCTTGATCGCGGCTGGCGTCTACCCGTCTCCGGTCGGCTCGTCGAGATCCGGCAAGAATTTAGGTGCTGATGTTGTCACCTTCACGACGCACAAGACTATGCGCGGCCCGAGAGGCGGAGCGATCCTATGCACCGAAGAGCTCGCGCCTGCTATTGACAAGGCAGTATTTCCGGGTCTGCAGGGAGGACCGCTGGAGCACATAATCGCCGCGAAGGCTGTTGCATTCAAAGAGGCCAGCTCGGAAGAGTTCGTCCGATACCAGAAGGCGGTGTTGGCCAATGCCAAAATGCTTGCCAGCGCCCTGGAAAATCAAGGCTTTCGGCTAGTTTCAAACGGTACCGATTCTCACATGATCGTGGCCGACTTAAGGGCTTTTGACTCAGAGTTGACCGGCAAAGAGGCGCAGGAGGTATTGGACCGGGCTGGCATAACCTGCAACCGAAATCAAATCCCTTATGATCCTCGGTCTCCGTTTGTCACCAGCGGGCTGCGATTTGGAACGCCGGCGGAGACCACAGCCGGGATGGGAGAGGCTGAAATGTCATATATCGCCGAGTTGATCGGCCGTGTGCTTCGAGATCGGGCGGATGAGGCAGTGGTCTCGCAGACGGCGGAAGAGGTGACCTTGCTTTGCTCGAAGTTTCCTCCACCTTTCATGCAGTGAGTGCTGGTGAGAGTTAGGTGTTCGGATACCTAACTTTGCTGGCCGTCTCGGCACTAGTCTGCTACGCTGCCACGTTCCTGAACCGGTATCTTGCATTTCGTGTCAAGGCGGTAGTCGAGCCGGACGAGAGGCGGATACATCAGCACCCGACCGCCACCATCGGCGGTGTTTCGATGTACGCGGGATTTTTGGCAGCGCTGGGCGTCGCCTATCTGCTCCCGCAGTTCAATCGGCTCTTTAGAGGCAGTTCTGAACTTTTAGGAGTTCTGCTGGCAGCCACGGTCATGTTCCTCGTAGGCCTTGTTGATGACTTCCGGGAGGTATCTGCGCCAGCAAAGGTCGCTGGTCAGATTCTTGCCGCCAGCGTGCTGACCTTCTTCGGCGTGACGATGTTTTATTTCAAGGTTCCTTTTGCTGGAGTTGTAGTTCTTTCATCTTCGATCACTCCTTTGCTGACTGCAATGTGGGTGGTGGCAATGGCAAATGCGATCAATCTGATTGACGGATTGGATGGACTTGCCTCTGGGATCGTTGCAATAGCGGCGGGGAGTTTTTTCATCTATTCACAAAGGCTTGTGGATCTTGGGGCCTTGTCGTCAAATAGCATTGGTCCTCTCATCGCCGTGATAACGGCGGGAGTCTGCATCGGCTTTCTGCCTCACAATTTTCATCCAGCCAAAATCTTTATGGGTGATACAGGGGCACTTTTCCTTGGCTTGCTGATGGCTGCATCGACATCGGTGGTGGGAGGTAGAACCACAGATGTCTCGGGAGACACCTTTTTCTTTTTTGCTCCTTTATTCATCCCGTTTTTTATTCTTGGGGTGCCGATGGTGGATATGGCCTTTGCAATCATTCGCAGAACGGCCAGGAGGACCGGAGTTTCGACTCCCGATAAGCAGCATCTTCACCACCGCCTGATTCAAATGGGGCATGGCCACAGGCGTTCGGTCCTGATCTTGTGGGCCTGGACTGCCTTGCTTTCTGGATTTGTGCTCACACCTACATTTACCAGGACGGGAAATGCTTTGGTGCCGTTCATTGCCGCCGCGCTGGGTGTCTCTCTATATACGATGTTCCACCCGGCGATCAGGGACAAAGCATTTTCAAAGCCAAGAAGGGCGTGGGAAAGGGAGCCTCTATGGGTGAAATTTGCAAAACTGGTTATAAGGCCTGACAAAGACAAGGACGATGGCGCAGCCGTTGAAGATGAGACGCTCGATTCTTACGGAGGTCATTTTGCCAGGAAAAGGGTCCGGAAATGAGCCGCACTAGAGCCATTGTTGATTTCATGATTAAAGGAGCCAAGCCCAAGAGCTCCTCGGATTTCGAGAGAGTTCCTTCGGATTCGTCCCAAATGGGCGATGGATTCGTGAAGGCATTTGAAATGGTATTAACGCCGATACTTTTCTGTCTGCTGGGAGTGTTTCTTGATTTCAAATTTGGCACAGCTCCGATATTGACTCTTGGATTTCTGTTTTTCGGCATTGCAGGTATGGTGATTAAGCTGTGGTACGAATCTTTCGCTCCCCAATCTTCCTCTAGGTTTTTACAAAATGGCGAGTCATCTAGTAGAGTCATACGTCGGTCACAGATTAAGCCAGTGGAAATGGGTGAATTGCTGGGAGGTGACCTTGAGGTGCCTTCAGACTTGGATCTGACGCTTGATGATGGATCCAAAGCTGACAACGGCGACGGATGATTGCAGTCACTAAGCTGTGTGGCTGCTGGGATAGAAATGGGCGCGATGTCGTCAGTTGCTGGCGTAGATGCGGGGTTTAGTTTGGAACCTGGAAACGAACTTATAGAACAACATATGGCTTCCCATATGGTGAAGTGGGGTGCCCTTTTTTCTCCCGTTCTGCTCTTGGTTTCCTTTTTAATCTGGTCGACCAAAGGACTTGAGTCGTCGGCCTACGCCATTGTCTTGATTCTGATTAACTTTCTCGTCACCGCCAAGCTGATGAAAATGGGGGGGCGGATTTCTTTGTCCGCACTGATGGGAGCGGCGTTCGGTGGCTTTATATTCGATCTAGCGCTTTTAAGTGCGGCAGTTATACCATTCGCGACTGCATCGTGGATGAATTTGTGGGCGCTGGGCCTGACCCTAATTGTAACGCACCTGGGTCTTGTAGTTTTTGAAGCAAGTACTATTTCAGCTCGAATGACCTTTTTAGGTCTTCGCCAGAATAAGTAAGGAGTTAGGTAGTCAGGTGTTGTTAGCTGGAATCAACTTCCCACCCATCTCCGATGTGCTCAATTGGAAGGCAATAGCCTTTAGCGGCTCGCCTTTTGCGCTGAACAAAGTTGGCCTCATTACTTTGGTTTCAGCTGGGATTACACTCCTGCTGTTCTACCTTGCGGGACGTCAAAGGCAACTTGTGCCCAGTGGAGTCCAAAACTTTGTAGAGTCGATGGTTGACTTTATAAACAACTCGATAGTGCTCGACGTGATGGGTCCCGAAGGTGCACCATGGGCTCCGTACTTAACCGGGCTTTTTTTCTTCATACTCTTTTCCAATCTTTTCGAAGTAATCCCGTTTATTCAGATGCCGGCAACAGCCCGAATGTCCGTACCTGCTCCATTGGCGATAATGGTGTGGTTCACATTTATCACTGTGGGCATCAGGGCGCAGGGAATAGGACATTATTTCAAGAATGCTGTGGTTCCATCGGGCGTCCCTGGACCTCTGCTAGTGATACTGGTTCCGCTTGAAATACTCTCTAACTTTATCGTCCGGCCATTTGCCCTGGCAGTCCGACTTTTTGGGAACCTCTTGGCAGGACACTTGCTTCTGCTGACGTTTGCGGTTATTTCTGAGGCGATGTTTGTCAAGAGCATCGGGTTGGTGATTCTGCCGCTGCCATTTGCCATGTTGACGGCGCTGACGGGGTACGAGATTTTTGTAAGTGCCCTTCAAGCTTTTATTTTTACGATTTTGTCTGCTCTGTATATTGCCGAGGCAATGAAGAGCCAGCACTAAGGGTTGCTGACAATGGTTCGACTTAGAGAGAGGAAGTAATCATAATCGGTCAAGGTCAGATAGAAGTTTGATTGTGGGGATGTAAAATCTCTCCAATCATTTAGAACGAAGATCCCGAGTGGATTAGAGTTCTACCGGGGAAAGTCTCCCCAAGTCACGATCAGTAGTTATTGTTAGCTAATTGGTGCGGGCCCACCCAGCCCATTAGGAGGTTTTCGGGTGTTTAATGTTATGTTGGCCGTTACAGCGGCCGCTGCGTCAAATCCTGACCTGAGAAAAGGTCTTGCGGAGATCGGTGCCGGTCTTGCGTACGGCCTTGCAGCTCTTGGGCCAGGTATTGGAATCGGTTTAATCTTTAGCAGTGCTATCTCAGCAATTGCACGCCAGCCAGAGATGGCCGGTCCGGTCCGAAGCCTTGCGTTTATTGGTTTCGCCCTGGCAGAGGCCCTTGCCCTTATTGGTTTCGTTGTATTCGTTCTACTTAAGTACACCGGGTAATGATTACTACCGTAATTATTGCAGCTGATTCATCCAACCCTATTTTGCCCGCGACCGGAGAAATCATCTGGTCGGTGCTTTCGTTCCTGTTGCTTTTGCTTCTTCTCGGTAAATGGGCTTACCCGCCCGTGAAGAAGATGATGGCGGACCGGGCGGCGAAAATCAGGAATGACATTGATGCAGCTGAATTGGCTCGCGCTGAGGCACAAAGGACTCTTGAAGAGTACCGTGAGCAGTTGGCGCAGGCCAAGAGAGAGGCCACCCACATTCTCGACGAAGCGCGGCAGACGGGAGAAGCCCTGCGGGCGGATCTTTTGGCCAAGGCCGAGGAGGATTTGGCAATTTTGCGGTCACGCAATGAAGAGGCCCTTAGAATCGAGCGCCAGCGGGTGATTGCTGAGCTTCGAAGCGAAGTGGGGTCTCTAGCTCTCGAGTTGGCTGAAAAGATAATAGATGCCGAGGTTGACAGGGCTGCTTCTCAGAGTCTGATTGACTCCTTTATCTCCGAGATTGGAGCTATGCAGGCGTGAGAGAGTCGTTGAGGGGATATGCCCAGGGTGTTCTGTACCTGGCGAGCCAATCTGACAAGTACAACCAGGTCGTTAACGATCTGAGGGCCTTCAATACGATCCTGGATTCCCAGGAGATGTTGGCTGAGGTTGTTTCGGATCCTTCAATACCTGCGAGGAAGAGACAGGCTATTTTGGGTGATTTGCTCGCATCCAAGGTTGACGTTCTGGCTATTCAACTGCTTGAAACGATTGTTGGAACTGAGAACCCGAGAGCAATTGTTGACACCATCAGTGACCTGGTCAGGTTGATCAGTGGGGACGAGGTGTTCTCCCTTGACGGCGGTTTTGCCACGACTGGCAGGATTGCCGGATACTCACAGGCTCTGTTGGAGTCGCTTCAAGGCACTGACGCTCTCGAACTGGTCGAGGAGGAGCTCTTCAGGTTCGCACGCATTGTCGAATCGAACATGCGGATCCGAAGAGTTCTGTCTGGGGTCGGATCGGTGCCTGATCAAAGGAAGTCTCTGGTCACTGCACTGCTTTCGGGCAGGTGCCACCCGATGACACTTCGGATTGCGGAGTTTGCCGCTTCGATTGACAGGTTGAGAGATTTTGTTGAAGTTCTAGATTCGGTGGTTGCTCGGGCAGCGGAGTTGCGAAACCGCAGGATCGCAGTAGTAAAGTCCGCTACTGAACTTACTCAAGACCAGAAAGATCAGATAACTGCGGCTTTGTCCAGAGCCGTCGGTGTTGAAGTTGAAATGCGAACGAGTGTCGACCCTTCACTGGTGGGTGGGGTAGTTGCAGTAATTGGGGACACCGTTTTTGATGGAAGTGTTCGAACGAGAATTGAACAGCTTCGCGTACGTCTTGGCCTTTCGGCCACAGTCAAATCAAGGGAGCGAAACTGATGGCTGAGTTGACCATCAACGCTAATGATATTGCCTCTGCGGTAAAAACTTATATAGAGGATTACAAATCTGGCATTGAGGCGGAACAAGTCGGGCATATCCTCGAGATAGGTGACGGTATCGCACGTATTTCTGGGCTGCCTAACGCAGCAGTTAATGAGATATTGGAGTTTGAGTCGGGCAAATTCGGCTTGGCGCTGAACCTGGATGAAGAGTCCATAGGAGCGGTCATTCTGGGAGATACTTCTGGTATTGACGAGGGACAGATGGTAAGGGCGACCGGCCGAATTCTATCCGTGCCTATTGGTGACGCGCTACTCGGCCGCGTAGTGAATGCTCTGGGTGAACCTATCGACGGAAAGGGGCCAATCGACTCTGGTGCAACGCGGCGTCTTGAGGTCCAGGCCCCCGGCATAACTGCCCGTCAGCCAGTTAGCGAGCCGCTCCAGACTGGTATCAAAGCCATTGACTCCATGACGCCCATCGGTCGCGGTCAGCGTGAGCTGATCATTGGAGACCGCAAAACCGGCAAGACGACGATCGCTCTCGACACGATCATCAACCAAAAGGGTGCCGGAGTTAAGTGCATCTACGTGGCGATCGGGCAAAAAGGATCGACCGTCGCATCCGCGGTGGCAGTGCTCGAGGAGCACGGTGCAATGGAGTACACGGTGGTCGTGTCTGCTCCGGCGTCTGATCCGGCACCTTTCAAGTACCTCGCACCATATGCGGGATGTGCAATGGGCCAGCACTGGATGGAGTCGGGAGAGCATGCTCTCATTGTTTACGATGACCTTTCCAAGCAGGCTGAGGCTTACCGGCAGCTCTCGCTTCTGTTGAGAAGGCCGCCAGGACGCGAGGCGTACCCCGGCGACGTGTTTTATCTACACTCACGTCTCCTGGAGCGTGCTGCGAAGCTTTCGGATGCAAAGGGCGGAGGATCGCTGACTGCACTTCCGATAATTGAGACGAAAGCAGGCGATGTTTCTGCGTATATTCCCACCAACGTCATATCGATTACAGATGGCCAGGTCTACTTGGACTCCGATCTCTTCTATTCCGGCGTTCGTCCCGCCATTGACGTAGGAATCTCCGTATCACGGGTGGGTGGTGCCGCTCAGATCAAGGCTATGAAGTCCGTTTCTGGAACCATGAAGCTTGACTTGGCACAGTTCCGTGAGCTTGAAGCATTTGCAACTTTCGGCTCTGAACTCGACAAGGTATCACAGTCGCAGCTCGACAGAGGATATCGTCTAACCGCAATCCTGAAGCAGCAGCAGAATGCCCCCGTGCCCGTTGAGGAGCAGGTGATTTCAATTTACGCTGGCACGTCAGGGAAGGTGGATGACATCTCCTTGGCAGCGATTCCTCATTTCATGCTGCAGCTGATAGAGCTTTTCAGGGCCCGTCACAGTGACATCCTTTCGACAATCAAACAGACGGGCGCAATGCCAGACACTGCAGTACTCGACGAAATTATCGCTGAGTTCAAAGCTGGCTTTGATGATTCGACCGTAAAGGGAGCATAACCAAAGTGGCAGGTGGTCAGGAGAGAATTCTCCGAAGGCGCATCAAGAGCGTCCAGTCAACCAAAAAGATTACTAAGGCCATGGAGCTGATTGCTGCTTCGCGCATTGTCAAAGCAATGGCGCGGATATCGGCAGCCAGGCCGTATTACGAAGAGTTGGTTGGAGTCGTCCGTGATCTGTCCGCGTCGTCGGGCCTGCCAAAGAATGTATTCTTGGGGGCGCCTCCAGTTGCAGATAAAAAGGGGATTTTAGCTATAACCGCTGATAGGACCTTGTGCGGAGCTTATAACTCTTCGGTTTTGAGAGCAACTGAGAGGCAGATCCAAGCGTTCCAAAGAGCAGGCAAGGGTAGTTTTCTGGTTGCCGTCGGCCGCAAGGCAAACAGTTATTTGAAATATCGAGAGGTGCCGATCGACGCTTCATTTACTCAGGTGACAGATCGCCCTAACTACGATCAGGCTAGGCAGATCGCTGCGCCGATCCTGGCGGCCTATGAGTCGGGCGAGGTCGAAAGCTTCGACATTGTTTCGAATCGGTTCTACTCTGCTGGGAATCAGCAGCTCGAGATAACGCGGCTGCTTCCACTTGATCCGGATAAGTTTGGCTCTCGTGAAGACGTTCTGCCGCTTGACTTTGAGATCGAACCGTCCCCGGAGGCAATTGTCGAGCCGCTTCTTCGAATGTTTGTGGAAGAGACCATATTTGCAATTCTGCTCGAGGCATCTGCGGCTGAACATGCGGCGAGGCAGAGGGCGATGAAAGCGGCATCCGACAATGCTGAGGAGTTAATCAAGACTCTGAGCCGCGTCATGAATAGAGCCCGTCAAGACGCCATTACCACCGAAATAACAGAGATTGTGGGTGGGGCCGAGGCGCTTGGGGCTGGTTCGAAGACAATTGACGAGTCTTACCTGCTGACTTATTCCAGTGAGAGGCCTGTCGGTGTCTAAATTTCGAACCCTAATCGTAATATCTACCGAAGGTGCTTTCCACGCTATTGATAGGAGCTTTGTGCAATGAGTACCGTGGCTGACATGGCAATCAAGACTGAAGACGGCCGAGTGGTCGCAATTGCAGGTCCTGTTGTGGACGTAGAGTTTCCACCAGAGTTCATACCTGAAATTAATATGGCAGTTGAAATGGATCTCGAGGTGGATGGCGACACAGTGACCATTATCGCCGAGGTCGCCCAGCAAATCGGTGAGGGACGTGTCCGCTGTGTATGTTTGAAGCCTACTGACGGACTTAGACGTGGCACAGTGGTGCGCAACACCGGGAAAGGCATTTCTGTGCCTGTGGGATCCGGCGTCCTGGGTCATGTTTTCAACGTGACTGGCAAGCCTCTGGACGTCGACAAGATAGAAACTGGTATCGAGGACACCTGGCAAATCCACAGGGACGCGCCGCTCTTTGCTGACCTGGAGCCACGCGCGCAGATGTTCGAGACCGGTATCAAGGTCATTGACCTCCTTGAGCCCTATGTCCAGGGTGGGAAGATCGGATTATTCGGTGGTGCCGGTGTGGGGAAGACAGTTCTGATCATGGAAATGATCAACCGAGTTGCTCAGCACCATGGTGGTGTATCAGTGTTTGCCGGTGTCGGCGAGCGCACCAGAGAAGGTACTGACCTTTGGTTGGAAATGCAGGAGTCGGGCGTCATAGAAAAGGCGGCCCTGGTCTACGGCCAGATGGACGAGCCGCCCGGAGTCCGGCTTCGTGTCGCTCTTTCAGCTTTGACGATGGCTGAATACTTCCGGGATGTCAAAGGACAGGATGTTCTACTGTTCATTGACAATATTTTCCGTTTTGTCCAGGCTGGTTCTGAGGTGTCGACCCTGCTTGGGCGTATGCCTGCGGCCGTGGGTTATCAGCCGACGTTGGCTGATGAAATGGGTGCTTTGCAGGAGCGCATCACTTCCACTAAAGGCCGGTCCATTACATCGCTCCAGGCTGTGTATGTTCCTGCGGACGACTACACAGACCCCGCTCCATTCACCACCTTCACGCACCTTGATGCCACGACTGAGCTTTCGCGTCAGATTGCCTCCCTTGGTATCTACCCGGCCGTCGACCCGCTTGCTTCGACTTCGAACGTGCTTGCCCCCCACATAGTTGGCGATAGGCACTACAACATAACCATTCGTGTCCAGGAGGTTCTCCAGCGGTATAAGGAGCTTCAGGACATAATTGCAATATTGGGAATGGACGAACTCTCCGAAGAGGACAGGGTGACGGTGTATCGTGCCCGAAAGATTCAGAGGTTCCTATCCCAGCCGCTGTTCGTTGGTGAGGTGTTTACGGGTCTCAAGGGCATATATGTGCCGATCCAGGAGACCATCGAGTCCTTTGAGGCATTGGTGAACGGCGAACTCGATGACATTCCTGAGCAGGCATTCCTAAACGTCGGTGGCGTCGAGGATGTTTTGGCAAAGGCAAAGTCACTGCAGGAAGGCTAATCAGTGGCTAACTCCTTTCCCTTCTCGCTGGTTACTCCAGAGCGCACTTTGATCAAGTGCGACGCCACAATGGTGGTTTTGCGATCCGGCAACGGTGACATCGCATTTATGGCTGGGCATGCACCTTTCATTGGAAACATCGAGCCCTGCGTTGTGACAGTGACGACCATCACGGGCGAGCTGCAAAAGGCTGCTGTCCATGCTGGATTTGTGCATGTGGCGAATTCGGTGGTGAGGGTGCTTGCAGATATTGCTGAGCTTCCGGCTGATATCGACGTAGAGCGGGCTCAGGCTGCCTTGGCAAGAGCTGAGGAGACTCTCAGACACTCCAACGATGCCGGAGTTGAGGCGGCCCTCAGAAGAGCCCATGTTCGTCTTGAACTGGCGGCAACGCACGGAGCTGTGATCAGGTAGTTTCGATTGCGGTAAATTGGGCCTTGGAACTAACCGGTTCTAGAGGAGGCGCATGAAAAGATACCGGATTGGGCTAATTCACCATTTTTCTGTGCCAAATGCGTACAAGGTCGATGGCCTGCGCGCTTCTTTAGGCGGGTTTGGGATCGACAGAATTTCACCGCATATAACACTGGTGCCACCTGCCAATCTGTATCTCAAAGATGTTGGTGATGAAATCTACCGCTTGCGAAAGATTGCGGCCGAGACTGCCCCATACGAATTCGAGGTGGGACCTGCCGGAACCTTCTACCCAGTATCGCCTGTGCTCTATCTTTCCGTGGGTGGCACTGGGCTTGCCGAGATGGCTTCCTTGCAGGCCCGGCTGGTTTCGTCCGAATTATATAAACCGAATACTCGGCCCTATGTGCCTCACGTGACGCTGATGGATCCTGCGGACAGCGCTGATATTGCCGCTGCGCTCAAGATTATCAAGTCGGTGCTTTTTAGTCAGAGCGTGGACTCCTTCGAAATGATGATTAGTCATGCACAGGCATATTGGGAACTCTATAGCGACTTCCGATTCGAGTCCCCAAGACGGGTGCATCAAGCCGGCATGTCGCTGGAGGTGTTCACGCACTCATCTGGAGATCTCGCCATTTACAAGATGGTGGCCGAGCATGGGATTTCACCTTCGCTCTTTTGGCCTTGCGACGATGTGCGTTTTAGGTGCGGCGGGCAGGAACATACAGTTGTATCCATATATAACCAGGGGCAGCTGGTCGCATGCGGAAGCGCAAATCACCACTCGGCCGTTGGACTTTTGCGGGCAGTCGTGGTGCAGAAAGATCTGCGCCGGCTGGGAATAGGGTCTCTAGTGGTTAGGGAACTCCTATATCGCCTGGAACTGGCCCATGTTGAGGCTTCTTACGTGGTGGCACCTGTGATCCTGGAAAGCTTTTTTCAAAACTGTGGCTCTAGGCCTGCCAATGCATACGGCTGGTTGATCGATCATGCGAATGGGATGACGCTAAACTCCTGGAGTTTTTCCAGGCGGTGATGTGCGTCAACCCTGCGGACTGTTCCTGATTTCGAGCGCATTACCAGGCTCTGTGTAAAAGCGCCTGTTGAGCTGAATCTGACACCACGCATCAGTTCGCCGTCAGTGACTCCAGTTGCCGCAAAGAAGCAGTTATTGGAACTGACAAGGTCATTTGTCATGAGAACCTTGTCGAAGTCGTAGCCAAGATCCTGGGCCGCCTTCTTCTCCTGTTCGTTTCGCGGCCACAAGCGCCCTTGGATTTCTCCCCCCATGCATTTGAGTGCTGCGGCAGCGATGATTCCTTCGGGTGTGCCACCGATCCCGAAGAGAATGTCCGATCCGGATTCGGGCCAGGCCGTGGATATTGCCCCGGCAACATCACCGTCGGTTATCAACCGTATCCTCGCACCAGCGGTACGAACTTCATCGATCAGGTCTCTGTGCCGATCTCTGTCAAGAATTACCGCCGTCAGGTCTCTAATCGAAACCCCTTTAACCTTTGCAAGCGCACGAAGGTTTTCCGTGGGACTCAGATTGAGATCTATAGACCCGACTCCCTCGGGACCCACTGCTAGTTTTTCCATATAGACACACGGGCCCGGGTTGAACATAGTTCCGCGCTCCGAGACTGCGATGACCGAGAGTGCGCCTCCACGACCCATTGCTGTTGGGGTTGTGCCGTCAATTGGGTCAACCGCAATGTCCACCTGGGGCGCAGATCCGTCACCAATTCTCTCGCCATTGAAGAGCATTGGAGCCTCATCTTTTTCACCTTCGCCAATTACGACTAATCCGTCCATAGACACGGTATGCAGGACTACTCGCATGGCTTCTACTGCAGCATTGTCTGCTCCGTTCTTGTCCCCGCGTCCCATCCAGCGGGCAGCAGAAAGAGCCGCCACTTCAGTGACACGGACAAGTTCAAGGGCAAGGTTGCGGTCTGGGGGTTGAAGATTTGAGTTCATTGCTTTAGACGATATAACAAACTTGACCGCGTGTCACCGTTTGTTCGAGGAACAGGGACGACCATAAGCAAAAACTTAGGTATTTATAAGGAAAAGCTCAGAAATCATGCACTGTATGACATGTTTCGCCCAGTTTCCTCAGCATCACTTCTTCGTCACTTCCTGGCAGTGTGCGGTCACAAAGTAGCTAGTACGTTTTGTCGGCACACTGCATATTCCGCTACAAAGCGGAAGCCACACAGGTGGTGAATCTCTAAATCAGGCGCTCACCAGACTTCGGCGTCGATTCCAAGCCTTGCGCCCCTCTTCGGCAAGAAGCAGTAAGAGACCAAAACCTACGATTATAAGCCAGTCGGAAACTTTTAGCGGAGCGGTATGGAACACCGATTGCAACAAGGGCACGTAACTTATTGACGCCATGATTCCCAAAGCAATCCCTCCCGCGACAACCAGCCGGGGGTTCGACCAAATCCCAGCTCGAAGAATGCTTTCCCGTTCTGTGCGCACTGCGAAACTGTTGAAGAACTGGCTTACGACTATTCCTGCCTGGGTCATTGTCAGAGCCTCTCGGTAGGTTGGGTTGGCGGCATCAAAGCTGGCAAAGGGCATGTGCCCGGTGTGGATCCGCCAGAAAAACGCAAATACTACCCCTGCGGACTGGATAGAGCCCAAAAACAGGAAACGTCTTACTACTGACCAGGAAAAGAGATGTTCGGAAGGTGGACTCGGTGGCCGGTTCATGGTGTCAGCCTCAGGCAGCTCTGCTCCCAGGGCGAGAGCGGGAAGAACATCAGAGCCTAGGTCAATTGCGAGGACCTGCAATGCACTAAGTGGAACAAGCGGAAAACCAATCACGGTCGCCGCGAGAATCGGTGCCAATTCAGCAAGGTTATGACTGAAAAGATAAACCAAAAAACGGCGAATATTTTGGTAAACCGCCCGACCCAGCTCGACCGCGGCCACTATGGAGGCAAATGAGTCATCCAGAAGCACCATGACTGCTGCTGCACGTGCGACATCAGTTCCGCCCTCTCCCATTGCAACGCCAATGCTGGCCCTCTTTAAGGCGGGTGCGTCGTTCGCGCCATCTCCGGTAACTGCCACAATCTCTCCGAGTTGTTCAAGAACGGTGACGATGCGAAGCTTCTGCTCCGGACGGACCCGGGCAAATATGATGTGCTCGTGGCCTTTTAGGGCCTTACCTAATACGTCATCGTCTGTGTTGTCAAGCTCGCTTCCGGTCACTACTCGGGCTGGACCGCTCCCTATGATGCCAATCTGCCGGGCGACCGCTTCGGCGGTGAGACCATAGTCTCCCGTTACCATGTAGATCCTGATTCCTGCGTGCACGCATGCCTTTACCGCCGCAATGACCTCTGTGCGGGGCGGATCCATCATCCCCAACAGGCCGAGAAACGTGAGCCCGTGCTCCGCCTGGTCCTGATCGGCTTGGCTTGACGGGACTTCTCGCTTGGCGACTGCCAAGACACGCAATGCGTGTGAAGCCATGGCGTCATTAGCTTTCGTAACCTCACGGGAAATACCCGGATCTAGAGGAATCGACTTTCCATTCCACCAAATATTGGTGCAGCGGCCGAGAACGGCCTGGGGCGATCCTTTTACGTACGCCTCAAAATTGCTGCCCACCTGATGCACTGTAGTCATGAGTTTGCGGTCAGCATCGAATGGAAACTCGCCAACCCGTGGTGCAAGTCTCTCCTCCGCCGCCTTGTCTATGCCGGCCTTGGCGCCAACTGCTACGATCGCACCCTCAGTTGTGTCGCCGATCACCCTCCACTCAGATTCACCTTCAGGAGGAATTAGTCTCGCGTTGGTACAAAGAACACCGACACGCAGCAGCTCCCGAACCTCGTCGACAGTCTCCATTTCGCCAATCGGGGCATAACCGATGCCACTTACGGAGAATACTTTTGCGGAGCTGTAAATCTGCTGAACAGTCATCTCAGCCTTAGTGAGGGTTCCAGTTTTGTCGGTACAGATAACTGTCGTCGACCCAAGGGCCTCAACCGCTGCAAGCCGCTTGATCAGGGCATTGCGTCGTGCCATGCGTCTGACCCCAATTGCCAACGAAACCGAGAGCGTTGCGGGCAAGCCTTCGGGTACGGGTGCCACCATGACGCCAAGCGCAAACACAAATGAGAGTGCCGCGGGATGTCCCATTATCAAACGCAAAGAAAATAGAAGAGCCCCGGCTGCAATCGCGATAGCTGCGACCCGCCGAGCCATGCCAGTCACTTGACGCTGTAATGGGCTTGCCTCTATAGGGACTGCTGCTGTCATTGAATAAATGTGTCCGAATTCAGTGTCAAGGCCGGTGGCGATAACAACCGCCTTAGCATCCCCGGTTACAACTGACGAGCCCATGGGAACGCAGTTGCGGGCGTGGACACGGTTCAGGTTTACAGTGTCTGCGTCATCGGTACGGGCAACAGGGTCACTTTCTCCGGTGAGCGCAGCCATCTCCACCGAGAGGTTTCGCGCCTCGATCACCCGGCAATCCGCAGAAATTGTGTCGCCAGCTTCCAACACCACGACATCGCCTGGGACCAGCTCCTCTGCGGGAATTTCGTCTAGCACACCAGAACGCAGCACTTTCGCAGTTTGCGGCAGCATAGCTTGGAGCGCCTCGGCAGTCCGCTCAGCAGAATATTCTTGGGCGAAACCGATCAAAGCGTTGAGCACCACAACTCCAAGAATTCCCAACGCAAGGTCCAAATTAGAAATATCGCGGGGAGAACTGAGAAAATAGATCAGAAATGTGAGACCGGAAGCAACCATTAATACGACTACAAACATGTTGGCCAGTTGAGTACCGAGTTCCACGATTATCCGTCGTCGATGGGGAGATGGCAGAGAGTTGGAACCAAATATGCTACTCCGGCGATCGGCCTCGGAGTCTTCGAGGCCAACGGGAGAGCTGTTGAGCGAGGCTAAAGCATCTTCAACACTGAGACGAAACGCACCCTCATTCCGCCCATCAAGGCGGGTCCTGGCACCGAGACCCTGGTATTGCCCGGGAACAGTTTTGTTTCCTATTCGCCTCATGATATTTCTGGCTCATGCGCCAAGATCTTCAGCCAGAGCAGTGGTAGTTGCAGGAAATTAGACACCACAGTCATAATCAGCCGAATCGCGGGCGGAGACAGGCAGGCCTGCGGATGAGGCTTATGGAGTTTGCCAGTACTGCAGAGCCGACCCTTCATTTTTTCCGGATGCCAAAGTCCCTCCAAGCCAGATCTCATGTCGCTCAAGCGCTTGGGAGCATTCATTACCATCGTCACTAACTCCATTGGCTTGGCGACCGTGACTGAACCACCCTGCCTCAGGTCAGGCTAGCAAAAATCTGGTTTACGAAGCAATGGTCATGTGGTTTGCCGCCGGTTCTCGCCGGCGAGTTGATTTTAGATATTCCAACGCCACTGCCAGCCGGTTGAGCTGAACTTTAGGAGGCCGGTGACACTTTAATGGAGTCTCTGATTTCCATTCAACTTCGTTCAGCTGGGAGACAATTATATGGACCAGCTGCTCGGCAAGCATAATAAGTAAGCGTTGTGTATTGTTGGTTCAGTAGCTACAGCGTCGCGTGTGCAAATTGATTTAGAGGGGAAATTGATGGTGGTTGGGAGGCGTATTGCTTTCGATGACGACCGGCTGGCAGCAGGGGAGACCGGTCTTGTTGTTTTTGACATGCTTGAATGTTACCGGGGTCCCGTGGAAGAGGCTGGTACCTTGCCAAATGTGGTAAAACTTACTAAAGCCTGCCGCTCAGCCGGATTGCCGGTATTCTTTGCTCGCGCAGATCACCGGGCCGATGGAAAAGACTTTGCCCTGACCATGTCAGATACCGATTCTCATTTCAGATCTTGGGGGCCATTAAACGAGCCTCCGGAAGTGCCGCCATTTGGATCAGGTTCCCCGATGCTGCTGCCGTTGAGGGAACTGGAAATGTCGGAAGCTGATTTTGACATCCCAAAGCACCGCTGGTCGGCTTTTGCAGGAACTTGCCTTGACATCAGCCTCCGCGCGCTTGGTATATCCACGATCCTGCTAGTTGGGGGATCGACGCATGTCGGAGTAGCGTCCACTGCATATGCGGCTCGCGACCTGGATTACCAGGTGACGGTAGTTCGAGATGGCTGCCACGGATTCAAAGAACAAAGGGAGTTCTTCTTCGACCATGTGTTTCCAAGAATGTGTAAGGTTCGGACTGTGGACGAAGTCATTGCGAGCATCGTTCCGTGAAGCTGCAATGAAGCACTGAAGCAAGACATCGGCAGGCGGCTAGAACTCGCCCGCACGGTGCTGTCACTTATCTCGGGACAATGAACTGTTTTTGGTAATCGAAAAAGCCAAGTCTTCAGCGTGGATAGATGCTTTGACTATGCAATTTGTAGTGGAATA
This sequence comes from Actinomycetota bacterium, assembly GCA_004298555.1. Classification (GTDB taxonomy): domain Bacteria; phylum Actinomycetota; class Acidimicrobiia; order Acidimicrobiales; family Acidimicrobiaceae; genus SCQM01. The sequence goes on along the minus strand of SCQM01000161.1, from coordinate 24,536 downwards.
GCGGCTTTTCCAATGGCTCGGCCCCCGGGGCTGATCGAAGTGTGTGGCGGGCTGCGGCAGCATCTCGGGCCTGGCCGCATTGAGTTGCGCGACGATGGAACAGGGGTTACAAAAAGCGTTCGATTATTATTTCATGTGGTGTGGGACGAGCACCAAAAGGGGGGAAAGATGGCTGAGTATGTGAGGCTCCTCAACAACGACGAAGTTGCCTCGCTGGTTGATATAGCGAGCTGCTTCGAGCCACTTGAGACAGCCTTTAGAGATTTGGGCCACGGCGATGCGGCGAGTGTCCGGCGCCATGACATTTTGTCGGGCGTACCTTCGCTCAACGCAATAAATTCTTTCAAATCCATGAGTGGTGTCGTGCCTTCTTTGGATGCGGCCTGCCTTCGGGTCGATTCAGATCTTCTGCGGATGCCCGGTCCGGGAGGAGGCAGCCGCAGAGAAAAACTCACCAAATCTCAAGAGGAGTCGGTGAGGATTGGCAAGGAAAATGGATTACTGATGCTGTACCAGATTTCAACCGGGGAGCTATTAGCAATCCTGACCGATGGCGAGGTGCAACGGCTGAGAGTGGGTGTTACCAGCGCATTGGCGGCCAAGTATCTTGCAAACCCCAATTGCCGAAAAGTTGGATTCCTGGGAACCGGCTATCAGGCTGAAACACAGTTTCAAGCCTTGGCCTTAGTTTTGCCAGAGCTGACCGCGAAGGTGTTCAGCCCGAACATGGATCACCGGCAGGAGTTCGTGGCAAAAATGTCTCGGGTTACCGGCTGCAATGTCGAAGCTGTCTCCAGCGCAGAAGAAGCGGCGGACTCAGCAGAGATTATCGTATCAGCGACAAATTCGCTGCATCCGACCATAAATCCCGAATGGATCAGACCCGGCATGCATATCAACTGTATAAAAAAACAGGAAGTTGATCTAGAAGTGCTGGCAAAGTGCGATCTGTTGGTGGTTGGCAGCACGGGAGATACTGTTCATGTGATAGTTGGAGATCTTAGGAACAGGAAGCTCGATGAGACGGCGTCTGGCTGGTGGAAAGACCCAGACCACGCATGGGAGAGGTTTCCGTTCCTGGCTGATGTGGTTGCCGGAAAGCACGCCGGAAGGATTTTGCCGGACCAGGTTACATGCTACATAGGCCATGGCACTGGAATTCAGTTTGCTGCCATTGCGATGCTTGCTTATAGAAGGGCGGTCGAAAACGAGATCGGTTACCTGATTCCTTCAGCAAGGTTTATGCAGCCAATTTTGCAGAGGTAGTTTCTGAACCTTCCGGAGATCCCAGCTCCTTGCCCGAGGCTCGCGCTTGACAGGGCTCTCAGCCCCGAAAGGGTGTCCTCGGATGACGACCTCAGAAAACGTTTGGACCCGTATGTTTTCTTTTGCGACGGGATAGAATTATGGTATGCCTAGTTCATGGGGTGAGCTTTACAGATCCGCTCCGTTGCGGGACGCAGAATTCGAGACTCTATCGGGGATTCCAGTCGCCCCTGTCTATGGTTCCGAGGGTCCGGTAGATCCCGATGACGAAGCCACTCAATCTGAGGAACTGCCCGGGAAGTTTCCTTACACCAGAGGACCTTACGCCTCGATGTACCGATCCAAGCTTTGGACCATGAGGATGTTTTCGGGCTTCGGAACTGCGGTTGATACGAACCGCCGTTTCCGCGATATTCTCGGTGCGGGCGGCAACGGCCTCTCAACGGCTTTCGATCTTCCAACACTTATGGGCCGGGATTCCGACGATCCTAAATCTGAGGGTGAAGTGGGAAAATGCGGCGTTGCAATCGACACAGTCGAAGATATGCTCGATCTGTTTGACGGGATAGATTTGTCAAAGGTCACTACGTCCATGACCATCAACTCTCCGGCGCCCATTATCTTGGCGATGTTCATTCAGGCAGCCCGCGAGCGTGGAATGGACCATGCGGTACTTGGCGGAACGCTTCAGAACGATATCCTCAAGGAGTATCAGGCTCAGAAGGAGTACAGATTTCCGCCCCGCCCATCAGTGAGACTCGTTGTGGACACTTTCCGGTATTGCTCTGCAGAGATGCCAAAGTGGCATCCGATATCCGTTTCCGGATATCACATTCGCGAGGCAGGCTCAACTGCAGCCCAAGAACTGGCCTTCACTCTGGCTAACGGATTTGGCTACGTTGAAGCCGGGGTCCAGGCTGGGATGGATGTTGATTCCTTTGCGCCCAGCCTCTCCTTTTTCTTTAATTCCCATATCGACTTCTTCGAGGAAATCGCGAAGTTTCGGGCTGCCCGCAGGATCTGGGCCCGTTGGATGAAAGAGCGTTATGGGGCAAAAGATGCAAGATCTACCCAGCTGAGGTTCCATACACAGACATCAGGCGTATCTCTCACGGCACAGCAGCCCCAAGTGAATATCATCAGGACCGCCCTGGAGGCGCTGGCTGGAGTGATGGGAGGAACGCAGTCACTCCACACAAACTCTATGGACGAGGTTTTGGCCCTGCCAACTGAGCGGGCGGCCCGGATAGCGCTAAGGACTCAGCAGGTCATTGGATTCGAGACCGGAGTGACAAACGTTGCCGACCCTCTGGGCGGGTCATATTATGTCGAATTCCTGACCGATGAGATCGAAGCCCGGGCCGAAGCAATATTCGCATATCTGGATGATCTTGGTTCCGGGTCGATGCTCGAAGGAATTTATGCAGCGATCGAGAACGGATACTTCGTCAACGAGATAGCCAACGCATCCTATCAGATCGAGAAGAAGATCTCTTCCGGAAGGCGCATTGTCGTGGGGGTGAACGCCTTTGCGGAAGACAATGACGAAGATCAAATTCCGATTCTTGTCATAGGTGAAGAGGTCGAAACGGAGCAGAAGAGGCGTTTGGCCAAAGTCAAGTCGCAACGAAGCTCCGAAGAGCTGGCCCGCGCTCTCATGAACCTTAAAAGAGCAGCGGTCGATCCTTTTCAAAATACGATGCCACTTCTTATCGAAGCGGCACGCGCCAGAGCCACCGTCGGCGAGATTATGAATGCGCTTGAAGAGATATTTGGCACTTGGCGGGAATCCACCGCAATCTGATCGTACTGCACCGCGATGTCAAAGAGCTAGCTTGATTTCATGAGCGATTCTTTCAAACTGTCAGCGTATGATCTCTCCCATATCGACTCCCTAAGTGATCCTCAGATATCCTTAGACGGGAAGTTTGCAACATATTTGAAGAAATCGGATGGCATATCGCTAGTCGTTTGGGAGGACCTGGAAAATCCGGGCAATAAGGTGCAGCACCGGGTGCCGGTAAAATCGGCACATCCATTTGGAGGTGGTGTCACCCAGCTCTCTCGTGATGGGCAACGACTCTATTGCGTGACCAGTTCGGGCGGCATAGCACTGCTGGTTCTGGCCACCGGCGAGTTGGCTGACATCTACCCCGGACCAGGTGTTTCTCAGATCTCCCTAAGCCTCGATGAATCGCGGATTGCGGCGGTCATACTTGGGGACAGGGTTGCAATGTTCGACCCTTTCGAGAAATCAGATCCGGTTGTCGTCTCAGAATTGCCGCGGGTCCTGCGCCCGTTTGGCGGCTTGCCCGAAGAGCCCGGGTATTTTGTTGCGGAACGCCCTGATTTCATATTTGACGTCAGCCTAAACCCTGACGGCACTCGGCTTGCCTGGCATGAATGGGCCCTTCCGTACATGCCTTGGCAGCGAAGCCAGATCTCATTTCTTGACATCAAAAGTAGGGATCATGGCCCTGAGATTATCGTATGCGCAGGTGGAGACTACCGTGTGGCTCAGCCGAGATTTTCACCTGATGGAGTCCGGCTTGCTTTTCTTGCCGAGGACCCATCATTTTTGCGCTTATGGACGGCTAATCTCGCCGATTGGTCAGCTGAGAGGGCAGTCTCTGAGGATTTGGAACTCGCCGGTGCGACCTGGGGCAATGGGAATCGGACTTTCGATTTTTCCAATGACGGCAAAAGAATCTATTTTTCACGAAACGAGGCAGGTCATGGTCGTCTGCTGGAGGTTGACCTGCAGACGAGAGCGACTTTGGGAGTGGCAAAGGCCCACCACTTTGGTGTCAAGAGCTCAAAAAGTTCTGTGATCGCACTCCGTTCAGGTGCCAAAACTCCAAATGTAATCGTCACATATGACCTCCAGACAGGAGATCGCAAGGAGATCGGGAGGGCATATACGGAAAAATTCTACTCTGCGGTTCTCGCCGAACCCGAGCTGGGCATCGCACCATATTCCACTTTGCTCCATGACCATATCGAACCGGCACACAGGGTCCAGCTGGAACTTGTTGAGCAACTTGATGTCCCTTATCGGCTTTATCGGCCCGAATCGGATAAAGAGGACTTGCCGACCGTTGTTACTTTTCATGGAGGACCGACGGACCAGTCCCTGGTCACCTATTCTTCCCGTAATGTTGCGTTCATGCAGGCCGGGTATCAGGTACTGAATTTCGACTATCGTGGTTCGACTGGCTGGGGAAGGTCGTTTCGCGAGAAGCTGGACTCCGGTTTTGGGGTCGTCGAAATCATCGATTTGCTCACAGTCTTGTCTGATCTAGTCAGTCGCGGGCTCGCCAAGCCTGGATCTGTAGTCGCCAACGGGGGATCTTCAGGGGGATATTCAGCTCTGCGCAGTGTCTGTCTGACCAGAGGCCTGTTCTGCGGCGCAATCGCGGCCTATCCGCTCATAGACCTGGCTGATTCGGCGGCTTCTACCCACAGATTTGAGTCGCGTTACTTTGACTCGCTGGTAGGGACTTTGCCCGATAGAATTCGACTTTACAGGGACCGGTCGGTTAAGGCGGAGATGCTTGACGATATACCGCTTCTCCTGATGCACGGAGACTCCGATCCTGTTGTAAACCACCGTCAAGCGGTTCGATTTGCGGATGAGGCAAGGGCGTTAGGAAGATCAGTCGAGTTCATGCTTTTCCCTGGCGAGGGCCACGGCTTTTCATCTCCAGAAACTCTTGAGGCTGAGTTCGATGCCTATGAAAAATTTCTCGCCGGACTGCGCGGCAAAGGCGGATTTTAGGACTCGTGATATGCGGAGTCTTCAGGATTGATTGTTTCCAGATCGAGGCCTTTGGTTTCCGGGAATTTGAAAAAGACTATTACCGCGAGGATTAGCGGTCCTGCTCCCATTAGAGCTAGTGGCGTTCCCACATTGTTATATACCGTCGAGCCCAGATATCCAACAGTCACTACCCCGACAATTGAGCCAAATCGGGCCCAGACCCCAATGATTCCATTTGCAGTTCCGCGGTATTTTGTCGGGAAAAGCTCTGTGAGATAAACACCAAGTGCCGGCACTATTGCCGGAGCAACAATCGATCCTGCTAAAGCGAAAATCCAAATCCAGAGGCCGTGGGAAAGAAAGCCGAGCATAAGGCCGCCAGTTCCCAGGACCAGGGCTGCTACGCTGACTAGTTTTCTTCCCCGTGTCTCGGACAGCCGACCACCGAGGGCCAGGCCGATGGCGCCCGGAGTCGCTGTAATCAGCGTGAATGCGCCGATGGCGGCGGCAGAAAATCCCCTGTCGTGGCTAAGGAACTGATTTCTGAACTGAGATGCCGGAATCGTAAAGAGGTTCAGCAAGAATGTGGAAACTGAAAGCAGAATCAACGCATTCCGGTTTTTGCGGGATCTTTTGACCGCCGGTACCTCGTAGGGCGCCTTCGAGAGCACTTCGAATCTTCGAGATTCGTGCAAATGCTTTGAGAATGGTTTGATGACTAAAAGGGCGGCAATCGAAACTGCATAAAGAATTCTCCAGGACCCTGGTGAAATGCCGGCGATTGGGAGCATAACCGCTGCGGCACCCGCACCAAGTGCTGAGCCGATCACCAGGGCTGCCAAAGACCAGGCCCGGGCATTGGCAGGAACCTTCTCCGACGAGACTATCGCAATGAGAAGGATCGAAGCTGTGGCAAAGGCTTTAGTGACCACCTGGTCACCCGCAAGAAAATAGATATTCGGAGAGATGGCACCCAGCGTCGAGAACAAAGCTCCCATAGCAGTCGAGAACAGAATTACCTTTGTCCGCCCAATACGATCGGCAAGACTCAAAAGTATCAGCGCCGGTATTATGTCAAGCCTAGATACCCCCAAAACAAGCCCCTGCGTGGCAGTTGAATTATGGAATTCTCTTGCAGTGAATGTAAGCAACTGGCCCAGCAGCGTCGCATAGTAGCTGTTCAGGAATGAGATGCCGATCAGTGTCCATACGGTGCGGATGGTCCCGGAGTCGAGTTGGACGGGCGGGTGCCAGAATGGGAAAAGGTCCCTCCTTCTTCTTCTCCTAAGTTGATGTTTGACACCCAATGCCAAAAGCCAGCTGATACCAGGAATATATAGAGTAAATTCGATGATCTCGCGCCAGGTGGAATCAGGCGACTGCACGATATCGCGCTGGTAGTGATCAAATATGGACTTGTCGGCTATAAAAGATTTGGAAGTACCTTTTCGATGTTCTTTGACAATCCCGGCCATTTCGTGGTCAAATTCGGCCATCTCCGAAGCGCTAAAAGTGGTTATCAAGTGTCTTTTGCGCATCTTTTTCTCTTGTAAGGTACTCTTCCGGTCTAAAAGGTTAGATTTGAGCTATATTCGTTGAGACTTAAGGAATGTTAGCTTGGCAAGGAGGTCGATTTGCAAGAGGACGCATTGATAATTCGCCCAGGTCGATCTCTGCAGGGTGCTATCGAAATCAAAGGAGCAAAAAACTCCGTTTTGAAGCTGATGGCGGCCACCCTCCTGGCTACGGGTACGCATGTGATCGAAAATGTTCCTCGTATAACTGACGTGTCGATCATGGCTGACCTTCTTCGCTCGATGGGCGTGTCAGTTTCGGACATAGTGGACGGTCGCCTCACGATCGTAGTTCCACCCGAGGATGAGGTGATTCCCCGGGCTCCATATGAGCTTGTTGAGAAGATAAGGGCTTCCATCGTGGTGTTGGGTCCTCTCGTTGCCAGATACCGAAGGACGGAGGTATCGATGCCGGGCGGTGACGACTTCGGCCATAGGCCAATCAATTTCCACCTGAACGCCCTGGAGGCGCTTGGCGCCAATTTCGAGGCCTCCCATGGATATATTTCGGCCACCACTGCAGGTCTTATGGGGACAAGGGTTGTCCTCGAATATCCATCCCACACTGCCACCGATAACGTTCTTATGGCGTCCGTTTTGGCAAAAGGCACGACAGTAATTGAAAATGCTGCCAAGGAGCCCGAAATCATCGATCTTTCCCAAATGCTGATTGAGATGGGAGCAAAGATATCGGGGGCCGGAACTTCGCGAATCGAGGTGGAAGGCGTCGATGAGCTGATTCCCGCCAATCATCGGGTTATCGCTGATCGAGTAGAGGCTGCAACAATGGCCGCGGCAGTGGGCCTTGCCACCGGTAACGTAAACCTGATTGGAGCGCCAAGTATGTATATGGACATGGTGCTCGAGAAAATGAGTGCAATCGGGTTGATAATTACACAGACTTCTGACGGGATAAACGTGATTTGCCAGGACAGGCTGAAAGCCACAGACGTAGCCACCTTGCCGTATCCTGGTGTGGCGACGGATTACAAACCGCTCATCGTCACCATGCTCAGCGTTGCAGACGGGGTTTCGATTGTGACAGAGAACCTCTTTTCGGGTAGGTTCAAGTACGTGGACGAATTGAGAAGAATGGGTGCCGACATAAGAACCGAGGGTCATCACGCGGTTATTAGAGGTGTTGCACGGTTATCTGGAGCCCCTGTGAAAGGCACTGACATCAGAGCAGCGGCGGCTCTGGCCCTTGCGGGACTGGCGGCAGACAGCGAGACAATTCTTACTGGTGCTTCTCATATAGCTCGAGGCTACGAAGATTTCGCGGGCCGTTTGAGAGCGGTTGGGGCAGATATAGAGCACGTGCTTGTGAACCGCCCAGAGAATCAGAATTAGGCTTTCAGTTTGTATGAACTAACGCAAAGTATGTTTTCAGGAGTCAGTGATCGTTGGTAGTTAATAATGCGGAGCAGTTGTTATTGCAGGCCAAGCAGTCGAATCGGGTGGCCTTGGCAAAGCTTTTATCGATTGTTGAGCGCGGTGGCCAACCTGCCCGCGATTTGACAAGACTGGTTTGGGGCTCGGCAGACAGTACTTACGTTGTGGGAATTACCGGCGCTCCGGGGGCTGGGAAATCAACGCTGACGGATCAGCTAATTTCTCAGGTCCGAAAGCGTCTCCTGGAAGTGGCTGTAGTTGCAATAGATCCAACATCCCCATTCTCTGGCGGTGCGATACTTGGCGACCGGGTTCGGATGCAGGAACACGCTACAGACGGCGGAGTGTTTATCCGCTCGATGGCGACGAGGGGCCATTTAGGCGGACTGGCTTTGGCGGTGCCCGATGCGATCCGCTTGCTTGCGGCTGTTCAGTTTCCTTACGTGTTCATCGAGACTGTGGGCGTAGGGCAGGTAGAGGTTGAAATTGTGGGGGCCGCCGATACAACGGCCGTGGTTATAAATCCAGGATGGGGAGATGCCGTACAGGCAAACAAGGCTGGCCTTCTGGAGATTGCTGACCTATTTGTTATCAACAAGGCTGATCGCGATGGTAGCCGGGACACCCGAAGAGATATTGAACTCATGTTGGAGATGTCTTCCTTTGAGGGTTGGATACCTCCGATTATCGAGACTGTTGCCACGGAGGGCAAAGGAATAGAAGAGGTATTCGAAGCGATTGAGTCTCATCGTGAATATTTGGAAAAAAGCGGGATAGGCAAAAAGAGAAGAGAAGCTCGAATTTTGGAGGAGCTGAATCATGTTGTGCAGGCCGAGATAAATCGGAAAGTCAGCCAGTTGCTGTCGGAGCCTTCCTTTGCCGCAAAGAAGGCCGAGCTGATCAGCGGTGATATCGACCCATATTCACTCGCCATGGAGCTTCTTAAATTCGAAGACGATTAGAGAGTGATATTTGCGGGGAACGGATTTTAGCTAAAGGAGAAAGATGCCCGATTCAGAGAAGTTCGTGACATATGAAGTGGATTCGAACGATATAGCAGTTGTGCGGTTGAACCGGCCCAAGGCTAATGCCTTGTCCAAGGAGCTGTTGCGTCAGCTGGGCCAAGTTGCAGATGAGCTGTTAACTTCACTTCCACATGCAGTCCTCATTCATGGCGGGGAGCGAATATTTGCTGCTGGAGCCGATATAACGGAATTTGGCGGGATCAAAGAGGCGGTTGAAACCGCAGGAGTGTTTCACGAGGTTCTGAATAAAATCGCACGTATTCCCAGGGTTACTATTGCCTCGATCAACGGCTTTGCGCTGGGCGGTGGGTGCGAACTTGCTATGGCCTGTGATTTCAGAGTAGCAGCTGCGGATTCGAAGCTTGGCCAGCCGGAGGTAATGCTTGGCCTCATTCCAGGCGGCGGAGGTACCCAGAGATTGCCAAGGTTGGTCGGAGTGGCCAAAGCCAAGGATCTGATTTATTCCGGCCGGGCAGTTTCGGCTCAGGAGGCGCTCGAGATCGGCCTTGTGGACAAAGTTTTCGATCCAGACAAGGTATTTTCAGAGGCGTATGCATGGGCCCTCAGCTTCGCAAAAGGTGCTGTCCTTGCCCAAGGGCTAGCAAAGAAAGCCATTGATGTAGGATTTGGCGGAACGCTCGAGCACGGCCTGGATGTCGAGAGACTGGTATTTTCAGAGGTCTTTGGTACCAAGGATGCCCAGATCGGAGTTAGCTCATTTCTCGCTAACGGGCCTGGAAAGGCTGTGTTTGTCGGAGAGTAGGCAAGTCTGAATAGAAGGTATTGATGATCGACATCGTCAGCAACTCCCAGTAGCAACCGGAATGCGATCCAAAATTCATCAATCCGCGTCATTTGGCGCGGTGGTATTGCTGGGCGTAGCTGCAATTTGGGGCGGCACGCTTTCTTTCACCAAGGACGCTCTGGCGCACGTGGGAGTTAATGAATTCCTTACGCTGCGTTTTGTCGTGGCGGCACTCGCATTGATTCCATTCTTACCCAGGATCAGGAAGGGATCCATTACTGTCGCCAACACATTGCAGTCTGTTCTGCTGGGAGCTGTGTTGTATGGCATCTTCTATCTTCAATCACGTGGTCTCCTGACGGTGACGACAGCCGCAACCGGGTTTATTACTGGCACCAACGTTGTGATGGTCCCATTGATTACCTTGCTTCTGTTTCGCACCAGGATTTCGTTGCGTATTTGGTCTGGGATCATGGTGGCGGTCGTGGGGCTGGCTTTTGTCGCAGGACGCGGTTTATTTACTCCTATGTCTGGATCGTGGCTCGTTCTGATGTCAGCATTCCTGATAGCGGTTGATATTGTTGCAGTCGAAAAAATAATGACCTCTGTCGACGCCATTTGGCTCGCATTCATCGGGATCGCTTCGTCTGCGGCACTTTCACTGGGGTTTTCATTTATTGGAAACAATACTGGCTTTGCCAGCTTCAAAGAGGTAACGTCATTAGAGGTGGTGGTGGCGGTTTTATTCAACGGCTTGCTCGGCACCGCCTTTGCTCTTTGGGCACAGAATTATTACCAGATGGTAGTGCCCTCGGCTCAAGTAGCCGTGGTGTTTTCAACCGAGCCCATCTTTGCGGCTGGAATCGCCTGGTTGTTCTTTGGGGGGGTTGTCACTGGAAACGTTGTTTTTGGAGGGGCGCTAGTTCTCTTTGGCGTGATAATTGCGGATGAAGAGGCTTTCAGATATCTTGTATCCAGGTTTCTTTCCGATAAGAGAAAGAGCCGTTAACGGGGATTGTTCATGCGCCCAAGAGGCAAGTGGTACGGCAGTTGATTTTCAAGCGATCAAGGGATAGGTGAGAAATTTTTGCGGCGGACAAGTTTTGAAAATACCAATTCCTCTATGGCGCGAAGTCTGGAAATTGTCGGGGATTGGTGGACGCTGCTGATTGTGAGAGATGCATTCATGGGGGTTAGGCGGTTTGATGACTTCCAGGAGCACTTGGGAATTGCCAGAAATATATTGGCGTCACGAATCAGGCGCTTAGTGAGTTTTGAAATTCTGGAACGGCAGCTATACCAGGTCAGGCCCAAGAGGTACGAATACGTCCTGACTGACAGCGGGAGAGATTTGAAGACGGTCCTGTTTTCAATTAAACAGTGGGGCGACAGAAACCTTTATGAAGGCAAAGAGCATCCTCTTTCGATCGCGCACAAGGGCTGCGGAGCTGAGATTTCCGTTGACATCATCTGTCCGAAATGCAACGAAGTGCTCTCGGACAATCATGAAAAGCTCGACTGGATCGCTGGAACTGACATGAGCGATGACGACAAGCGCGTTTATACCCAGTTCCGTGAGAATTCATATTTTCGGGGAGCCGATAGTGACGCCTAGGAGGCGTTCTCGGCTTCAGGCTGAGCGCCGACAAATCTCGGCATGATCATGAGGGCCGCGACTACAAATGAGCCGGCCATCAGGTAGAAGGCTGACTGAAACCCGAAGTGGTCTATGATCACGCCAACTAAAGCGAGCCATAGGGCTCCGACTCCGTATGCAATGGCAAAGAAGATGCCGAAAGCTGCCCGCGCCTGGCTTGGTCCAATTGAATCGGAGAACATCGACTGGATAAGAGGAGATTCGGAATAGGCAAGCATACCCATGATCAGGGAGACGGACGCCAGCAGCCATACAGATGAATACTTTTGAACGAACAACACCATGAAGAGTGCTCCACCTAGATAGGCTGTGACCAGCACGCCTTTTCGCCCGATCTTGTCTGATAGCCATCCTGCAACAAGCGGGCCAACGACTCCTCCACCCACCAGAACTGTATACACTAGGCCGACCGTAACCGTCGAAAGATGTGCTCCATCTTTTAGATAGATTGGAACAAAGGCACTCAGAACTCCAAGACCACGACCGGCCGCAGAGACTGTAGAAGCGGCGATGACAACCAGGGCAGCTTTGTTCTTCAAGACCATAGATCCGATCGAGGGTCCGCCTGGCTGGCGAAGCGACTGCTTGTGGGCATCGGAGCCTTTGGCACGGCTCGGCTCAAGCGGTAGTTTCCCGATCACTATGAACCCGCCTATAGCCATAGGAATGGAAAGAGCCACCAGCGCTGTACGCCAACCGAAATTCGCAATTATCGAGGTTGTGGCTATGGGAATCAGCAGCGTGCCTAAAGTGCCACCGGTGGTGTGCCATGATAATACAGTTCCACGTTTCTTGGGAAACATTTCAGAAAGGTAGGCAGAGCCGACCGGGTGCTGCGGCCAAAGCGCTAATGCTCCCAGAAACCGCATGATCCCATAGAAGGCAAATCCAGGCGATATTGCACCAAGCAAAGTGACAACTGCCAGGGACAGGTTCTGGCTGGAGAGCAGGAATCTGCCCGAATATTTCCTGGCCAGGCCTGCGGCACCTTGCAGCAAGCCTCCGACAACCCCGGAAACCGCCAGAACAAACCCTAAAGACGAGTAGGAAACATGGAACTGCCTTATAACAAATGGATATGTCAGAGCCAAGCCTGCGCCATAAAAGTGCTGAACTGCATGAGAAAGAGTTAGAAGCCCGACGATCGTACGGTCGCCCCTTCTCCAGCTGTCACTGGTATTGACTTGTACGACATCCCCTCTGTTCATCAGGCTCCCCGCTTTCTAGGCTTAATTTATGTGCAGTGGATCGGCCACATGTTGCCAAGCACGAAATTCCATTCATATTTCGGAAAAACTATACCTCGTGAATTGCCCGGATCCCTGGAGTAACCCTTCCGACTACGAATCGTTGGCAGCCTAATCCGTATCGAATTGCTGGCTAAAAAATGCGCGGAACATCTACCCCCTTAGGAGAAGGCCAGCACAGAAGTGCTGTCCAAACTGGCGGAATTGTGAATGATACTTTCGGCTAGTGGAGTCGGGCTAAAAACGGCCTGAGTTCCGAGGCCGCCTTCTCAGGCGGAACGACGTTGATCATTACTCCGGTACCAAGCTCGAATCCCGCACGCGTGGTCAGCTTTGGCATGATGTGGACATGCCAATGGAATCGGCCGTGCTCCCTGTACGGGGCCGAGTGGAAAACAAGATTGTATGCTATGTCCCCGAGATGTGCTCTTAGGCTTCCCAACGCAAGTTTGATTGAAACTGCTATCGAATCAAGCTCATCTTCGGTTGCCTTGTGCAAATGCTCTTGGTGATTCTTTGGGATCAGCAAGAGCTCATAGGGTTGCGATGCCCAGAAAGGCGATATCGTGACCGTGTCATTGTCCTCAAGCACGACTCGATCCGCGATTGCCAGCTCTGCATCCATGGTGGAGCACAGGACACATCCCCCCAGGAATCTTGAAAATGCCGCAAGCTCATCGGTTATCTCCCTGGGAACAAAGGATGTTGCCAGGAGTTGGCCGTGAGGATGTTCCAGCGAAGCTCCAGCCTCTCGCCCTGAATTGACAATGGCCTGGGAGTACCGTATGACTTGGGAATCGCTATGAGCTTCGATTCTCGCCTTAATCCCTTTCATGACCAATCTGACCTGTTCATGCGAGAGTTCAGACCAGCCAAGGTTGTGGCTGGGCGACAGGACTATTACCTCGTGGATCCCAGATGCCGGAGCCGTGGTGAAGATCGGCCCTTTAGTGATCGCCACCATAGGCTCATCGCCTTTGAATGCCGGATATTTGTTTGGAACTACTCTCAACAGCCAGTGTCCTTGTTCAGAGTAGGTTTCCAGGGCCGGCGGCGTGTCCTCTTCATGTCCGGGGCAGAATGGACACTCCCTTGGAGAATCCTTTTGAATCTCAGTGTCACGGTCCAAAAAAGCGGATGGTCTGGTTGAGCGTTGATACGCGACAACCACCCATCTTCCGGTGAGCGGATCCAGTCTAAGTTCATTTGTCATATTGAAATATTCTCTATTGAAAAGAGTTGCAACACTGTAATTCCCTCTGTCAGTTATATCACTATTAGCGTAGCTGATGACTGTCCTCTGTGAAATTAATCACTTAAGCTAGTCTGCCATCTTGAGCGCGCAAAATTCACCAATAGTATCTATTGCGTGGAGGCATATCTAGATCATGCTGCAACTACTCCAATAAATCCTGCAGCATTAGACGCTCAAGTTCAGGCTTCGCAGCTCATCGGGAATCCTTCCGGTTCTCATCGGGCTGCCCGTGCCGCTAAGGATCTCCTTGAGACGTCCCGGGAACGGGTCGGGCTGCTCTTAGGGGTTGACGCCTCTGAGGTAATTTTTACTTCAGGTGGAACCGAGTCCGATAACCTGGCCATATTGGGCTCGACTCAAGACGGACATGTTGTGCTCTCCACCGCGATCGAGCATCATGCGGTCCTGGAAGCTGTGCGAGCCAGCAAAGGAAGACTTGTCGGGGTTGCTTCATCGGGTGTAGTAGATCTAAATCAGCTCGAAGACGAGCTAAAGGATAATGGAGCTTCTGTAAGAGCTGTTTCCGTGATGCTGGCAAATAACGAGACTGGAGTAGTTCAGCCCCTTTCCGAAGTTCTCAAGCTCGTCAGAAAGTATTCGCCGAAGGCACTTTGCCATACCGATGCTGTTCAGGCTCCGAGCTACCTTGATGTGGCAGAGCTGGCTAAGGGCTTCGATCTGGTGTCGATTTCAGGACATAAGTTTGGGGGACCCAAGGGCGTAGGCGTGTTGGTCATCAAGAAGTCCAGTGGATTGCGGCCAATGTTTTATGGTGGCGGTCAGGAATTTGAGCTCCGGTCAGGGACTCCAAATTTAGGAGGGATTGCTGCAATGGCGGTGGCGCTTCAAGAGGCGGTGACGCACCGGGAAGCTAACGTCAGAAGGATCTCAGGACTTACAGAGAGGCTTCGACGCGGGCTTTCCAGCCGGTTTCCCACCATCAAACCCAATGGCACGGAAGCGCCCCAGATGTGCAACATAACGAACTATTGTTTCGAAGGGTTGAATTCAGAAGAGATTCTGTTCAAATTGGATGCCCTTGGCGTATTTGCGTCAGCTGGCTCCTCTTGTGCTTCGGGGGCCCTGAACCCCTCCCATGTGCTCCTTGAAATGGGCAGGTCAAAGATCGAGGCGCTTGGTTCGCTGAGATTGTCCCTCGGAGTCACCACAACGGAGGAGGAAGTAGATTATGCCATTGGCGCAATTGGCGATGTAATCCCAGAACTTGCTGCGAAAAAAGGTACTGCGTGGGGCTAGGTACAAGAAATCCAATCTATGACGCATTGTTGCTGGCTCACATATTGAGCGCCGTGGCTGGTTTTGGGGCAAATGCTCTTACCGGTATTTATGCTGGCCAGCTATACCCTGGAGCAAGCGAAGAAGCAGTCAGATATTTTAATTCACCCAGGTTCCTGGCAGAAAAGCTGATCTATCTTATTCCCATTTTCGGACTCATCATGATCGGCTTATCCAGGGGAATGCCGGAGCTGGAGAAACCCTGGGTCCTCATCGGAATGCTGTTGTGGATTGCGGCAGTGGCAGTTGCCCACGCGATGGTCTGGCCTGCGGAGCGCAGGTTGCCGGAATTGATAAGCAGGCAAAGATGTAATGATGAACTCCGCTTGCTTGCCAAGAAGGTGTCCAGGGGCGCGTTGGTCATGGATCTGATCTTTGTGGCGGCATTCGTAGTCATGATCGTCCAAATCGGTGGGAAATGACCTTTTGACCGGTGATTTGGTCATCACATAATTTTTTTCGGCGACTAGCCTTGTGCCGGTGGAAAGACTTGGTCTAATAGGACTTCCAAACTCTGGAAAGTCGTCTCTGTATAATGCTCTGACTGGCGGATCGGCTGTCGTCGCCCAGCACCCGTTCTCGACTACGGAAACTTTGTCGGGAGTCGCGATTGTGCCAGACAAAAGACTCGATGCCCTTAGCAAAATGTCCAAGAGCAAGAAGACGGTTTATGCCCATGTGGAGTTCGTCGATATTGCCGGCCTTGTGGCAGGGGCAAATGCTGGAGAGGGTCTCGGAAACCGGTTCCTGGCCGGCATCAGAGAAGTGGACGCGGTTTGCATGGTGTTGCGCGCATTCCAGGACGAGAACGTTCCCGGTGAGTCCGATCCGGTTGAAGCACTTGGAATCCTCGAATTGGAGCTCGTGCTTGCCGATCTAGCTGCATGCGAGACGCTGGTTGAAAGGCGCAGAAAATCGGCCCGCGCTGATAAGACGCTACAACCTGAGGTGGATGCTTTGGAGAAGGCGATAGAAGTCTTGACGGATGGCACCCCCATATACAAAAGCGCTCTAGCCCCAGAGGTGAAAGAAATTCTCAAGGGGTCATTTCTTCTCACGAACAAGGCTTTGCTGATAGTGGTGAATCTTGGAGAGGATCAGCTTGAGAGGTCTTCAGAGATTTGTGAGCAAGTTCGTGTTAGTGCCGGCGGATCGGTCGACGTCCTGGGAGTCTGTGTCCAGTTGGAGTCAGAGGCGATGGCTTTGGAGGGTAGCGAGCGCGAGGAGTTATTGGCAGGTCTGGGTCTTGGTGAAGGAGCACTCCCGAGAGTGGCTCAGGCGGCGTATCATATGCTTGGTAGGAGGACATTTTTTACCACCGGAGACAAAGAGTCGAGAGCGTGGACATTCCGGGCTGGTGCTAAGGCCCCCGAATGTGCCGGTGTGATCCACTCAGATCTACAGCGGGGATTTATAAGAGCCGAGGTTATCCACTGGGATGAACTTTTGGAGCTTGGATCTTGGAATGCGGCCAAGAGCCAAGGAAAGCTTGGGGTAGAGGGAAAAGACTACGAAGTAAAAGACGGAGATGTTCTGGAGATCAGGTTCAACGTCTAACGGAGATTTCGACAAACTTCCCAAGGACACGGTCCTATGGGTGGTTCGAGACGGCCAGGTTCTGGCGTCTTGCGTGCACGCGCATTCTTTTGCGCACAGAATCTGCCCGGCGCTTATAGAGAATTTCTCTTCGGGCGCAGCAGTGCTATTTGGGAAATTGCCTGTGTTTGGCATTTGCTCAAAACACCACCTGCTTGCAATACATTTGGACAGTTCCTTGGAGGCCATAAAGATATCCAGAATTTCAAGGTTAACAGTCTCGTTCCCCAGGGCAAGAACCAAGGTGATAGTAGTGGCACCTGAAGAGATCTTGCGTCGGTTCACAATAGCTGAAGGCGATCAGTTTGAACTCAAAGCGTAGCAGGGACTCCTCCAGCAGATCCGACAACGCGGTTGGAAAACTCATCCTGCTTGGGACCCCTATAGGTAATCTTTCGGACCTGTCGCAAAGGGCGATCCAGGTGCTTGCAGAGGCGGATGTGATAGCAGCCGAGGACACCAGGCGGCTGCGTATTCTACTCTCCCATTGCCGCATCGAAAGCAAGAATATCATTTCGATCGACGCCAACAAGGAAGCCCAAATGAGCTCCAAGGTGATTGAACTCATCACTTCCGGAAAGACAGTGGTCTATACAACCGATGCAGGTATGCCAGGCATTTCTGATCCGGGATCCGAATTGATAAATGCGGTTGCGAAAGCGGGCCTTCCTGTCGATGCGGTTCCTGGACCATCGGCATCGATACTGGCGGCATCCCTGTCTGGACTTTGTGAGCGCGGGTTTTTATTTGTGGGATTTCTTCCGGTAAAGCCGGGCCCTCGCAAAAAGAGCCTTGAGACATTGTCGTCCAGCGGCTTTGCTTCGATAGTCTTCGAGTCACCCAAAAGGATGGAGCAGACGCTCCGCGATGTTTCGGAAATCTATGGCGGCGAGCATCCTGTCTTTGTCGGAAGAGAGCTGACCAAGATGCACCAGGAGATCTTTTTTGGCACTGCCTCTGGAGCATCTGACCATTTTGGCGGAACTTCGCAACGCGGGGAGTTTGTCATGGTATTGGGGGCAAAAGCGGTGGATGAATCCGGATCACAAGGTATTCGGGTCTTGGAGCTTGTGATTGAGGCGCTGAGTGGACCTGTTGCAGGGACTCGAGCAGTGGCGGAGGAACTTTCGGTGATAACCGGAGTTGGTAAGAACCGGATTTATAACATGCTGATCCAGGCCCAGGGCAGGGGGAGCTGAAAGGTCAGGTTGAGCCAGCTCGATACGCCCTGGGGTGATTTAGAGTGCGCACTGAACTCAGGAAGCAACCTATCAGTCGGGCGTCAATTATTGTTTTAGATTGCTGAAGGGTTCTCTTTGAGGACTGTTCTGCTGTCACTCTTCTATTTTTTGCTAAGGTGCATGCCGTGTCGAGGTTTTTTATTACTACTCCTATCTACTACGTAAACGATGTTCCGCATCTGGGCCATGCATACACAATGGTGTCGGCAGATTCATTTGCACGATGGCATCGGCAGATTTCAGACGACGTGTTTTTTTTGACTGGCACTGACGAACACGGCCTAAAAATCGCGCAGGCAGCTGCAGAAAATGGCATGTCGCCCAAGGAATGGACCGATAGCCTGGCACCCAGGTTTCAAGACGCCTGGCGCAAGCTCAACATATCCTACGACGACTTCATAAGGACCACAGAACCCAGGCATTACGAGACTGTCCAATCGTTTCTAAAGTCGGTCTACGAGAACGGATATATTTACAAGGATATTTACAGAGGCCTGTACTGTGTTTCTTGCGAGGCCTACTACCAGGAAGCCGAGCTTGACAATGGCAATTGTCCAATTCACGGTCGTCCGGTTGTCGTCATGGAGGAGGAAAACTATTTCTTCCGGTTATCGGCGTTTACCGATCGCCTTCTAGAGTGGTACGAACGCCATCCCGAGGCCGTCGGGCCTTCTTCCAAGCGCAACGAGGCACTGGGATTCATACGCCAAGGTCTTCAGGACATATCTATAACGCGGACTTCGATTGACTGGGGTGTTCCAGTTCCATGGGATAGCCAGCATGTTTTCTATGTGTGGTATGACGCGTTAATCAACTACCTAACGGCGATCGATTATGGCAGAGACCTGGAGAAATTCGAACTCTGGTGGCCCAGCGTGCACCACATCATAGGAAAGGACATCATTCGCTTTCACTGTGTCTGGTGGCCGGCTATGTGCATGGCCGCCGGAATCGATCCGCCAGCAAACATTTTTGTCCACGGCTGGCTCTTGGTGGGTGGCGAAAAGATGGCAAAATCTGCCGGGAACAAGGTGGATCCCCTTGAGCTTGCCAATGAATTTGGCCTTGATGCAGTGCGCTACTATCTCCTGCGAGATACCAACTTCGGCTCTGACGGCGACTTTACCTATGAGGCTCTCACTTCGCGATATAATTCGGACCTCGCCAATAACCTCGGCAACCTGCTGCAACGAGTTACAACTGTCGTAGTCAGCAAACTCGGGGGACAAGCCCCAAAACCCACTGCCGATTCTCCACTTGCCGTGTTCGCGGGCGAGGTCATGGAAAGTGCCAGGACCGCCTGGAGCCAGTTTGCACCACAGGACGCACTCGAGGCAATCTGGTCCCTGATACACGAAGCGAATGCGAGACTCGAGGTAGTTGCCCCCTGGAAGCTCGAACTTGGGTCGGAACTTGAGAACGTGTTGGGCGATGCCCTTGAGTGTCTTCGCCTCGTTTGTATCGGGTTATATCCTGTCATGCCCGATACCAGCTCGGAGATATGGAGACGAATTGGAATGGATGGATCTCCAGAAGATGGTAACGCTCTGGCAGCTCTTAGCTGGGGACAATACCAGTCGAGCAAGGTAATCGAAAAAGGCATACCTTTGTTCCCGCGACGCAAGTAGCAGTCGGTTCGGCACCGGATCTACAGGAGAAATTGCATGTGGATAGATACTCATTGTCATATTCATACTGAAGATGATCCACTTGAATTGGCGAGGGACTCTTTCAAGGCTGCAGTCGATGCACTCATCTGCATTGGCACCGACGTCTTGAGTTCGCAGAAGGCGGTCGGGGTGGCATCGACCATCGAACGCGCCATCCGCGGCGGGGCAACCGATTTGCCGAGATGCTACTCAACGATCGGTCTTCACCCGCACGATGCTTCTAATCCAGGCATGACTGGGCTGGATGGTATTGCGCATCTTGCACGGCTGAATGCACCTCAGCGTACCGGCAATCTGGTCGCAATTGGAGAATGTGGGCTTGATTACTTCTATGAATATTCGCCAAAACACAATCAGCAACTGGCCTTTAGCCGGCAAATCGAGCTGGCTAAGGAAAACGATTTAACTCTTGTCATTCATACGCGGGATGCCTGGGATGATACGTTTTCAATCCTTTTGGAGAGTGGTCTTCCAAACAGGACTGTGTTTCATTGCTTCACCGGCGACACGGCGCTCGCCTCGAGGGCATTGGATCTTGGCGCCTACTTATCATTTTCAGGAATGGTCACCTTCAGGAACGCGGAAAATATCCGCGAGGCTGCAAGGTTCACTCCGCTTGATCGCCTTCTGATCGAAACTGATTCTCCCTATCTGGCGCCAGTCCCGCACAGAGGGAAAACAAATACGCCGGCATTTGTTGGACTCGTCGGGGAGTTTATAGCCAAAGTAAAGGATCTGTCGTTCGATGAGTTTTCTGATGCTACTGTTGCTGCTGCTAATGAGTGTTTTTCGCTAAAATGAGCGGAAATGCTGCCAAACTTGCTAGGTTGTTCACAGCGTTTTGACATAGTGAAGGGCAACTAACAGCCAATAGACACGAAATCCAAAATCCAGAGGCAATATCCCCAAGTGGAAGGACAAAATCCTGAGGGTAAGGAGCTCCTGGAGGAGTAGGTTCGTGATGTCACTTGGTTTAAGTGCATCCGTACTAGCAGCACCGCTTCTCCTTATAAATGATACCTCTTCAAGCCATGTCTTGAATGGGGTGCTAAGTACAAATAGCAAAGATTCGTTGACTGCATATGAAATTAGCAGTACGACGGCTAGCTTCGTGATCGGAGCGGCTTCGGCCAAAACGACCACTGTGGCAGTTCCCGCGACCACAATAGTGGATGATTTATCATCTGAATTACATCCGGTCGCTGGCGCGTTGACGTACAGCTCATTTTCAGTGATTCCTGCAGATCAAATCATCGTAGCTCAGACTGCAAAGCCGAATACGCTGGTGGCACCCGCTCATGCGGTACTTCCTCCGCCGCCACCTCCGCCACCACCACCGTCTCCGAAGGTGACTGTGAATACCGTCCACTATGTGGCACCTGTTGTTAATTATTCAAACATGAGAACCGGCCAGGCATCTTGGTATTCAGCTACGCCCGGCACGTGTGCAAATACGTGGCTTCCGTTTGGGACTTTGGTGCGAGTGACAAATCTCGCCTCTGGAGCCTCGACAACCTGCCGTGTCGAGGACAGGGGCCCATATATCGGTGGCCGGATCCTTGACTTGTCAGAAAGTTCATTTTCCCAGATAGCGGGATTGGGTTCAGGGGTTATAAATATCAAGATGCAGTGGTAGCTTGTAGCTCTTTCTTGCTAGCCTCAATTTAAACCACGAGGACGCGAAGGGCTGGAGTTGGGTTTAGGGCGAAGTGAGATCGTAAGGCTCCTGGATAGATATGAGTTGTCTCCAAGCCGGGCACTGGGACAAAACTTTCTTACCGATCCAAATGTCGCGGTCAAGATCGCAAAGCTGGCCAAGATATCGAATCTTGACTACGTGGTGGAAATCGGGCCTGGCATCGGGTCATTAACCGTAGTTTTAGCGGAAATAGCGCACTCGTTGGTGGCGATCGAATTCGATCGCCACCTTGTATCAGTGCTTGAGCAGGTCCTGACCCTAAGGAACATTGCCAATGTTGAAGTTGTTCGCGGTGATGCTCTGACCGCAGATTTCGCGGAACTCCTGAAAACCAGCCCGTCTTGGAAGCTGGTGGCGAATCTTCCGTACAATATATCAACCCCATTGGTGCTTACAATTCTGGAGAGCCATCAAATGATCACGGAGATGCTGGTCATGGTGCAGCGTGAGGTGGGCGAGCGCATGTGCGCGACACCTGGCCCAGGCTATTCCCAAGTGGCACTCAAGCTCAACTATTTCGCCAAAGCAAAAGTCGTATCGGTTGTATCGCGGGAAGTCTTTATGCCCAAGCCGAACGTGGATTCGGTACTCGTGCAGATCAAGAGGCGTCCGCAGATAGAGTTGGACCTCGATCAAAAGAGCTACGACACCGTGTTTAGCCTTTCCCGGTTAGCGTTCGCAAACAGGCGCCAAATGATTAGGCGAACGCTTTCACGGGTTATATCCATTAACGATATCCAATCTGTTGGAATCGATCCTTCCAGGAGACCAGAGACACTGGGACTTAATGATTGGAAATTGCTCGCTGAGGTTGTCAACGAGGCGAGAGGTTGAAGGCTATGGAGTCTGTTTTTTCTCCGGCCAAGCTGACGAAGTATCTCAAGGTGACCGGGAATCGGGCTGATGGCATGCATGAGATTGAGTCGGAGATGGTCACTTTGTCTTTTGGAGATTCCATTGAGCTAAGTGATGGCGATGGAATCGAGATCGTTGATGCTATTGGTGGACTTGCCCAGCTTGAGGCTGGCCTGAAGGAGATTCCAACCGACGGGTCGAATCTGATCTCGAAGGCACTTGCCATGACGGGTCACAAAGCGTTCGTTCGTGTTCATAAGCGGATTCCTCCAGGCGCAGGGCTAGGAGGCGGTTCATCTAATGCCGCTGCTATCCTGCGGTATTTCGACGGTCCCCGATTAATGGATCGGGCATTGTCACTCGGTGCCGACGTTTCCTTTTGCGTTAGAGGAGGCAGTGCTATCGTGCGGGGAGTTGGAGAGTTGCTGCAGCCCTTGCCAGTCCGGCCGGAAAACTTCGTATTGCTTCTTTCGCCTTTTGGGGTGTCGACACGGGATGTATATATGAAATTTGATGAACTGAACAGGGATGAGAAGGAGGCGACAAACCAACTTGAGTCTGCTGCCCAGGCATGTGAGCCGAGGTTGGCCATATCCAAAAAAGTGCTTCGCAAATTCTCCGGGGTGGAGCCCATTCTCGCAGGCAGCGGTTCCACTTATTTCATCCAGGGGACCTTTGCGAATTTGAACCTTCACGCTGAGCCGATGAATGGGGAAGGATTCCGCTATCTGGACGCCGTGATCGACAAAACGAGCTATCGCTTCATAGAGACGTCGACGCTTCCAGAGTTCTCTTGAGTTCGTTTATGGAGGTAAATGGGGAAATCGCTTCGGAGATCTGAATAACTCAGAACCCCGAAGCCTACTTACCCGCAGCGCGCCGTTGCCAGCGAGTTGCCTTCAACATCTTCTTATGCTTCTTCTTTCGCATGCGCTTTCGGCGCTTTTTTATTAGTGATCCCATAGGGAACAAAACAATAGCCGATTTTTTCACCAGTTAGGTATTTGGGGGTCCTGACAAACTGTGAAATTGGCAAGTAAGGAAGTCAAGCGACCGCATTAGGCGCGATTCTCGGGTCACGTAGTCTAGGATCTCCTTGTCGATTGGCGGGTAGTTCAACCGGCAGAACGCCTGACTTTGGATCAGGAGGTTGGAGGTTCGAGCCCTCCCCCGCCAGCTATATAAGTGCTGATAAGAGGTAGTATCTAGGCCAACCAATACTGAAACTTTTTGGGTTTGGTCAGTAGTTGGTCAGTAGTTGTGGAGATTTAGTGATCATTTTTGGACCAATTCGTCGTATCGATCGTTCATCGAGTTAGCAATAAGTTCGCTATCTTGGTCGGTCAGGTGAGAATAAACGTCTAATGTCACGTAAATTGAACTGTGCCCCAGAGTTCTGGAAACTATCTGCATTGGAATGCGATCATTCAGTAGCTGACTCGCGGCCGTATGTCGAAGTTCGTGGATGCCCCAAGGTCGCCCGTCTTCGTGAGGCTCGATTCCTGCGAGATGACAAGCCGCGATGAATCGCTTGCGGAGATTGTCAGGACGGATATATCCACCATCTGAAGTTGTAAACATGAGGTCGGTTTGAGGCTTGCCTCTTTGAGCAACTTGCTTCAGCTGCCGCTCTCTGTGCGCTTCTAGGTCACGTATTACGAATTCTGGTAGTCGCAGCCGTCTCTTCGACTTGTCGGTCTTTAAATCGCCCCTAACGACTTCTCCGGCCTCAAGCTTGATTTGACTGGTGACGGTGATGGACTCACCGTCGTAGTCTTTCCAGCGAAGACCCAGAGCCTCGCCCCGTCGTAGCCCAGTTGTAATCATCAAAGCCCAGAGAGGTCCTAACTCGGATCCTCTTGTTGCTTGAATTAGGCGTCTGGCTTGTTCTTCGCTCAGCGCGTGTTTTTCGGGCCGAGGCCGACCTCCTGGGGGTTTTGATTCTCTGGCAACGTTTCTCGATACAATTCCTTCGGAAATCGCCCATTGGAGGGCCATGCCGAGAACAACTCGGCAAAGCCGAAGAGTGTTTGCCGAGTAGGCGACGGTCGTGCCATTGTCACGGAGATATGTGGATCCTTCGAGGTCCCTCAACCAGCGATCCACACGGGGTCGCGTGAGGTCTCTCGCTTTGATATTGCCGAGTGCTGGGACAATGTGGATTCTGGAAATGCTTTCATATTGCTCGAAGGTTCTAACGGCGATGCCTTTACTTCGAGGACTTCTCTTGACCCTGATGTTTGCCTGCCACTCTTCCA
>SCQM01000160.1 GCA_004298555.1 Actinomycetota bacterium | reverse complement strand
ATCTATGCATTACGGCCCCGTTGAAGAACATTGTGTTACCAGGTGCCGATCGATCCTTAGATAGTAGCCAGGGGGAAATGTGTCTGAAACAGCTGCTTACGAACCAAGTCCAAATCCAAGGGTACGCGAGCAGGTGGAACTCTATGAACGGTCTGGAGGCACCCAAGGAAATACACAAAGGGATACAGGAGTTCCCGTAATCATCATTACGAGCTTGGGCGCCAAAACAAATAAACTTCGCAAAAACCCGGTAATACGAGTTGAGGAAGGCGGCACCTATGCCGTAGTGGCATCGAGGGGTGGCGCTCCCAACAATCCACAGTGGTACCACAACCTCATCGCGCACCCGGATGCGGTGATGATACAAGATGGAGCAGAAAGATTCGCCGTTACAATTAGAGAGGCTGTGGGGAAGGAGCGGGAGCTCTGGTGGCAACGTGCAGTTTCCACCTTCCCAATTTATGGTGAATACCAGCAAAAAACTATCCGCCAAATCCCCATACTGTTGGCTACCCGGCGTGCTGCCTCGGAAACTAGCGCGCAAATGTGATGCAGGTGGACACTTAGAGAGTGTCTAAGCGCATTCCATGAAGTGATCTTGAGGAGCAGCAAGCTATGCACACGATACTCGAACTCGCAATCCCAAGTCCGTGGCTGCCAGATTTAGTTTTTTTCAGGAACCTAACAGCAGGTCGTCCACCAAACTGTGGTGGGGCGGGAAGCTTTGATAATTGGCCTGCTCTATATGACTGGACGCAGGCCCTTACGATACCGGAATGATGTCAGTCGGATATCGGTCAATGAGCATTGGACCATCTTTTGTGACAATCACCATGTACTCTATCCTCACCGTTGACTTTCCCGGAATTCCGGCTCGGCCCTCAACGGCTATTGCCATGCCTTCCTTGATCTCCTGGGGAAACTCAAGAGACCATTGGCGGTTCACAACGGGTTGCTCGTATTGATGAAGTCCAATGCCGTGTCCAATCTCGATCGTCAAGAGCTCGGCCTCCTTCTCGTATCCCAAATCCTTAGCTGCAGGGAAATGCTTTGCGGCGGAGCTGGTCTCCCCTCCAGGAACTAGTTCTCCAATCACTCCCAGGAGACGACTCTGAAGTTCCTCCATCCAATTCTTCTCATCGGCGGTTGGCCCGCGGCCCACGGTAAAGGTCCTATAGGAGCAGGCATTGTAACCCATGTAACTGGTCCCGCACACATTTCCAAACAACAGATCCCCGTGGGTAATGAAGAGGTTCGTTCCCTTGATTCCCCGCTCGTGCGCCAGCGGGCCTGCGCGAAATCCAGCAACCACCCTGTCCGCACCGACGCTGCTACCGGCGGACCTCCCCACGGCAGCCACTTCAGAATCTGTCATGCCAGCATGCATACCCCTTGCAATGGCGGCCCACATACGATCCGTGATCGCGCCCGCCATGCGCAGGCATGCAATCTCCTCCGAGGTCTTCACGGCCATTGCCTCCAGCATCACCTCATCACCTGGTACTACGTGGTCGCATACCTCACCTAGAGCAGACCATGCATATGAGTCAAACCCGGCAACCGCAAGGACCTCATTTGAAAGCTGGAGTTTTTCGAGCTCAGTGCGAATGTCATTGGCAAATTCCGATGCCTCAAATTTGCAGGCGGCATTGCCGGGTATGCCCCGAAGCCAGCTTCGGGCGACGCGCCATTCCCTGATCCAGGGGGCCTCGGGAGGCATGTTGCATACATAGCCGGCGTGGGCAAAAACGATGGGGTCGGACTCCGCAGGAAAAAGAACATACCACAGGTCTGGCGTGAATTCCGGTCCCCGCAGACCCGTAAGATATCTGCAATACTCGCTTCCGCTGGCAAGAACAGCAGGTATGCCATTCTTCTTCAGCGTTGCCCTTGCCCGCTCCATGCGCTCTCTACGCAACTGGGCCGGGTCTATCCTTTGTTGCCAGTCGACAGATCCAGGTCCAAAAGTCAATGAAGGCAAATAGGAGATCTTACTTCCTGAAATATCCTGGGCCATAACCCCTCCCCCCAAATATCTTCTAAGGACGCGGCGCTGAACCAGTTCTGAGCCGCACTCAAATCCATCGCCTTATCAGCTCATGGATTGACATTTTCCGACCATAGCACTCAAATGGCGGCCAGGCTACGCAGAAATGCAAGGTTTGCCCCTTGACGTTGCGTGGGCAACACGTTGAACGTCACCGAAGCCTGACTCTCTCACACTATTTATGTTGCCTAGGTCAATCCCGCTTTTCCTTTCGTCCTTTTGCAATTGCCTCGTTGGTGGGAGAATGGACATTATGAGAATCGAAGCAAATCTGGGCGATATTACGGATCAGGATGTGGACGCAATAGTCAATGCGGCCAACTCGGCACTCGCAGGGGGTGGAGGAGTTGATGGGGCAATCCATAGGGCTGCTGGAGCAGATCAAATGCATGCCGCATGCGCCAAACTAGGTGGTTGCGCAATCGGGGATGCCAAGGCCACCCCTGGTTTTAGGCTCCCCGCCAAATGGGTTATCCACACAGTCGGGCCACGATATAGGGACGGAAGACACGGAGAACCGGAAGCATTGGCCTCGTGCTATCGTCGGAGCGTGGAGGTAGCAGAGGAGCTCGAGGCAACCTCTATAGCCTTTCCTGCCATCTCAACCGGTATATATGGCTATCCCCGCGAAGAGGCGGCTCACATAGCGGTAAAAACCCTTATGGATCTGCAGCCAAAAACGTTGCTGCTCGTCCGTCTGGTGTCCTTTGATGACTACGGCTTATCTCTATACCAGAATGAGATGGGTGGTTAACCTCTCGGAACCATTGCTGACGCTATCGCAAATTCCGTGGTTCACATTTCGTCGAGCCTGTGAGAGTTGGCCTCCCAAGAATTATTGACCCCGGTATCCCGGGGAATCTGAAACGACATGAAAGCGTATCTCTGCAAATCAGGGGCATACGTGCCGGTCTGCTTAAGGAAACTACTAATAGCCTAAAACAAGAAATTCCGGTCGCTCTATGTGTTCGCCGCCACCCCAACTTGGTTGAAACTCAAACAGCCATGATGCCTCTCAGGTTTCAAGCATCACCCGCCATATCTGTCTGTCGCCGCATCCACCTTGCGGGTATATCGGTCGCATTTGAATCATGGGATGGCCAAGCAACTGGGACGACCGGCACCGCCAATAGCAATGGTGCTGGGAGTCAATGTTAATGACGACCTGAACCAGGCACGGGAGGTAGCCGAAGGCCCACTGCAGGGCCAGTATCGACTACCTTTGCCTGTGGTTGAAAATGGATGGCATTGGGTCCGGCAGACCAAGTGGCCAAGGTGATCGTGAGCTACCAAGAGCATGGAGTAGACAAGCTTGTTCTTGCACCTGCCACCCCGAATCGGCTGGAACAGTATGAACGCTTGGCGCAAGTACGGCGTCTGCTTGACTGATAATAGCCGTCAGAACGTCTGACGATGCCCATAACAGATAGGATCCATTGTTAGAAATATGGACAAAGTGGACAATGAAGCGAGGGCGAAATGAAATTCGACCTGATGCTTGGCGATGCACCTTGGTCTAGTACCGCCTCGCTGGCAAAAGGGCTTGAGGAAGTCGGATTCTCTGGAGTGGTATTCACCGAGACATCACATGCGCCATGGATGTCGTTGGCAGCCGCCGCGATGACAACTCAGCGACTTGAGCTGGCAACGGGGATTGCCGTGGCATTCGCACGCAGCCCAATGGTGACAGCTGTGTCTGCCTGGGAGCTTGCCGACAACAGCCGTGGCAGGTTCCGGCTGGGGCTGGGTAGTCAGGTTCGAGCCCACATAGAACGGCGATACGGTATGCCATTTGATCCTCCAGGACCACGCTTAGCCGATTACGTACGGGCCGTAAAGGCATGCTTTAGAGCTTTCGCAGAACGAGAGCCACTGAATTACCAAGGAACCTTTTACAGTCTTACCCTGCTTCCCAAGCAGTGGAAGCCATCGAATCATGCATATGGAGATATCAAGATTGACGTGGCGGCAGTAAACCCGTGGATGTGCCGGATGGCGGCTTCTGTCGCAGACGGAATCCATGTCCATCCGCTTCATTCCTCTGTATACCTCAAGAAAAGGCTTCTTCCCGAGGTAGAGAAGGCAACACGCGAAACAGGACGCAACCCTAAGGAAGTGGAACTTACGGTTCCAGTTTTCGTTGTCCCGGGAGATACTCCCGAAGAGCGTGCTCCCATGCTGGCAAAGGCAAGAGGCCAGATCGCCTTCTATGGATCAACTCGCAACTATTCTTTCCAGTTCGACGACCTCGGCTTTGAAGGCACCTCAGCATTACTGAATGACCGGCTCAAGGCAGGAGACATCGCAGGAATGGCCGACGTTATAAATGACGAGATCCTGTCCCATTTCGCTGTTGTCGGGCGATGGGACGAGATCGCCGACGCATTACGCGCCCGTTATGAAGGTATAGCCAGCCGACTGGTGATCTACCTTGCAGAGGAATCAATTGCGTCAGACGCCAAAGCCATGGGCAAATGGGGTGAGATTGCAAGAGCCGTAACAGCTGGGTAACAGCCGGGCTCGCTCGGTCCGCTCTTCAATACCTCCCTGGCTATGACGGCCTTTTGTACCGCGTTTGTGCCTTCCTCGAAGTGCTGCCCTCGTGCGTCGCGATAGATCCTCTCTATCTCGTTCGGCTCCCAATAACCTATCCCACCATGGACCTGGAGCGCCCAAGTCGGTGACCCGGGTGGGCATGTCGTCCGCATTGAGCATGGCCTTGGAAGCGAGAATGTCAGCCTTATTGTCGCCTGCTTCAAATCTTCTGGCGCCATGAAATACAAGTTGCCGCGAGATGTCACGAAAAGCTATAGGTTTATCGACGCATATGAAGGACTTTTCGCAACTGAATGATGCGAATTGACCCTATCGTCAAAACGAAAAGTCCGCCGAGGGCAGCTGCAACTATTAGGGCAAGGGCAGCTGGAACCGTACCAGAAAACGTTATGAAGGTGATCCTTGTATTATCGAGATTCTGAAACACAAACACCAAAATGACAGCCAACAGCAGCAGAGCTGGAAGTATGCGGGTCCAGGCCCGGCTAGCTCGTGTCGATGCTAAATCAGCAGCAGGAAGCGGCGCCTCGGCTTCCCTTTTAGTATTTGGCTGAGCGGCGTCCAACTTAACATCAAGTTGGGCATCTTTTCTAGCCAGTGAAACATCTGTGGGAAAATCAGCAGGAGGTACTGAAGGTTCAACTCTTTCGGCCCGAGACTTCGAACCTGGAATTCGGATTCCCATAGGAACCACCAATCATTGCCAAGTAATAACTCGCTAACTCAAAATGAATAGCTGATCAATTCTATCAGAGTCAGCGATACCAGAGCGACCACCTCTCATGAGGACTGATTTGGCGCTCAGATTGATCGACTGAAATTCAAGATGCAACTATCCAGACTCATCTTGAATCGAACCAAAAACAGCTCAAAACCCATCTGAAGCTAGATCTACCTAATACTTTGTCAATGGCGACCAGGGTATTGTCAGCAGTAGACGGGGACGGAATTGATTCCGGGTCAGTCAGCAATTCAGAGCCTGCTGCTGGCAGGTCACGGCCATCAGTAGTGCGTCCCGAAGACGTTTGTTCAACTTGGAAGCCGGTTCCGCAACGACTGGAAGGATGTCAACTAGTAGCCAAGTGATTCCACAACCTTTTCGGGATTGTCCGCTCCCACTAGGAGGGTATCGAAAGTCTCACCGTGCAGACGTACTCGGACACCACGCTGGTTTTGGTGATGGACGATGGCAAAGATCTTCTCGGTTCCCGACAAAAAAGTCCCCATGGCAAAAACCCCAGGAAGACGACTGCCAGGCATCTTGATTCCGTGAACCGCGTGAATTATGTCATTGACGACAGTTATGTCTTGGACCGACGAGAGTGGAACGCTGATATCCCCATGCACTCCTTCTGCCTTCTCGATCGTACTCAGTTTGAGTACGAGAGCACCGTCTTCACGAACAAGCTCAGCCATATGCACCTACTTTCTGTACTTTGAAATTCTCGAAAGCCTGCCAATACTACATCACCCAAATGTTGGCTGTTCCGACATCGATGCATAGCTAAAACGCATTGAAACTACGGTAAGTTCGCCGGGTTCACAGCTTTCTGTGGCCCAAAAAACAAAATGCCATACCAAAAAGCGGCAATATTTTCTCAAGGACTGGTCATCAGATCTTTGCGTCATTTAGTTTCTGCACCGAGATGGCGGCTATCGGGATCTCGTATGCCGTGGCAACCGTATTTACGACCATGCGTGACCACATCTTTGCGACCCTCTTCGAGACGATCGTGCTCAAGGGCCAAGTAGGCCTTTATGACGGTGTTGGGGTTTACGGTAACCTCTGCAACCACCTCCTTCAAGGTCGGCAGCTTTTCTCACGCATCGATTAGGCTCCTCCGTATTGCCTGCTTGGCATGCTGGACAATCTGCAGGTACGCGGGTATTCTGAGCCAGGCCTCAAACAAAATGACGGATTGCCTCAGCACTTTTCTAGTCATGAATTCGGATTCAGAGACTGCTGTTGGCACGTCGTTGAATGGAATTCCTTTTAAGTGTCTTGATGAAAACATCATGATTGGCATCGACCAGAAAGACCTTATTACAGATCCGTTCCAAAAGTGACGCC
>SCQM01000159.1 GCA_004298555.1 Actinomycetota bacterium | reverse complement strand
ACCCGTGCAGTCGGGGTTCCTACAGTTCCGCCCACGACATCCAACTCCACCAAACTGTAAATATTTTTGGCCTCAGAGCTGATTTCATCTGCCACAAGAGCTTCGAGGTCGGCTTCGGTTATTTCCATCTTGCGGTCGGCGAGCTCCTTGAATCTGAAAAAAGCCTGATTCAGCGCTTCTCCGTGCACCTCAAGACCCATATTTTTTAGCGTTTCAGAGAATGCGTGCCGCCCGGAGTGCTTGCCAAGCACGATCTGGGATCCCTTTTGTCCGACGCTCTGGGCGTCAATGATTTCATAAGTTTCACGGTCAACCAAGACGCCGTGCTGGTGAATACCGGATTCGTGGGTAAAAGCGTTCCTTCCAACAACTGCTTTGTTGAACTGGATTGGGTAACCCGTAAGACGCGAGACGAGCCGCGAAGTGCGTGCTATCTCTTCCGTATGGATTTGGGTCGTGATTCCGGGAAACTGGTCATTCCGGATTTTCAGAGCCATGACGACTTCTTCCAGTGAGGCATTGCCTGCACGCTCCCCAAGCCCGTTTATGCAAACTTCGACCTGGCGCGCACCGGCTTGAATTCCTGCTAGCGAGTTGGCGGTTGCCAGCCCGAGATCATTGTGACAGTGGGTGGAAATGACATAGTCCCCCTTGATCTGCGTCTTTACATACTGTATAAGCGCCCCGAAATCCCATGGGATTCCATAGCCAACCGTGTCGGGAATATTGAGCGTCGTCGCACCTGCCGCCACGGCGGCCTGGAGTACCTCCAGCATGAAGTCGAGGGGAGTGCGTGTGGCATCCTGGGGAGAAAATTCGACATCACTAGTGTGAGACCGTGCCCGCTCGACCCCTTGTTTTGTTTCGGCTAGCACCTGCATGCGGTCCATCTTCAGCATGTGTTCCATATGGGAAGGGCTGGTGGAGATGAATACGTGGATCCGTGCCCTTTCCGCATCTTTGAGAGCTTCCCAGCAACGATCGACATCGCCAAGCTGAGTCCTGGACAGGCCGGCAATGATTGGACCATGCACCTGGCGGGCTATTGCCTCAACTGCATCGAAGTCGCCCTGGGATGCAACTGGAAATCCCGCTTCTATATAATCGACGTTAAGTCGGGCAAGTTGCTCGGCAATCTCAAGTTTCTCGGCGACATCAAGCGAGATGCCCGGTGACTGTTCACCATCCCTAAGGGTTGTGTCGAAGATTACCAGCTTTTCGTCCATCGGCTCACCTTTTCCTTTCGATGCCGCTATATGCGTTTTCGCTACAGTTGCTCTCAGATTACTGAACCGGGCTAACAAAAAACCTCCTGGCCCAGAGAGGCACAGGAGGTTCTGCGAGCGTTTATGAACGCCCGCAGCTAACCAAGAAGGAGAGTGGCTGCAAATACAAAATGCACGACTATATGATGGCCTACTTTTGAGTTCCGCGTCAAGTCATTATCGAAATTAACAGCCAAATTTGTGGACATTGGCCATATTTATCCTGTTCTTTATAATTTTTATTGCCTCTGGGTTGCGATCAACTGCGATGAATCTCCGGCCAAGCTTCTGAGCGACGCATGCGGTAGTTCCGCTTCCGGCAAAGAAGTCAAGCACCCAGGCTCCCGGGTTTGACGACGCTTCAATAATGCGCCTAAGTATCGCCTCGGGTTTCTGGGTTGGATAACCGGTCCGCTCTTTTCCGGTAGTATGGACTATGGTTTGCCACCATACGTCGGTTGGAACCTTACCTTTGGATGCCTTTTCTTTGGTCACGAGCCCGGGTGCCATGTATGGGATGCGCTCGATCGCCTCATAATTGAAAATGTGGTTCCCGAGATCCTTCGCGTAGGCCAGGATTGTGTCATGCTTGGCTGGCCACTTTTGCTTGGATCTGCCGCCGAAGTCGTAGGCCCAAATGATTTCGTTCATGAAATTGGACCTGCCGAAGATTTGGTCAAGTTCCACCTTGACGTAGTGCACCTCCCGGTAATCGAGGTGGACGTATAGAGTCCCGTGGCTTGCCAATAGCTTGTAGGACCTTTCCAACAGCGGCAGGAGGAAACCGAGGTAGTCGCTGAAGGAGTCTTCATATGAATGCGAAGACACAAGCGTCGTTTTGTAGGTTCGGCCGCCAAATCCGGCTCGTACCGAAGTTGTATCCTGCTCTGCCTTTATCGATGCAAGACGCTGGGTCGATCCGGTGTTGAAGGGCGGGTCGATGTAGATCAGGTCGATGCTGTTATCGGGCAGGAAGTCGAGCACATCCTCCGCATCCGCTTCAATCAATAGATCGGAGCAGTTGGAAAGGGTAATGTCGGGAAAGTCGAAAGCCTGGGAGCTACACATTTCTAGGAATTTGGCAACATGCGTGCTCTTTCAGCACGAAGCAACTTGAGCATAGAAGATTCCGGGGGCAGCTTCAATCTCGGCAAGAAGTTCATCTGAAAGGTCAGTGTTGACGGTAAGGACCATCAAAGCGGTCCCTTCGTTTTCAGATGGACCGACAGCCATTGACGATATGGATACGCCGGCGTTTCCCAGTATTGTCGCCACCGTGCCGATCTTGCCTGGAGTGTCGTCGTTGCGTACCACCAGCATGTTTGCTGCAGGTGGAACCTCGACCCTGTGGTCGTCTATCATCACTATCCTGGGTTCAGATTTTGGGCCCGTCAGGGTACCGGAAACGGAATGAATGCCGGAGCGCAAGGTGATCAGATTTACATAGTCTTTTGCAGTCGTCGAAGTGCTCTCTGTGATGTTCAGGCCCCGGTCCTGAGCTAGTTGGGGAGCGTTCACGTATGAAACCGGCTCGTTGGTCCCAGTTCCAAAGAGCCCTTTCAACACCGAAAGGGTCAATATCCTGGTGTCGTCGTCTGCAATCGCGCCGTTATAGACAATCTCAAGTTGTTCTGGCAGTTCCTGGTTTAGCGAGGCTATGAATCTGCCAAGGGACTCAGCAAGGCTCTGGAATGGTCGCACGGTTTCGCTGGCTTCTGCGGCGTTAACGTTGACGGCGAAGGGAACGAATTCACCAGCAAGAGCCAACTGAACCTGCTCGGCGATCTGTACTCCAGCTTTGTCCTGGGCTTCGAAAGTAGATGCCCCGAGGTGGGGCGTCACCACCACCGACGGGAGGCTGAATAGAGGTGAGTCGGTGCAGGGTTCTGAGTCAAAGACATCAAGGCCCGCACCCTGAACTTTGCCGGAGCTGATCGCGTCGAAGAGGGCCTTTTCATCGATGATTCCGCCCCTTGCTGTATTGATGATTCTGAGGCCCGGTTTGGCCTTTGCCAGCATTTCGGCCCCAATCAGGCCGATGGTTTCTTTGCTCTTTGGAAGGTGGATCGAGATGAAATCGGATTCGGAGACAACCTCTTCCAGGGGCAGTAGCTCCACTCCCATCTGCCGCGCCCTTTCCTTTGCGACGAATGGATCGTAGGCAATCAGGTGCATTCCAAAGGCAAGGGCTCTTTGCGCAACGAGAGCTCCAACGCGGCCAAGCCCGATAATTCCCAGGGTTTTTCCATAGAGTTCGACGCCTTCCCACTTCGAGCGCTCCCATCTTCCATTGACAAGGGCAGCATGGGCCTGTGGTACGTTTCGCGCCTGTGCAAGCAGAAGGGCAAGAGCTTGCTCGGCAGCCGAGAGGATGTTCGATTGCGGAGCGTTTACCACCATCACGCCCTTCTTCGTGGCATAAGGCACGTCCACGTTGTCGAGCCCAATTCCGGCTCTTCCTACGACGATCAGGTCAGTAGCGGCATCGAGGACAGGAGGCGTGACTTTGGTTGCGGACCGGATGATGAGCGCCTGCGCGCCAGGGATGGCTGCAATCAGCTGTTCGGGAGTGAGATTCAGTGAAACGTCGACCGTGTGGCCGGCATTTCTAAGTTGATCGAGACCGGAGTCGGCAATTTCCTCAGTTACCAAAATGCGTGCCATAATGAAGAATCCTCGCTAAATATTCAGTTGCATCATTGTGGGGGCTTCCAGATTCTTGAAGCCAAGCTCCTAGCCAAGACACAAGTTCCTAGCCAAGACATTAGTTGAAATATCGGCTTTTCCCTACTTCGCGCGGTCATTTGTAACATGACGTTTAATGATGGGCATTAAATGCCGGGAATGCAGGGACCGATGTGCTCCCGCTCGGACTCTTAGATGGGCTCCGACTGCTCGACAAGCTCCGCCAATCTGGTGATGCCCTTCGAAATATCGTCTTCGCTCATGGCATAGCTCAAGCGCGCATACCCTTGTGTCCCAAAAGCTTCTCCCGGCACGATCGCGACCTTGGCTTGATCCAGGATTATCTCAGCCAATTCGGCACTCGTTGCTGGCACTGCCCCGTGATAGCTGCGATTCAGCAAGCCGTGGAGGCTGGCATATGCGTAGAAGGCACCCTCAGGCATAGGGCATTCGATGCCCGGTATATCGTTGAGCATCTTGTGTATTAGGGTGCGTCTGCGCGCAAAGGCAGCTCTCATGAGTGCGACGTCGTCAAGCGGACCCTCAAGCGCTTCTATAGCAGCTCTCTGAGCCACGTTGGATACGTTTGAAGTCGACTGCGACTGAAGATTTATGGCAGCCGATATAACATCTGCAGGGCCGATCATCCAGCCGACACGCCATCCTGTCATGGCATATGTTTTTGCCACGCCATTGATGACCACGGATTTGTCCAGGAGCCTTGGCTCAATTACTGGCAGCGACCAGGCTTTGTGGTCATCGTAGACCAGGTGCTCGTAGATTTCATCCGTCATTACCCAAAGGTCACGGTCGACCAGCCACTGCGCCAATGCTATTGATTCGTCTAGATCGTACACAGCACCGGTGGGATTCGAGGGAGAGACGTGCACGAACAGCTTCGTGCGCGGCGAGAGATATTTATCCAGCTCACTTGGCGTCACCTTGAAACCGTTTTCCAGCGATGTAGGGACTTCAACAGGGATGCCACCGGCCAGTTTTACAGCCTCGGGGTAAGTGGTCCAATAAGGTGAGGGAATCAGAACCTCGTCTCCCTCGTCGACGAGTGTGGCGAAGGTGTTGAATATCGCGTGCTTGCCACCATTGGTCACAAGCACCTGCGCGGCAGAAACAACGAGGCCGGAGTCGCGGCTTGTCTTCGCGGCAATCGCCTGTCGCAGCTCCGGTAATCCGGCAGTCGGTGTGTAGCGGTGGTTTTGCGGATCCAGGCAGGCTTTGGCAGCAGCCCGTGCAATGCGCTCGGGTGTCGGGAAATCTGGCTCACCGGCTCCAAAGCCCACCACATCGAGGCCTTGCGCCTTCAGGGCCTTCGCCTTGGCATCGATAGCCAATGTTGCTGATTCGGCCACATTTGCAATTCGAGTGGATATTCTTTGTTCTGTCGGTCGAGTTTCCAATTTGGGCTCCAGAAATGTAAGACTGTTAACGTGGCAAATAACTCATCAGAAATCATAATCCCTTCCAGCCTTCTTCCCGAAGATGGAAGATTCGGCTGCGGACCATCAAAGGTCCGCCCTGAAGCAGTAGACGCACTGGCAAAGGTGGGCAAGGCCTACCTGGGTACAAGCCATCGGCAAGCAACCGTGAAAGATATGGTGGGCCGCCTTCGCAGCGGACTTCGAGATCTTTTCAATCTTCCCGAAGGCTACGAAGTAATTCTTGGGAATGGAGGTGCGACCTACTTTTGGGACATTGCGACCTTCGCTCTGATCGAAAGCAAGAGCCAGCACCTGAGTTTTGGAGAGTTTTCTTCGAAATTCGCCGCTGCTTCAAAGGCTGCACCATTCCTCGACGAGCCCGAGATCATAGTCTCCGAACCCGGGACGAGACCGTTTGCAAAAGTGAACCCGGAAATTGATCTTTATGCATTGACACATAATGAAACGTCGACTGGAGTATCAATGGATATCCGTCGACCCGAAGGTGCGCATGGAATAGTGGCTGTGGACGCCACCTCTGCTGCCGGTGGCCTTCGGGTGGATCCATCTCAGTTTGATGCCTATTACTTTGCCCCTCAGAAGGTGTTCGCATCAGACGGCGGCCTATGGGTGGCCCTGATGTCTCCCGCTGCGCTCGAGAGAGTGGCGAGGATTGCTGAATCAAAGCGGTGGATACCCGCGTCATTTGATCTCACAATCTGCATTGACAATTCACGACTGAATCAGACCTACAATACGCCGGCGCTGGCGACCATTTTTCTGTTCGTGCAGCAGCTTGAATGGATGCTTGACAATGGCGGATTGGAGTTCTCGACGTCGCGGTGCGACCAGTCGGCGAAAATTCTATATGATTGGGCTGAACGGACGGAGTACGCAACTCCTTATGTCAAAGATCCGGCAGACCGGTCCCACGTGGTTGGCACAATCGACTTTTCTGACAACATCGACGCGGCCCAGGTGGCAAAGGTGTTGAGGAAGAACGGTGTGATTGACGTGGAGCCATACCGCAAGCTAGGGCGAAACCAGCTGAGGGTTGCGATGTTTCCGGCAGTCGAGCCCGGCGACATCGAGGCATTGACCAATTGTATTGATTTCGTAGTTTCGCGGCTTGCTGACTAACCGCGGTCACGCTGTGCCTATCGTGCGGAGCGTTTTGGAATCTTAATGAAACAGGCCGCACTCGTCCGTGTGCGGCCTGACGTTTGAATTCACGGCACATTCCTGATTGAATCGGCGCTATGAAGTTTCGAAGCCAATGAGCAATAGATCTTCAGCCGGCCATGTCAGCCGGGAGGCGATTAGCGGGACATGCTTGGCAACCAGGAGGCCCTATGGGCTTCGTAGCTGTCGATGTCCTTGGCATAACGGAGAGTCAAGCCAATGTCGTCGAGTCCCTCCAGTAGGCGGTATTGCGTGAAATCATCCATAGGAAAGCTTGCGGAAAGGCCGATAGAAGGGACTGTGACCGTCCTTTCGGCAACATCGATAACGATCTCGGTAGCTGGGTCCTTTTTGATCTGCTCTGTTATCGCATTAACTTCTTCCTGGCTCAGAACAACCGGAACCAGCCCTGCCTTGGTGGAGTTGTTCCTGAAGATATCTCCGAAACGCTGCGAGATTACAGCTTCGAAGCCGTAGTCCGTCAGGGCCCAAACCGCGTGCTCTCGCGAGGAGCCGGTGCCGAAATTGGGTCCTGCAACGATGATCTTGGCATTCTTATAAACAGGATTGTTGAGGACAAATCCGGGATCTTCCCGCCACTCTTCAAAGAGGCCTTCCCCAAATCCGGTTCTTTCAACTTTTTTTAGCCACTCGGAGGGAATGATCTGGTCTGTGTCTACGTCGCTGCGCTCGAGTGGTAGAGCCGTCCCCTTTATTTCTTTAATTGGTTGCATTTATAAGTCCTTTTTCGGCTGGGCGATTAGATCTGGTCTGGTGTTGCGAAATGTCCGGCAACGGCGGTAGACGCGGCAATGGCGGGCGAGACGAGATGCGTCCTGCCTCCCTTTCCCTGGCGGCCCTCGAAGTTTCTATTCGAGGTAGATGCTGCACGCTGACCAGGTGAGAGATGGTCAGGGTTCATGCCCAGACACATTGAACATCCAGATTCTCTCCATTCGAATCCGGCATCCAAAAAGATCTTGTCCAGTCCTTCCTGCTCCGCCTGCTTCTTTATTCGCTGTGATCCGGGAACCACCAGCGCCCGTACTCCGGAGGATACTTTCTTGCCCTTTACGACGCTTGCTGCGAGGCGGAGGTCCTCAATCCGGGAGTTGGTGCATGAGCCGATGAATACCGTGTCGACAGAAATCTCGCTAATCGGTGTTCCGGCTTTAAGTCCCATGTAAGAAAGTGCCCGGTTAGCAGCCTCACGAGACGATGGTTCGCTAAAGCTATCCGGGTCCGGAACTGAACCGGAGATAGGAACGACTTGAGACGGGTTTGTCCCCCAGGAAACGTACGGAGTCAATTTGGAAGCGTCGATGAAAACTTCTTTGTCAAACTTGGCATCTGGATCTGTCGAGAGAGATTCCCAGTACGCTACAGCTTCATCCCAAGCTGCCCCGGTCGGAGCGTGAAGGCGTCCTTTGACATATTCGAAAGTGGTTGCATCGGGAGCGATCATTCCCGCCCTTGCACCTGCTTCGATGCTCATGTTGCTGATCGTCATACGGCCTTCCATCGAAAGAGACCTGATGGCAGAACCCTTGTATTCAATGATGTAGCCGATTCCACCACCCGTGCCGATCTCACCAATAATTGCGAGAATGATATCCTTGGCGGTCACTCCTTTAGGAATCTCGCCGTCGACGGTAACGGACATTGTCTTGGGCTTTTGCTGCGGGAGCGTTTGGGTTGCAAGGACATGCTCGACTTCCGAAGTTCCGATTCCAAAGGCCAGCGCACCAAAGGCGCCGTGGGTTGCCGTGTGGCTGTCTCCGCATACGATTGTCATGCCTGGAAGGGTTAGCCCTTGTTCCGGCCCGATTACGTGTACAATTCCCTGGTTCAAGTCGCCCATAGGAAAGTGGGTAATGCCGAACTCTTTGCAGTTGTTGGCCAGAACATTAAGCTGCTTCGCCGCGATAGGGTCCGCAACCGGCTTGTCTATGTCAGTTGTCGGTACATTATGGTCGGCGGTGGCGACGGTAAGGTCCGGCCTTCTCACCACGCGGTTACTCAATCTAAGGCCGTCGAACGCCTGTGCGGAGGTAATTTCATGGACCAGGTGAAGGTCGATAAATAGAAGGTCCGGTTCATTGGCTGCCGAATGGACTACGTGAGCGTCCCAGACCTTTTCGCTAAGAGTTTTAGCCATTATTGTCCCTGTCTAATCGTAATAAATGTTCAACAATACTATGGGCGTCCGTCGTTGGTCGGCAAAACTGCAGCTGACCTTGGACCGGCCAAGACGTTGAAACTATTTCATTTCGATGATAGTCGGAAGCTGGGACAACTCAAGGCTGTCGTTAAAGGTGGGCCAGCAGCCGGATGCGTGCATCGGGACTAGGCAAATTGGGCGCTAGGAGCCTATTTTAACGATTTCAACCCTGAGGGTTCCACCGGGCGAGTCATATTCAACTGTTTGACCCTCC
>SCQM01000158.1 GCA_004298555.1 Actinomycetota bacterium | reverse complement strand
GGGAGTCTTTTCCAGCTCGGTTCTCCGATCATTGAGATCATAAAACGTTTTGCCTCTTGCTGGGACCACTCCAAGTCAATATCTTCAGATGGATCAATCGAGGTGTGTGACCATCTTGACCATCCCGGGATCCACGAAAGTGGAGATTCGAAGGTAATTATCCCGATCAAATTATCGGCATGGCGCTCGGCTGCTAGGAGGCTCAGGGTACCTCCATAGGAGTGTCCGAATACCACGGTCGGTCTTTCGGAAATGATCTCAGTCAGATCCTGCAGGTGTATTTGCCAACTGACCTTACGTGGCGTGCCATCGCGATCCCGGAATGGCGAGTTTGCATATCCTCGTCGGTCGTAAGAGATTACTTCATAGTCACGCAGATGCCCTGCCACTCGTTTGAATGAGGTTGATCGATCCATTGTGCCATGCACAAGGAGAATTCTGGGCCAGTCATGTACGGGAGTGATATGGGTAAGCGCAACGGGAACAATTTTCGGTATGTCCGGTTCGGCGCGGGTGGGGCTTTGCATCGGATCTTGATCGGGTTTGAACACGCTAGTTTCCTGTGCATCTGACATTCAAGAGCAGCACCCATTCTTCAGGCGGCAGCTTGGCCTGCCTGTTCCAATCACGATCTTACGCTAACCTATTGTACCCACTGAAATGGGAAGCCGTTCCACAGTCCATGGCAAGACGAGGTGGCAGCTTCAAATCCATTCGAAAGCTGCGCCGTCATGAGTGGTTGCTGTCGCGTTTATCAGGTCCTCTGGAGCATGTCTGGCCTCGAATTTTCACGCAGTTCACCTTGGCGCATTCAGTTTCTGGCGCCATTGACCAGCAATTGCATGCAGCAATGTCGACAGTAAATATTTGCTCGTGACGAAGATAATTAGGTGTTTTAAACCTTGGTCTTACTAGCCTGTTATATCAGCTTTAATACTTTTGCAAAGGTGGGTTACTTCTAAGCTCATGCCAAATAATAGATCGTTAACTTATGGGGCATTTGGTCCCAATGCATGGCTCGTGGATGAAATGTACGAGCAGTTTCAGAATGATCCAAGTTCTGTGTCTCCGAGCTGGCAGGAGTTCTTTGCGGATTATAAGCCGATTTCAGAACAGGTTGTCCAAGGCCCCGAGGAAGTCATAGATGCTGCATCTCAAGTGGCGCCACCTGCGCTGAATTCCACATATGAGGTTGAATCAGCCCCAGTAGCAGAAGTTCCCGTAACCTCCAGAGAAAACGTTGCAGCTGATAAGAACGGGGCCAAGGAAACTGTCGCCGCAACTCCAGCAGCACAGCAGGTGGAAGGTGCCAGGATTCTCCGAGGAGCTTCGGCAAAGATCGTCTCAAACATGGAAGCTTCCCTGGAGGTTCCGACCGCGACTTCAGTTAGATCTGTGCCCGCAAAGTTGTTGGAGGTCAACAGGAGCGTCATCAACAATCAGCTAGCCAGAGTCCGAGGGGGAAAGGTCAGTTTCACTCACCTGATTGGATTTGCAGTCGTCCAGGCAATGAAGGCCGTTCCGGCGATGAACTCGGTTTTCATTCCGAACGCTGACGGCAAGGGGAATCCCGGGGTCATAAAGTCTCCCACAATCAATCTTGGAATCGCCGTCGACGTCGCCAAGTCTGATGGCAGCAGGAGTTTATATGTTCCGGTAATAAGGGGAGCGGAATCACAGAACTTTGCCCAGTTTCTTAACGCCTACGAGGATCTGATCCGAAAGGTTCGCACCAACAAGCTTTCACCCGATGATTTTGCCGGCGCGACCGCATCACTTACCAACCCCGGAACAATAGGGACTGAGCATTCAATCCCAAGGCTGATGTTGGGCCAAGGGGTAATAATAGGAGTTGGCTCTTTGGGGTATTCAGCTGAGCTAGCCTCGGCA
The DNA here is from genome assembly GCA_004298555.1 of Actinomycetota bacterium. Classification (GTDB taxonomy): domain Bacteria; phylum Actinomycetota; class Acidimicrobiia; order Acidimicrobiales; family Acidimicrobiaceae; genus SCQM01. The sequence goes on along the minus strand of SCQM01000158.1, from coordinate 17,209 downwards.
GATCCCGCGGTGTTGGCTGAACTTGGAGTCTCCAAATCTGTCACCATTACTTCCACTTATGACCATAGGGTCATCCAGGGTGCGGAATCAGGACTATTTCTTGCGCGAATATATGAGCTCCTGACTGGAAAGCATAACTTTTATGAGGATGTATTCGACTCGATTGGAGTGATAGACCGGCCGGTGGCATGGCAACAGGACTCTTCATCCGAAGATTCGGAGTTTTCGAAATTTGCCAAGCATGTGCGGGTGCAAACCCTGATAAACAACTACAGGGTCCGGGGCCACTTGATGGCGGATTTGGATCCGCTCGGGATTATGAAGCCTTCCTTTCCTGCTGAGCTTGATCCACATACTTTTGGCCTGACAGTCTGGGACCTGGACCGTATCTTTTTCACTGGTGGCTTTGCCGGCAAAGAGAAAATGTCTCTGTCGAAGATCTTGTCTGTTCTTCGCGACAGCTATTGCCGAACCGTCGGTTACGAGTACATGCATATTCAGGACCCTGAACAGAAAAAATGGATTCAAACTCAGGTTGAAGGCGTTACGGATGAACTCGGTTACGACGAGAAGCGATATTTGCTGTCTCGCTTGAATGCTGCGGAGGCTTTCGAGAGATTTCTGCACACCCGTTACATTGGGCAAAAGAGGTTTGGCCTCGAAGGCGCTGAATCTGCAGTCGCGTTTGTCGACGAGGTTCTGCAAAACTGTGCTGACGCCAATTTCGAAGAGGCTGTGATTGGTATGGCTCACCGTGGCCGACTCAATATTCTGGCCAACATAGTTGGCAAGTCCTATGGCCAGATCTTTAAGGAGTTTGAGGGGAACCTTGATCCCACTTCCGTTCAAGGATCGGGGGACGTCAAATACCACAAAGGTGCGGTTGGGAGGCTTGTCGCCCGATCCGGTAAAGAAATCACCGTTAGCCTGGCATCCAATCCTTCGCACCTCGAGGCGGTTGACCCGGTGGTGGAAGGTATGGCGAGGGCCAAGCAGGACATCATCAGGGACAGGCAGCATTTTTCGGTACTGCCGCTTCTGATACACGGTGACGCTGCATTCGCTGGCCAGGGTGTAGTTGCTGAAACTCTTAACCTCTCTCAACTTGGTGGATACCGAACCGGCGGGACCGTCCATCTGGTTATAAACAACCAGCTTGGTTTCACCACGAATCCCGATCAGGCCCGCTCCAGCACCTATGCGACCGACGTCGCCAAGATGATTCAGGCTCCGATATTTCACGTGAATGGCGACGACCCGGAGTCCGTTATCAGAGTAGCAAGGCTGGCCTTTAAGTTTCGCCAGCAGTTCCAAAAGGATGTCGTTGTTGACCTGGTGTGTTACCGTCGTTTTGGTCACAACGAAGGCGACGAGCCAAGCTATACTCAGCCAAAGATGTACGAGAGGATCGAATCTCGCAGATCTGTCCGCAAGCTTTATACTGAATCGCTCGTTTCTAGCGGAGATCTTACCATCGAGGATGCCGAAAAGGCGCTCGATGACTTCTTGGACAGGCTTCAGGTGGCGCTTGACGAAACAAGGTCGGAGTCTGCTCCCAATCCGACAAGCCTCCCGCCAGCTCCGCTTAACAATGTACCGATGGAAAAGGTTGCAACTGGAGTATCGAGGGAGGTCTTAGAAAAAGTTTCGAACCAGCTGTACAGCTGGCCGGACGGTTTTACGGTACATCCGAAGCTGCTTCGCCAGCTTGACAGCCGCAAAGCGTTATTCGATTCAGGTCAAGTCGACTGGAGCCTCGGCGAGGCATTTGCCTTCGGATCACTCCTTTTGGAGGGTGTAGATGTACGTTTCGCCGGACAGGATTCGCGTCGAGGCACATTCAGCCATAGGCATGCAGCGCTCATCGACCACAAGACAGGAGCCGACTACGTACCTCTCGAACAATTGTCGGCTGGTGGTGCATTGACCGATTCCGGCATGCCGATTGGCCGGTTCATGATTTACGATTCACTTCTATCAGAATACGCAGCGCTCGGCTTCGAATATGGCTACTCGGTTGTGCGCAAGGACGCACTGGTCTGCTGGGAGGCCCAGTTCGGTGATTTCTTCAATGGGGCGCAGATCATCGTTGATCAGTTCTTAGTGGCCGCTGAAGACAAATGGGATCAGCGCTCGGGTCTCGTGTTGCTTCTGCCGCATGGCTACGAAGGTCAGGGGCCTGAGCACTCCTCTGCACGGATTGAGAGATTTCTTCAGCTGTGTGCGGGATCAAATATAGCCGTTGTGAATCCGACTACCTCAGCCCAATTCTTCCATTTGCTGAGAGCCCAGGTGGCTAGGTCCCATCAGAGGCCATTGGTCGTCTTTACTCCCAAGTCACTTCTGCGGGCCCGACAGTCGCGCTCTGCCGTCGACGAGCTGGTCTCAGAGTCGTTCAAAGAAGTTATAGATGATTCTTTGATCACCTCGGGCGGGGTTGCGATAGATCCCAAAGACGTGAGGAGACTGATTCTGTGTTCCGGCAAGGTTGCTTATGATGCCATTGCCAGGCGCGATGCTATCGTCGATGGTAAGGAAGCTGGGGAGATTTCAGCCGTGGTCAGGGTTGAGCAGCTCTATCCGTGGCCTATAGAGGAACTCAATTCTATTTTCGCCCAGTATGCCAATGTCACAGAGGTTGTTTGGCTGCAAGAGGAGCCGGAGAACATGGGCGCGTGGAATTTCTGCCACAGCCAGCTTCACGCGCTGCTGCGGGAAGATTTTGTGCTTCGCCATGTCTCCCGGGTGCCCTCGGGTTCACCTGCAACTGGATCGGCGGCGATGCATGCATTGGAACTCCAAGACCTGCTTTACAGGGCATTAACCCTAAAATGTGATGAAGTCCAGTCTTCGCAGGATCACTAGCCAAGTCTGGGTTACGAAAGAAGTTTAAGGTGTATTAGCCATCTCGCGTTTTATGGTGGCTGCCACAAAGATTTCAGGTGCCAATCGGCAGGTGCGGGTTACCAGGTGTCAGAATACGATTTTGCGGGGTTGGGTCGGCTAGGCTTGAATTGCATAGCTGATAGTTTTGATCAAGTCTCTTGATAAATGGAATCGATCAAGCATTGGAGACGTTCGTCTATATGCAGTGCCTGAATCGGACTATGGGGTCATTGCGCGCGCTTTGCGCGTTGTTTCGATGATTCACCCGGGTGGATAGTGAGAGATGTCAGGACAGGCACAAGGTCATGAAGATGAGATCCCGGAGTTTAGCCTTTGGGAACTGATTACAGCGAGGGAGAGCACGGATTCTCTGAAGGTGGCATTGCGGTGAAGGTGGCTACGTGGAACGTAAATTCGCTGAGGGCTAGAATGCCGCGTTTCCTTGCTTGGCTTGATGAGACCGAGCCGGACGTGGTTTGTATCCAGGAGACCAAACTGAGGTCAGATTCCTTTCCGCGGCTGCAGCTGGAGCAGCTTGGATACGAGTCAGCTGATTTCGGCCAGGGGCAGTGGAACGGCGTTGCAGTGATCTCACGGGTAGGCATGAGCGATCCAATTCTTGGCATCGAACATTCTGGAGAATTGGAAGAGGCACGTGCAATAACTGTGAGCTGCAATGGTGTGGTCATAGTTTCGGTCTATGTGCCTAACGGACGTGCGCTTGACAGCGATCACTACCGATACAAGCTTCAATGGCTATCTCACCTCAGAGAGCATTTAGATAAGCTTTTCAAACCTTCGGACCCAGTCGTCGTAGCTGGCGACTTTAATGTTGCTCCAGAGGACAAGGACGTCTGGTCGCCAGAAGCGCTGATCGATTGCACGCATGTTTCTGAGCCTGAGCGGGATGCATTCCGGAGTCTGATTGATTGGGGCCTTAGCGATGCCTTGAGGCATTTCTACGACCAGGATCAAATCTTTACCTGGTGGGACCATAGGGCGGGTGCCTTTCATAAGCGGCAAGGAATGCGCATTGACCATATCCTTGTCACTGAGCCAATCGAATCCAAACTCAATTGGGCAATCGTGGACAGAAACGCCCGAAAAGGTGAAAAACCATCAGATCATGCACCGGTACTAATCGATTTTTCGACGCCATAGCCACCCGATACGAACGCAAGGAGGAAGCGCATGTCGCAGCAGAGTGATATCGAGAATGAAATGACCGCCAGAGGGCTGTGGGCTGAAAAGTTCGTCGAGTTTCAGTCGGACCGAAAGAATCCGCGCCGGGCAGCTTTTGCCCGGGTTGGCGATGCCACAAGGCGGGTAATCGACCGTCTGGTGGCCACTATGGCTAGCAATGAGGATCTTGAATATATTGCCTCTCAGATTGAGGGTGTGGCAAATGTTTTGGAACAGTATCCTATGGGCAGAACTTACGAAGGTTTTTCTGAAGCCGCCAACGCAGGATCTCCCGGCGGATTTTTCGATCATTCACCTATCTCGGGTGTTGCAAATCCAATCGCTCCACCGCTCCAGTTCGAAATTCCGGATTTAGATTCCTCGGGAGAGCAGCGTATTGTCGGAAGAATCAATTTTGGTTCCGCCTACGAAGGGCCACCCGGTTGTGTCCACGGGGGCTACTTGGCAGCAGCTTTCGACGAACTTTTAGGTCGGGCACAGTCACTTAGCGGCAATCCGGGTATGACTGCGAATCTCAATATTAATTACCGCAGGCCAACGCCCCTAAAGTGCGACCTCGAATTCGAGGGCATCCTATTGAGAGTCGACGGCCGTAAGGTTTACACCCGGGGCGAGTGCCGGCACAACGGGGTTCTTACCGCGGAGGCGGATGCACTGTTTGTGAGCATAAGCTTCGATAGACTTGCAGAGCTTGCCAGGGCTCAGCGCCGAGTCTGACCTGAATTAACCTGGGAAGATTAGCTCATCACTTTAGTGGCAGCTCATCGTATGAAAATGGATGATTCTGCGCCCTGCGCAAAGTTGTCAGAGCGTTTGAAAAATGGAGTTGAGGTTTCTAAATTGAGCCGGCCTTGTCGGTGGCCCCAAAGTCCGTATTTCATCTGCCAGATGCATGAACTTATGTGGTAACTCTCGTTCTGCTTGTAGAAGGAGTGCAATGGATTATTTTGACTTAGTTCTTCTGGGAGCTGGCTCTGCCAGTGAATGGATCTGGGGTCATCTTGCTGGCAAAGAGTTAGCAGTCATAGAGTCCGGCAGGGTTGGAGGGGAGTGTCCCTACGTAGCCTGTGTACCATCCAAGGCTTTGCTGCGCTCAGCGCACACGCGGAGATTGCTGACCAGGGCATATGAGTTGGGTGCAGTAGCCGGTCCGCTCGATGTTGGCGATGCAGCAGCCGCCTTCACAGTGGCAGCCGCACGGAGGGACCGTGTTTCGGAAAACAGAGTCGATTCGTCTGCCGTGAAGGAGTTGGACGATTCCGGGGCAAGGTTGTATCGGGGATCGGGCAGTATAATTGGCGATGGAATCGTGGGTGTGTATAGCGATGGGAAGCTTCTTGAGGAACTCCGTTATGGGACCTTGGTTATCAATACCGGATCTTCTCCTAAAGTTCCCGATATCCGTGGCCTTGCTTCAGTTCCGTTTTGGACGAGTGAGGATGCTCTGAGTTCGTCTGAACTGCCACGCTCTCTGGCAATACTAGGTGGCGGTGCAATAGGTTGCGAGCTGGCTGATGTTTATAGCTCTTTTGGCATACCGGTCTACCTGATAGAGAGTTTTGACCACATCCTTCCTTCGGAAGACGCTGAGGTGGTCTCGATCCTTAAAAATGCGCTGCAGGGATATGGAGTGAATGTGATCGAGCATGCCAAGGTCGAGTCGGTTTCCTGGGACCAGGCAGAATTTTCCCTAGCACTTGAGAACCATAAGACGATATCTGCTGAAAGGCTGATCGTCGCGACAGGACGCGGTCCCAACGTGGCCGGAATCGGTCTGGAAACACTTGGTATAACGCCAGAGCCTGGCGGCATAAAGGTTGATGCGTTCTGCCAAGTTGTTGGGGCTAAAAATGTCTATGCTGCTGGCGATGTCACTGGTCTCGCGCCTTTCACTCACGGTGCCAATTACCAGGCACGCATAATTGTCGATCACATTAACGGCAAGGCCGAACCAGCATTCTACGGAGCCATTCCGCGGGTTGTTTACACTGAGCCTGCGGTAGCTTCAGTGGGCGTCTACCCAGACAACGCCAGTGGTCGCTTCGGTGAGATAGTCTCGGTCAGCATGGACCTTTCATCTACGGCTCGAGCAGTCACGGATGGGGATGAGAAAGGTTTGATCAAGCTGTTTGTTGACAAACGCCGCAGAGTGCTGGTTGGAGCAAGCGCCATAGGTCCAAATGTGGACGAACTGATATCTGAAGCCTCCTTGGCAATTCAGGCTGGGATCTCTATTGATCTTTTTGCCAAGATGGTCCATCCGTTTCCCACGTATTCGGAAGGTTTCGAGCCTCCGCTTCGCCAGCTAACCGTTTGAGTTCTAGAGTCAGGGTTCCGCTGGCTTCGCCCGCCAGTCCCCTGGCGGCCTGTTTTCCGCGGGATGCGTTGAATGGCGAGTCATCGATCCTTGGTTCTCTGCAGACAGTCAAATAGTCACGACGGCTCTATGATGCATTCAAGAAGTTCGGATCCATATCTGGAAACCTTCGCGCGTCCAATCCCAGCAATCTTGGAGAGTGCCTCGAGCGAGGATGGCTGCTCAATGACAACCGATTCAAGCGCATGGTCATGGAGAACCAGGTGGGCAGGCACCCCGAGTTCCTTTGATTTTTTTGCACGCCAGAGCCTGAGCGAGGACAATGCCGATCTTTGTTTCTCCGATAGGTGTCTTTTAATCGGAGCTTCAATTTCTAGATTCTGTCTTGCCTTTCGTATGGCGTTCAGTGCGTGTTCTGAGGTGGCAATGTGACCTGAGATCTCGTGGATTTCGTCTTGAAGAGCCGACAGATAGGGCGAAGGATCTCTTTTGAGACGACGTTCTCCGAATGTTCTCTGTTTGGCCCATGTCAGAGTGATGTCTCTTTTGGCTCGTGTGATTGCAACATATAGCAGCCGTTGCTCTTCGAGCAGGGCATCGGTTGTATCCGCTCGCGATATTGGTACCAGACCATCCTCCATGCCCACGATGAAAACTGTGCGCCATTCTAAGCCCTTGGCCTTGTGGAAAGTGGTCAAAGTGACGGTATCACTGGAGCGTTCATCCAGGGCATTCTGTGCCTCAGTTTTAAGCCAAAGGGACAATCCGCGCGAGTCACCATTTGGAGTGTTCGACAGATACTCGCCGGAAAGGTCCAAGAACATATTTAAGTTGTCATATGCAGAGCTTGATTCGACATAGTTGAGTAACGACGCTTCAACTATGCCTTCCAGCCAGGCATAGAGGGAGCTTCCTCTGAGTGTTGTGTTCTGGCGTTCGAGGCTGTTTACCAATGCACGGATGTCGCTCTGTGAAAGGTAATTGGTTTCGCCGGCCAGAAATGCGGGCACGCCGGCTTCCTTGAAGACCTTTTGAATCGGAATCAGTTGTGAATTGGTACGTGCGAGTACCGCGATGTCATTCCAGCTCACTCCTGGCTGTCGGGAGTGTTTGGCCAGTCTCGCTACCGACTGAGCCTCGGTTTTGTCATCTTTGTATGCCCGGATGACCGGAATAGGACCGTCTGGGAGGTTCGGGATCAGCTTTCCCACGGAGTGGGAACTATTTTTGTGTGATTTGATCACAGATTGAGCCAGATGAAGAATCTGCGGGGTAGAGCGGTAGTTGTGCGACAGCACTACTGTCCTATTGTTTTTGTATCGGGACTGAAGCCAAGTCATGAGTGAAGGGTCGGCACCGTTCCAGGAATAAATTGCCTGATTCGGGTCGCCGACCACGCAAAGGTCGGTTCTGTCGTCGATTAATGCGTTGACCAGGTTCATCTGGATGCGGTTTATATCTTGGAACTCGTCGATATAAAGGTGCCTCATCCGGTAATGTTCAGAAGCAGAAAACATCGGGTCCGAGGTCAAAACTTTGGTAGCTCCAATTATGAGATCGTCATAATCTAGCTTGCGCCGTTTGGATTTGAGTTCCTCGTATCTGGCGAACACTTCAGTAATCTCAGTGGATGTGAGCGGTATTTTTCTGTTTTGTGCCACCGCCGCATCACTATACGAATATGGTGTCAAGCCTCTGGCCTTGGCCCACTCTATTTCCGTGACTACCGCCGAGATCAGAGATTTTTTTGCCACCTCATTTTCGGTCATGAGTTCGGTTTTCGGGCTTTTGCTTGTGGACCTGCGGGTTTTCGTGTTGGTGCCAATGGAATTCAGAGCTTCCGAAATGATCCTGAATTTTGATTCAATGAGCTCGTAAGGTGTGATTTCCCTTGATTCCCAATATCTCTGTAAAATACGCAGAGCAGCTGCATGGAAGGTATGGGCTTCGATCTGTTCCCGCAAATTCAGGGACTGGAGCCGCTGCTTTACCTCAGAGGCAGCTTTTTTGGTGAAGGTAACCGCCAAAGTGTGACGGGCGTCGGCATCTCCAGTTGCTATGCGATAAGCGATCCTGCGGGTAAGAACCCGGGTTTTTCCCGATCCCGCACCAGCAATTATTATCAGCGGATGGTCGCCAGCCGTGACCGCCTCTAACTGTTCGGAATTCAAACTTCTGAGGATTTCTTGAACTTGATTACTGGCCATCACTCATACACTACGGTGCCGGTGCGACATGTATATGCCTTCGCCAGAATTTTTGGAACTAGAACCGGATTAGCCGAGCCGGTTCAGCTGAATCTTCGTTGGTTCGGCGCAACAGAACCAGGATTCACTTAGTCGGGGCTTTTCTTCACACGCTGCAGTTTTGAATTCTCTGGCCGGAACCGGGAGATCGAAGCGACGGTAAATGGACTCGCGCATTGTCTTGAAAGTCGTTTGAATGTCGAGTTCGCTGTCCTGGGACTTCTCGGCAATTTGAGCAAGCTCCGCCTGAAGCTCATCGATTGCTGGATCGTGGTTTTGCCACTCATATGAAAGCAATTCAGGATTCCAAGCTCCGATTTCAGTTTCTTTATCCGCGAGAACTAGCGAATCGAGGGGCAGGAGAAGCCGAATTGATAGTTGGACCGGGTCTATGCTCTCGATCAGGTCGTAGTCAAAGAGAAATTCGATCAGGTCTATCAAACCCTCACGATCGGTCCAAGGTGTGAATGGCATCAGAGATGGTCTCACTTCGACTCCTGCACCGCGAAGAAGTTCCATAGCAGCAATAATGTCCTTACGCGTGTGCCCCTTGGCGAGTTTTAAGAGAATAAAGTCCGAGGTATGTTCGAATGCTGACACAATGAATTGGAGTCCTAGCTCACGAAGTTCGGTCCAAATTCCCGGGTGCTCGAGAACGTGCTCAACCTTGACAGTCGCATCAAATGTAAGATCGGGATGAGCCCTATGCAGTTCCCTTGCGATCTTCAAAGCATGAGTTGGTCCATTTAGAAAATCGGCATCTCCGAAGGTTATGTGTCTTGCCCCCTCTTCATATAGTTGATTGATCTGCTGCATAACCACGGCAAGCGGTATTGCTTTAAACCTCCCATTGAATACGACTGGAATAGGGCAATGTTTGCAGAGGTGGGCGCAGCCAACAGTTGATTCCACGTAACCAACCAGTTTTTTCTCGCCCCCGGCGAGAAGGTGAGCATAGTTATGCAGCCCAGGAAGCCCAGCGCGATAGGGAAGAGCCGTCTGCTCGGCGAAAGCGGATGACTGGGCCGAATCTAATCGCAGGACTCTCAGGACCTCGGCTCTGTCATCCGATGGTATTCCGGCATCGAATGCATCAGTTGCGGATAGGGCGACGTTCGAATAAAGTCCAATTGCGATAATCCGGACAGAGCTGCCCAATAGTTTGCGCGCCCGGTTTGCAATAGTCTTACCCAGTTGCGTCGCAGTGTGCATGGGAACCGAAATGAAAATATGGGTCGGGAGCATTTGGTCCCAGAGCATGTAGTCGTCGACAGTCGTGAAGCTGCGGTTTGCGACTGAGTTATCGCAGAGGGAATATTTGATCTCTGCGGATTCGAATATGGCTGCTAACCGCGCCAAAATTAACGGCTGATGGCCAAGTTCATATGTTGAAACCGCAAGGACTCGTACTGCGTTTGTGTTGGTGCTGGCCGAATTGGTCATGAGATATCCATTTCAAGTTTTTGAACTGCTTCTTCCAGTGCATTGACCACGACTCTTGCAGTAGGGGCCTTTGAGAATATAAATCCCAAATATTTTGAATCATAGGGTATAGGTGCCACATCGGTATTGGCAGTGTAGGTCATATCGATCCCAGTCACCCATTTGACCGATCTGGCCTGTTCGACGCCACTTATCGCCCTAAGCCTCCCTTTACGCGGAACCGGTATCATATATACCCCCGATGCCTGGTTCTCGAATACCAAGTCCGGGACCCCGAGACCGAGTGCCTCAGCCAGGATCAGCTCCTCAATGCTAGTGCTGCCAGCGAGGGGGACTGCCTTAGAACAGGTTCCACCGATGGACCGTGCAGCCATCTCTACGAAGAAGATTTCATCTGCATCATTAATCCGAAACTCCGCGTGTATCGGACCCGTTTCTATCCCCAGGGTAATCCTTGCCTTGTCTAGGGTCGAGAACAGTCTGTCAGTCACTTCGCGTGAGAGGGTTGTCGGAGTCACATATATAGTTTCAGCAAAGAATGGGCCATGCAGGGGCTGGGGTTTATCGAACACTGACAGAAACCGTAGTTGGCCTCCAATGACGATAGCCTCTACGGCGTATTCCCTGCCTTCAATGTATTCTTCAATCAGAATTGGAGAGTCGGGGCTGCACCCATGGCTAGATTGAATGGTTCGCACCAAGGGAATGTTTGCCCGGACTTCATCCTCTGAATTTGCCCGTATGATGCCAACTGATCCAGACAATGTCGCGGGCTTCAAAACCACCGGAAACTTTCCAAGCAATGAGAGTTTTTCCTTTAAATTCTCGTCATCTTTAAATGTCTGAAAACGCGGTTGGCTTACCTCTGTCTTTGATAACCGTTCCCGCATCGAGATCTTGTTTTGTGCCAGATCGGTGGTCGAGGTGGAGATGTGCTTGAGCCCAAGTCTTTGGCTTGCTAGTGCCGCTGTTTTGAGGCCGGTATCGTCGATCGAGACGACCGCGTCAAAATGATTGGACTTCTCCGCAAGTTCTATCTGCTTGACAGCTGTTTCCGGCTCTTCAATTGAAATAACCAATGCCTTATTTCCCATGCGGTGGGCCATTGGAAGAGCCTCTTGGGATCCAATAGAAAGCGATATCCCAAGATGCGCCGCGGCATCTAGGAAGGCTTGCGCTCTGTAGGTTTCGATGGGAACAAGAAGTAGGACGCTTTTCACTAGTGTTAATATTCTACTAGCCGGGTAGTATTTATTAGTTAAATGCAAGACTTGAAAAAGAGATTTGCGGAGATATAGTCGTCCGCAAAGGTTGGAGTTGGCGTGGAAAGCGTTTTTAGTTCAGACGGCAAGAATGCGGTTCTCGAAGTCACGGAACGAGCACTCGCTGAAGTGCTCGATATCCGCTCTCAGGAGCCAGACCCGGACAAGCTCGCGCTGTGGATTGAAATCTCGGGCGTCTCTGGTGGCAACTACTCTTACGACGTCTACTTCCAGAACAAGAGTGACGCGAGTTCAGATGATGCAGTTATTGAACTTGATGCCATCGCGATAGTAGTTCCTGGAGCAAGTGTTGCGGGAATTTCAGGTGCAAAGCTTGATCTGGGGGGTGAGGATGGGTCCGGCGGACTCATGATCCTGAATCCCAATTCACCGCTCAGTGAGGAGCCTTCACTGCCTGAGGAGCTGCTCAATGCCGATCTCAGCGGCCCAGTGGCACAGGAAATCATTCGAGTTCTCCAGGAGGAGATCAATCCAGCAATTGCCGCTCACGGAGGCCGTGCAGACTTGGTGGCGGTTGCTGAATCAACGGCTTATCTGCAGCTATCGGGAGGTTGCCAAGGTTGTGGCATGGCATCAGTCACGTTGTCCCAGGGGATTGAGGTCGCAATCAAAGAGGCCGTGCCTGAGATAACCTCCGTACGAGACGTGACCGACCATATGCATGGCTCGAACCCGTATTACGGAGCTTCTAAAAAGTAGGAATTTCCAGAATATCGTTACAAAAGTAAAACGGGTAGGATTGTTTCCTACCCGTTTCCGATTTTGGCTTTGCTCGGGATCAAGCCTTTGCGAGCTGAATTTCCAGGGAAAGTTGAATCTTGTCGCTCACGAGAACGCCGGTGCCTTCAAGCGGAGCATTCCATTCCATGCCGAAGTCTTTGCGTGAAAGTTCTCCGGTCGCGGTGTATCCGGATTTGATGTTGCCCCATGGGTCCTTTGTGACACCGTTGAATTCAAGATCAAGGGTGATGCTCCTGGTGGTACCGTGAATGGTCAGGTCTCCCGTCAGAGCGTAGTGGTCCCCTTTTGGCGCTATAGAGGTAGACACGAAGGTAATCTTCGGGAACTTTTCCACGTCGAAGAAATCAGCTGACTTGAGGTGGGCATCCCTATCGTTCTCGCCAGTGGAAACAGATGCGACATCAATTTCAGCGCTGATCTTTGACTGAGTAATGTCTTCGGCAACGTCAATCGAGGCTGTAAAACTTGAGAAAGATCCTCTGACCTTGGTGACGACCAAATGCCTTGCGGTGAATTCAATTGCAGAGTGGGCGTGGTCGATATTCCATACGCCAGGCTCGATCGACAGTTCTGACGCCTTGGTGGGTGCTGCCATTTTTCTCCTCCATTTTTTGATTGGTTGGTAAACTTCAAGGTGTAAGCTTATACGATATAGTTGCAAATGCAATCAAATGTTAGGAACAAATCCGTGGCGATTGGAATTCAGTGGCTAAATGATGTGGAAATGAGGGCATGGCGAGGCATGCTCTCGGCCCACTCTCAGTTATACAACCTTCTTGACGAGGAATTGATACGAGCTCATGGAATCACCTTTGCAGAATTCGAGGTTTTAGTTCATACCTCCGAGGGAGAGGGAGGTTCCGTACGAATGTCGTCCCTGGCGGAGGCAGCCCTGGTGTCAAGATCCGGCCTTACCCGCAGGGTTCAGCATCTGGTGGCGGTGGGAATGCTTGAGAGAAGGCGCTGCAAAGAGGACAAGCGAGGCACTTTCGCGGTGCTGACCCCATTGGGCTGGGAAAAGTTGCGTGCTGCATCGGTGACCCACGTAAAAGGCGTACGGCAGCATATGATAGCCAAATTAACGCGCGAAGAGCTGGCGACATTGGCATGTGCGCTCGAAAGGCTTGCCGAGCCGAGCAGCAAGCAATAGCAAAAGCTGTGTTTTAGATCAGCAGCTGGAATGTGCGGGTTTGAAATTGGCCGGACATGGCGGACTGATAATCTGATAATCAGTTGGGGTTAGTCAATTACTGCAACAGATGTGATGACTTGGGCGTTGTGGTGGAGGTGGTTGTCCCATTAATGCCCGAAGTCGTGGTCGTCGACTTGGAATTGGCCAGTGTAGTCGTGGTTGTCGACTTGGAATTGGCCAGTGTAGTCGTGGTTGTCGACTTGGAATTGGCAAGAGTAGTCGTGGTCGTCGGGATTGGATGCATCGCTGGAATCGGGGGATTTCTCCAGGTTTGCAGTGCGTTGGAATGTGAGGGATTGTTGAGCCCAGGTAGCCCGGAGCCAAAATTCTTTAGAACGTTTTCGGTTATCTGGACAACCGGTGCCATTGGACAGCTGCCCATGAAAGGCGGGCATGAAGAGCCAAGTGCAGCTACCCAAAGGTTGGTTCCGGTAGCGAATACTCCTGCACCTTGTTGGGTGGTGTAGTAGCTCATATCTGAAAAGCCCGGCTGATTACGGCAAAGCACTGGTGAATGCGCCAATATCTGGAGATCTTTGGGGTACGGGTCATACGGGTTAAAGCCGTCGTATTCACTTCCTACCAAGTTCCGAAGCCTAGAACCAAATTTCAGTCCGCTGTTGGCAAAGATCCAGCTTGACGGGTCGGTGATAACCATGTCGTATCGAACAGGGTTGCAGGCGTATTGGATGCCGATGAGGGCGCCTTCCGGCTCGGGATCTGGTGGATCTGGCCAGTTGGTGGTTACCAAGGCTTTGTTGACCGCGTTCATCGGGTCAAGGGCCGCCGACCGGTAGTTGACTTCGATTCGGTCGGGGCCGAGTTTTGTACTTTCGAAGCGAATCCGCCTATAGATGGCGTTTGCACCCAGGAACATGAGGTTGGTGCCGTTTTGCTGGGCGCTTGTGAGGGCATTTCTCATTTCGGGAGAGTAGTATTCATCGTGGCCGAGCGAAACCAGCACCCTGTGATTTGACAGCAAGCCCGGGCTTTTCTCGATATCTACGTCAGTGATATATGTTACGTTTAGTCCCATTTTTTCCACTAGCGAGACTAATGGGAGTTCATTGCCGTAGAAGTCCGCCGCTCCTTGGCCGAAGTAATAATCATAAGGGCGGTCAAACGATACCTTTGTTGCACGATCCGAATATCCGCTAGGACCACTGTAAAGGTCGTATCGCCCGTAGAGATTATAAGCCTGCCAGGTGGTTACGGCATTTACAATCACCACCGCCGCGTTGGACCGGTCATTTCTGACCGTTATTGGCACCCATTTTTGGGCGCCATTGTCGCCTACAAGCTTCAAAAGATAGTCGCCCGGGATCCAGTTGGAATTGGTCAGAATTGTAAGTGAGGGTTTCCAGTTGCATTCTACGGTGTTGCTGGGAGCAACTACAGGGCAGGATGCCTGTTGAATGCCTGCAATGTTTTTCGATGTCCATATGAGTCTACCGAGCAAACCTTGATAGTAGCCCATTCGATAAGCCTGGACCACATAACTGTCTGAGGTCGTCGAGACAAAAAGGGTGAAACTGTGACCTTGATCAACGCTTACTTTGGATGCATACCCCTCGATATTTGTCGGAGTCTGGTTTCCGGTTATCCGCCAGTCGCTGGTGCCGGGCCTGTTGTTCTCCGAAACAATAGCTGAAGAATATAAAGGTCCAGCTGATGACTTATAGGCTGCGAAGGGGGAACTTGTGGTGGTGCTAACCACCGATCTTTTGGCCGCACCAATTGATGCTAAAGAATTTAGTCTTGGTTTAGAGGCAACGATGGCGAACGTCACGCCTGCTGCAATGACTAAAACTGCCATTCCAACTGCGATTATCGCATTGCGGGCACTGTAGCTGGTATGTCTTATCCGGTCCAAGCCTGGCAACTTCACAAAATAACTCTAGGGCAAAAAGCTACAATTTTTGCAATGTAATAGTTTAATTTCTAAAACCTTTTTTACTTCCATCATTCGGTGGTGGCCAACCCTGTTTAACGAGAGCCTTTAGTGCACCAATCCGGCCTTGGCAGGTCAGCTATAACGCCGAGAGTGGTAATGTTGTAGCCTTTAGGACAAACGGCGTATGTTGTTCCCTGTCTCAGGAAGTGCTGATTGAAAAGGACGCAAATACCCCGCTGATGAGTGGGCTAAAGGATTGGTGATGATCGTCTTGGTTGGATTTATGGGTGCGGGCAAAACTACCATTGGGTATCTCCTGGCGGAAAAGCTCGGTCTTCCGTTTGTCGATGTTGACATGCTTATTGAAAGGCGGCAACGCCGCTCAATAAGCCAGATCTTTGAGGATGAGGGCGAAGAGACATTCCGCAAGATTGAGCATGAAACAATTGTTGAGACTCTAAATGGGCCCGATGCCGTCGTAGCCTTGGGTGGCGGCGCTGTCGAACATCCAGGTACTCGACTGGCGCTTGACTCTGCGCTGGTGGTGTATCTTGAAGTGGGGTATGACGAGGCGGTGCTTCGCGTCGGGCACGATGCCTGCCGGCCCATGATGGCAAACCCGAACCTTCGTGACATATACAACCGCCGTCTTCCATTTTATGGCAGGGTTTCGAAGCTAACTCTGCATGCTGGCCATAGGCGTCCCGAAGAGATAGTCATTGACATTATTTCCAAGGTGACGACTCCCGCATCAATTCCTGCAGGAACTAAAAGCGTTTTGGTTGCTCCAATGGGAGGCGCTCACCAGGTTCATATTGGTGAAGGTCTTTTGGAACACATATCTCAGCTCTTGCCTGACATCAGCCATGCCAAGAGGATTTTTTTAGTCCACTGTGAATCTGATTCGTTAACCGCAGACAAGATCAGGTTGGCTCTCGCTAATTCGAAATACGAGGTCAGCTTCATCCGGGTGCCACCTGGGGAAAAGGCAAAGAGTTTCGGAACGGTTGAGTCAGTTTGTGAGGAGTTGGCAGATTGTTCAGCTCATTGTGACGATTTGGTGATTGGCGTAGGTGGCGAACCCATCTGCTATTTGGCGGGATTTGTAGCTGCCACGTACAACCGGGGCATGAACTTGGCCCTTGTTCCTACGACGCTGTATGGACAGGTTGATTCTGCAATTGGTGGCAAGAATGGCGTTAATTTGTCAAGCGGGCAGAATATGGTTGGAACGATCTATCAACCAACGACAGTGATAACGGATATATCTGGATCCGTGGTTCACCGGGATTACGAATTCAGATCCGGGTTGGCGGAGATGATAAAGCATGCACTCATTGCCGACTCGGAGTTTCTTGAGATCCTTCGTTCTCAGCATCAGGGGGTGAGCCAGGGGTTGCCTGAGCTCCTTGGCGAAGTCGTATATCGTTCGACGATGATCAAAGCCGCGATTGTCACCGCGGATGAGCGCGAGCAGGGCGAAAGGATCTATCTGAACTACGGGCACACGTTTGGACATGCATTTGAGCAGTTATTGCCACCGGGTCCGGATCGTCATGGCGATGCCACAGCCTTGGGGATGATGGCCGCCGCATACCTGGCATTTCGTCAAGACAGAATCTCAAAGGATCTACTGGCTCTGCATCGTGAAGTTCTCTCGCTATATGGTTTGCCGGTGGCCGGGGTCTTTTCTATCGATGATCTAAACAGGGTCTGGTCGCGGAATAAAAGATATCGAAATGGAGTCAGATTCATCGTGCTCAACGGAATAGGGCAGCCCGAAGGAGGCGTGGTTGCAGATAATGAGACTTTGAGTGGTGTGCTGGCAGATTTGAGCCGCTGAGTCGAAGTTGTTTAGAGCCAAATTAAATGTATAACGATGGTGCTTTAGGCTCCGGAAATTGCTGGTGCAAGCATCGGCCATGAAGGTACTTTCATTTATTGCGCCAATAGTGTTACGTAGTTCTGAAATAGCTGCGAGTGGATTGACGGGCTGCCGCCTCG
>SCQM01000157.1 GCA_004298555.1 Actinomycetota bacterium | reverse complement strand
TGTCGTAGTACATCATGAATTCCCAAGGATGCGGGCGAAGCCTTATGGGATCAACTTCGTTCACTCTCTTGTAGGAAATCCAGGTATCGATGAGATCTTTCGTAAAGACTCCGCCGGCCAACAGATAGTCGTGATCGGCCTCGAGAGCATCAAGTGCACCCTCGAGTGAACCTGGAACCTGAGGAATCTTGGCAGCTTCCTCCGGTTCGAGATCAAACAGGTCGACCTCCAGCGGCTCCGGTGGTTCAATCTTGTTCTTTACCCCATCGATACCGGCCAGCAGCTGTGCCGCAAATGCGAGGTATGGGTTGGACGCTGCATCAGGGCAACGAAACTCCACTCTCTTCGCCTTCGGGCTCATAGAATAGGTCGGAATGCGGCATGCCGCGGAGCGGTTGCGCAAAGAGTAAACCAGGTTCACCGGCGCTTCGTATCCGGGAACCAGGCGCTTGTAAGAATTAGTGGTTGGAGCAGCAAAACCCAGAATCGATGGCGCATGCTTGAGAATTCCACCTATGTACCATCTGCCCATATCGGAAAGTTCGGCATATCCACCGTTGGCATCGTAAAACAGCGGCTCGCTGCCATTCCAAAGCGACTGGTGTGTGTGCATGCCGGAACCGTTGTCCTCGAAAAGAGGCTTTGGCATGAATGTAGCCGTGCAGCCTGCATTGTATGCCACGTTCTTGACCACATATTTGTACAGCATCACCTTGTCCGCCATGCGAAGAAGGGTGTCAAAGCGCATGTCAATTTCGGACTGGCCAGCCGTAGCCACCTCGTGGTGCTGGACCTCAATGTCAATGCCAAGACGGATCATGGTAAGGATCATCTCCGAGCGGAGATCCTGGAACTTGTCATTGGGCGGAACAGGGAAATAACCTCCCTTGATTCCTATCTTGTAGCCGAGGTTTGGACCCTCCTCTTTGTCTGAGTTCCAAATGCCTTCGATTGAATCAATGGAGTAGTTGGCACTTCTCTGATCCTGGGAGTATTTGACATCATTGAAAATGAAGAACTCGGCTTCAGGACCGAAATAAGCGGTATCGGCTATCGCAGTGCTCTTCAAGTACTCCTCCGCCTTCTTGGCAATGTGGCGCGGATCCCTTGAATAGGGTTCATAAGTTATCGGCTCGTGGATAAAGCAGTTCAGATTCAGGGTTTTGTGCTGCCTGAATGGGTCCAGCACGGCCGTTGAGGGATCAGGTAGAAGCAGCATGTCCGACTCATGGATGGCCTTGAATCCTCTAATGGACGAGCCATCGAATCCGAACCCCTCCTTGAATGAATCCTCGGTTAGTTGTGAAATTGGGACAGAAAAGTGCTGCATGACGCCTGGAAGGTCACAAAAGCGGAGATCCACGATTTCTACGCCTTCGTCCTTCGCCAAACGGAGCACTTCCGCCGGAGTACGCTCTTTCATGATCCTCCTCAAAAGTCAAGAAAAGATTTGGCACTGCGCATCACGGCGATGGCAAACCTCTCTTAGAGCAAGTTAAATAACTGCAAATAGGCTAACGACAAATGGACGGACTTTAGCGCTGGATTTGTGAACAATTCGTTAATAGTCAACCGTCAGAGGTCTACATTTATATATGAGTAGATAGGTATCTATACGTGAAACCTACGACAAAACTGGATGCACAGCGGGATTATGTTCTAAAAACCGCCGAGGAAAGACAGATAAAGTACATTCAGCTCTGGTTCAGCGATGTGCTTGGAACTCCAAAAAGTTTTCAGATAACTCCAGCTGAACTCGAGAATGCACTTTTTGACGGGATGACCTTCGACGGATCGGCCATCGACGGATTCTCTAGAATCCAGGAGAGTGATGTCTTGGCCATGCCAGACCCGCAAACATTTGCAATCCTGGCGACCGACCACAGCGTCGCTCGAATATTCTGCGACATCGTCAATTTGGATGGATCCCCATTTGAGGGATGCCCAAGAAACGTGCTAAGACGCACACTGGAAAAAGCCCACGACAGAGGGTTCTCCTTTTTTGCCGCCCCTGAGCTCGAATACTTCTACTTCGCCGACTCCGATCCGTCACATCCACCAATGCCGCTGGATTTTGGCTCATACTTTGAACTTACCGTTGCTGACTTCACTTCGAAACTGAGAAAAGAAACAGTCCTAGCACTCGAAGATTCCGGGATCCCAGTCGAATATTCTCAGCACGAAGATGCCCCCTCACAGCACGAGATAGACCTCCGTTACACCGACGCGCTGACAATGGCCGACAACATCCTGGCTGCACGGCTGATAATCAAGGAAATTGCCTCGCGGAACAATGTCCATGCATCTTTCATGCCGAAACCGCTGGCCGGAGTGCAGGGCTCAGGCATGCACACCCACTTTTCCCTCTTTAAAGACGAGAAGAATGCGTTTAGCGATTCCAGCGACGAATATCGGCTTTCAGATACCGCGAAGGGATTCATTGCTGGCATAATGCGACATGCTCCCGAATTTACAGCAGTCACAAATCAATGGGTCAACTCCTATAAACGGCTGGTTGCAGGTTATGAAGCTCCGATATATGTCTCGTGGGCGAGAAACAACCGTTCGGCACTGGTAAGGGTTCCCGTGGCAAAGGGAGCGGACCCGGACTCCTCGCGCATCGAGTACAGAGCTCCTGATGCAGCCTGCAATCCATATCTAAGTTTTTCCGTAATTCTAGCGGCTGGGCTAAAAGGCATCGAGGAGGGCTACAAACTTCCTGACGAAGCCAGCACCAACCTTTACCATATGTCATCAGAAGACCTTCAATCCCTAAACATAACTTTCCTTCCAGGAAATCTTGATGAGGCGATTGCGCTGATGGAGAAGTCTGAACTGGTTAGAGAAACCTTGGGCTCGCACGTATTCGAGTGGTTCATACGAAACAAGCACGATGAGTGGGCAGCTTACAAGACCCACATAACCCAGTTCGAACTTGATCGCTACCTACGGTCCCTGTAGGCCATCCGATGGAATCATTGCTCCTTCTTGGCGGGAACGACAGCGACAAGCTCACAAATGTGCTCCGAGACCTTGGTTATCAAGTGATCTCCATAAGCAAACCGAGCCAGATAGGTCCTTTTGAACCAGATGACGGCTATCTGGGCGCTGTAATCAACGCAGTTGACAATCTCGAACTTGCGCTCATGACAACCCGGCTCGTGCGCAAACGAGAAACTCCGGTGGAGCCAGTAATTTTCATCGTTGGCCAAGCGCAGCTTTCTGAACTCAATCTGAGGGACGACCTTTTCGACGACTTCTTAATCAGCCCGATCGATGCAGCCGAGCTGGATGTCAGACTCAAGCACCTGTTGTGGAGGTCCGGGCGCGGGCTGATGCCGGAACTTATTGAATATGGACCGCTGATACTGAATCTCGAAACCTATCAGGCGACCATATCAGGCAGAATCATGGATCTCACTTACATGGAGTACGAACTGCTCAAATTCCTGGCATCACGTCCCGGCAAGGTTTTCAGCCGCGAAACACTACTCTCGAGAGTATGGGGTTATGAGTACTATGGCGGCGCACGCACGGTGGACGTCCATGTCAGGCGACTGCGGGCAAAGCTGGGGGAACAGCAAGAGTCTTTGATCCAAACGGTGCGCTCAGTTGGGTACAGATTCGGATCGCCGCGGCGCAATGCTCCGACAGGTTCCAGATAGCGCAGTTGACAGCAAAAGGCCCGTCACATGCGGACGGGCCCAAAACAGTTTCGTTATTTCAACAAATATTATTAAGAGAACGAGGAGCCGCAACCGCAAGTTCTGGCAGCACTGGGATTGGTGATGTGAAATCCGGCGTCTTGAAGTCCATCCCTGTAGTCCAGTGTGGCACCCTTTAGCATTGCGGCACTGGTCTCATCGACCACCACCCTAACATCGCCGAAGACGTTCACGATGTCATCGCTGGCCAGCTCGGAATCAAAGAACATATCGTAGCTAAATCCTGAACAACCGCCAGGGCTAACACCTACTCTTAGAAAAAGGGAGCTTGAACCCTCTTCCTGGGCCAAAAGCTCGGCTACTTTCTTCGCTGCTGCATCGGTAACAATTATGCTTGATGGCTTCTTGCCAATTGTTATGGTACTGGCTGACATATCTCTCCTTCAGCTCGCGTGATGCGCCGCCATTCAAGCGTTACGCCACTCAAAAACCTTTGAAAATAATTCTAGCAAGCCCGCGAATTAATCGGTAATTGAATACAAAGCTACTTGAGCGCACTGGAACGATGAAGGCCCAACTGGCGCAGCCACGCCCCGCGGCTGACTTGCGCCGACGCGGTTCGGTCAAGCTAAGAATCCCCGGAGACAAATAGACTATAGGAAGTGAAAAGCATAAATGATGAAGAGTTTCAACAAAAGGTGTCACTAGCGCTTGAAAATGTTATTGATCCCGAGCTGGGGGACAATATCGTCTCGCTGGGGATGTACCTGGGAGCCTCGCTGGATGACAATGGAACCGCTGTAGTAAAAATAGGCCTTACGGCTGCTGGATGCCCTCTGCGTTCCCAGATCAAGGCAGACGTTCAACAGGCGCTGGCGCACATATCAGAAATTCGCAAAATCGAAGTGGAAATGGGCGAGCTCACAAGGGAACAGAAAGCCCGGCTGATGGACATCGCGCGAAAGAATGCCCAAAGCGAGTCTCCTAACGTCGTGATTCCCCAGTCATCCCGGATTATCGCGATATCTTCGGGCAAAGGCGGAGTCGGCAAGTCTTCGCTTACAGCGAACCTCGCAGCTGCCATGGCATACGAAGGCTTCAAGGTGGGCCTCTTGGATGCAGATATTTGGGGATTCTCACTGCCGCGCATGCTCGGCGTTTCGGGACGAATCGAAGCTGAGGGCACCAAGGACTCCTGGAGAATGACTCCAATAAAGAAACAAATTGGAACGGGCGAGCTGCAGATCATTTCCATGGGATTTCTTGCTCAGGGAGACTCGGATGCCATCATGTGGCGTGGCCTCATGCTCTCGAGGGCACTCCAGCACTTTATTGACAATGTTTCCTGGTCTGACGTGGACTATTTATTGATCGACATGCCCCCGGGAACTGGCGACATCCAAATGGCTTTGTCCAGAATGCTTCCCAGGACGGAAATGGTGATTGTCACCACGCCGGCCAAAGGGGCTTCAGTCGTAGCATCCCGGATGGGTGACATGGCAAAGAAGGGCCACCTGCGAATTGCTGGAGTCATTGAGAACATGTCTGGATTTACGTGCAGCCATGGTGAAACATACCCGCTATTCGGCACCGGCGGGGGTCAGGAAGTTGCCGACCAGCTGGGTACTTCATTGATCGGCCAAATACCATTCACCCCCTCGATAGCCAGGCTTGGTGACGAGGGAATCACTCTCGTCGAAACCGAGCTTAAACATGAGCACGAGAAGATGGTCCGGGATGCGCTGACCAAGCTCGCTCATGACCTTGTCACTACAATCTCACCTTTGTATGAGGTTCAAAGCTGTACGGCCAGGATGTTCGATACTATCAATGCCGCCCTAGGGCCGATTTAATTCCTCGCCAGGCAGCACAAATTTGGCTTCACCGTTCTCGTAGACGCGAATCGGGGAGAGTCTGGGTATATTGTTCAGGTTCGAAGCCCACTGCAGAACCTCAGCTGCAGTTTTGAACTTTGCTATTGCCCCAAGATTGCGCAGGGTCGGAAAGATCATCCTCAGCTCACCTTCCTCAAAGCGGCGCAAAGCATCCGCAGGTTTGAGCCAAAGGCTATCGACTATTTCCCCTTTGTCGTGAAGGGCTTCCTGGTTGTCTGGCGCCAAAGCGACGAAAAATCTGGTGTCGTATCTTCGTGATCCGCCCGGCGGAGTCACCCAGTGGCTGATATAAAAAAGGTCAGAAGTCGTGAGGTAAAGATTGTTGGACAAAACGGCATCAACAAATCTGATCTCCCCCAAATTGAGAGACCTTCGAAGCGACGTATATTTCTCTTTCTGCTCCGCCGAGCGCAGATCGAGATGCTTTGAACCATATCCCGGCGAGCGATCGTCGCCAGAAGAGAGGAGCATGATGCCAACTTCTTCGTAGCATTCCCTAATCGCCGCGACGTAGGTGGCGATCCCGCCTTCAGTGAGCTCAAGGATCTTGGAAGCCTCGGAGTCGTTAATGCCTAGACACCTCGGAGCAAGCTGAATATCTTGGGGATCGACCGCACCGCCAGGGAATACGTAGGCGCCTGCGGAAAAATCGAGCTCCGTGGAACGCTTTAGCATAAGTATTTCGAAGCCCTGCCGGCCATCGATTTCACGCATTAATATCACTGTCGCGGCAGGTCTTGGCTCCACATGAATCAGGCTAGTGCCAAATACAGCCTTACATGACTCGGCATGCATGTAATCTTGCCCTTGTGAGACCTCCTTCAGTCGATTCTCTGGCAAACTCGCTCAAGTCCTCCGGCTTGCCCCACCAGTTGAGAGTGGAGGCCGCCAGGCGGGCCATTGCCGGAAATGATCACGAAAATGCGGCAGCTTATGCCAGGGAAATCTACGATGACCTTCTCCAGCCGGTAATCAACGGTACTGGGGTGATCATCCATACCAACCTCGGGCGCTCGCCCCTAAATCCCGACCGCACGCTTCCAAATGCCTATCGGTATTCAAATCTGGAATTTGACTTAGCAAACGGCAGGCGGGGCTCGCGGGATAAAAGGGTCGGATCGCTCATATCAAAGTACATCGGCGCAGAGTCTGCAATCATCGTCAATAATGGCGCAGCTGCCATATTCCTGGTACTTGCAGCCCTGGCCTTCGACAGGAACGTCGTCATTTCAAGAGGTGAGCTGGTCGAAATTGGGGGCGGATTCCGCATTCCTGATGTCCTGGAATCAGCCGGCGCCCGGCTGATTGAGGTAGGCACAACCAACAAGACCCGGTTGAACGATTACGTATCTGCCGCGAAGAACTCCGATCCTGCCCTGATTCTCAAGGTTCACGGATCCAACTACAAAATGATCGGATTCACGGAAACAGTTCCGGTCAAGAGCCTCAAGACGATTGGGCTACCAGTCATATTCGACATAGGCTCCGGCCTCCTTGATGAATCAGCACCGTGGATGGGATGGCCAACGCCTTCATGGCTAAAGGGCGAGCCCGGGGCCAAGCAGACGCTCGAGTCTGGAGCTGATCTCGTAACATTTTCGGGTGACAAGCTGCTGGGCGGGCCTCAGGCAGGAATCATAGCGGGTGCGAAGAAGCTTGTTGACGCCTGCGCACGCCATCCGCTCTATCGTGCACTGCGCCCTGGAAATCTTACTCTCGAAGCGATGGCCGATACGATCTTCGCATACCTTGACAACCGAGCAGACCACCTTCCCCTCTGGAAAATGGCCAAAATAGCGCCGGGTGAACTCAAGACCCGGGCCGAACTGCTTGACTCCGGCGCGGTGGTGAGACTCAAATCAACCATCGGAGGAGGCTCCTTGCCGGGCCAGGAGATCGATTCATATGGAATTGCTTTGAGCGGCGACAAGACATCAGATTTGCGCAAGCTGAAGGTTCCAGTTATCGCCAGAATGGAGGGTCCGGATACAGTGATCGATCTCAGGACGGTAGACATCAAAGACGACAGCTACCTGAAAAGCGCCATCCGTTCGCTGCCGTGAAACTCTAGCTTCTCACAGTTTTTATTCCTGAAGGAGAAAGATTCCCAAATGCACGTGCTCTCAACTGCCGGCCATGTCGACCATGGCAAATCGTCGCTCATCCTGGCATTGACCGGCACAGACCCAGACCGCTGGCCTGAGGAGAAGGAACGGGGCCTCACGATTGACCTCGGATTTGCGCATTTGATGCTTCCCTCGGGCAAAGAGCTGTCGCTCGTCGACGTGCCAGGTCATATCCGGTTCATCAAAAACATGCTTGCTGGAGTCGGTGCAATCGATGGAGTCATCTTCGTTGTGGCGGCAAACGAGGTTTGGAAGCCACAGAGTGAAGAGCATTTGAGAATCCTTGATCTTCTCGGAACAAAAACCGGAATCATTGTAATTGCCAAGGCAGACCTGGTGGACGACGAATGGCTAGAGCTGGCCACGATGGAAGTTCAAGATCACGTAAGAGGAACTTTTCTGCAAAATGCACCAATCGTCGCGGTGGATTCGCTTTCCGGAAGAGGTTTGGACGACTTAATCGGAGAGATTGAGGCCCTGCTGGGCGCTACTCCCCCCTCTGCCGACCTGAACCGGCCGAGGCTTTGGATAGACAGGGTCTTTTCCTCGCGGGGATCGGGGACGGTAGTTACCGGAACGCTTACCGGAGGACACATCGACATCGATCAGGAGCTCGCGGTCTTCCCGTCTTCGGGAAAAACATGGAACGTCAAGGTTGCCAATTTGAACAGGGCCTTCCTGGAAAACCTGAACGATTCCAGCATGAAGGTCAGGGTCAGAGGACTTCAGTCCCATGGCCAAAAACTGCAGCGCGCTGACCCCGGTCGCCGATTGGCGCTGAATCTTTTAGGAGTCTCGTCTGAACAGTTATCCAGGGGAGACGTTCTAATAGATGCAGACCAGTGGTGCGCAACTTCCATGTTCGATGCCACGATAAAGGTCCTGTCGAATCTCTCCCATGGCATTTCAAAAAAGGGAGCCTATGCCATCTATATCGGCTCAGGTGATTATCTGGTAAAAATAAATGTGCTTGGCAAATCCGAACTGGAACCTGGCGAAAGTGGAGGGATAAGAGTCCACCTGAACTCATTGGTTCCTTTGGGCAGGGGTGACAGATTCATCCTGAGAGAACTCGGACGCCAAGAAACGGTAGCAGGAGGAGAGGTCGTGAACATCAACCCAAAGACCTCACTGGGCCATGCGAGTCTTTCCGGCAATACATCACAAATTCTCGAAGAAAACGGCTTTTTGGACGCCAATCTTCTCTACAAAATGACCGGCGAAAGCGTAGCTCCCAATCTTGGCGGCCGTTTTGTCATTTCTGAGCGTTTGCGGGCGCAGAAAATCAAGGAACTTTTGCAGCGTGCAAAAGACGCCGGCCAATCCGGCTTTGAAATCTCCGAACTGGACGAAATCTCGCGATTGCTCCTGCAGGCGACCCCTGAGTTGACGGTGGATTCTTCGCGAGTCTACAGTTCGGAATTCGGGCCGGTGAAACAATCTTTGGCTAACCACCCGTATCTCAAAGACCTTGAGAAGTCACTGTTCAAACCGCCGTCGCCGGAAGGAGTTGACCGTCAACAGATCCGTGAACTGGTCAGGCAGGGACTCATAATCGAATGTGACGGTATCTATTTTTCGCCACGTGCCCTGGAGAAGGCAAAGGAGGTAATTTGGAGAATTTCAAAAGTCAGCGAAAGCGGCTTTACAGTCTCACAGCTCAGGGATGAGCTGGACACTTCCCGGAAATTCCTGCTGGCCCTAGTAGGCTGTTTAGACGCGAAAGGATACACGCGGCGCGATGGCGACTACCGCAAGCCGGGACCCGCTCTTATCCGCGAGTTCAGTGGAAATTAGTTATAACTTCAATAAATCTCTCTGGATGAGTACTGATCCAACTGTGTGTTCCGCTCACCCAAACTGGATCGACTGAGGCAGACCTTGCAAGATGCATTATGGAATCCTTGGTGATTACTTTGTCTGAGACAGCCCCCACAACAACAACTCTTGTATTCGACCTGGCCATCTGGGACAGTTCCTCATGGAGGCTGTAGTTTCGCGCCAGGCGGGAAAGCCTCCAAAGTCCGACCGGATCGCGGACAAGCTGGATTAATCCAGTTCCAACCATGGATATCACATGATTGTAGGATGCCTGGGATGACAGAAGATCCAACGGCAGGGAGAGCGACCATTCCAATGCAGACCGGGTTTCTGTCAAATTTTCTGCTGGTGTGCTATTCCCGCCGACTGATGAAAGAAGATACAGCCTCTCGACCTGACCCGGAAAGTCCGACACGTAACTGGCGGATATTCCTCCACCTAATGAATGGCCGGCTACCACGGTTGGCCTGGGTTCGCCCAATTCGTCAAAGAAAGCCTCTATCCACTGACTGATCTGCGATGATGAAGGCCAAGAGCCTGAAAACGCTTCCGAGGGCCCAAAACCAGGAAGGAACGGTGCAATAACCCGGTTGCCGCTTCGGGCCGCCAGATCCAGGGCGACTTTATATACGTAAGGAGTAACCGCCCAGCCGTGAATGAAAAGCAGAGTTGGCCCTTCACCGCCGGAAAGATATCCAACCGACCGGCCAGCAACTTCGCACCTTGACAGTTTCAGCGAAATAGAATTTTTCACGACTTTAGCAATACTAGCCAAAATGGACTTTTTCGGAAAATAACGCAGCTTTCACAATTATTAATCATGCAATGAATTCCACTATCGATGGGGTCGGGACCGCAAAGCGTCGGGAGGGTGGTAGCTTTTTCAATGGTTATTTCATTGTTGATTCGCATTGCTAGGACGCCGGAGGATAGATGGCCAAGACCAAAAACAAAGCTGCTTCAGCGCAACGGGGGCAGATAATTACCCTAATCTCCATCGTCGTTGTGCTTTTGATCATAGCAGCGCTGATCCTGATCAAAATCAACAAGCCGTCCTCGGCTACACCCGCCACCACCCTAGCCCCTGCTGATGTTGTAGCGGCAACCACTGGCGTACCGGCGAGTGCATTCAGCCAAATTGGCGACGATCCGACAACTCCAAGGCCCTCGCCAATCAAGGAATCTACTTCGCTGACCAACAATGGACTGCCGGAAGTGCTCTATATGGGAGCCGACTACTGCCCCTTCTGCGCCGCTCAAAGATGGGCATTGGTGTCAGCTCTTTCGAGGTTTGGAACCTTCTCCAACCTCGGTGCCACCTCGTCGGCATCAAATGACGTATATCCAAATACTCAGACTTTCACCTTTCACGGTGCCACGTACAGCTCTAAATACATAAGCTTCGTAGGGGTTGAGCTGCAGACCAACATACCATCCAATGGCAGTTACACTCCGCTTGACAACCCGACCGCACAGCAGGACAAGCTGATTAACACCTGGGACCTTCCGCCTTACACACCCAGTAAAGGCGGGATCCCATTTGTTGATTTTGCCAACAAATACGTGCTCGGGGGTGCCGGATACAACCCGGGTATCCTTCAGGGGCTTTCCCTGCAGACGATAGCCGGTAGTCTCTCGAATACCTCATCTGCGCCGGCCAAAGCGATACTTGGCACTGCCAACTTGATAACTGCCACAATTTGCAAGATAGACAACAATCAACCTTCGAGCGTTTGTAATCTGAGTTACATCCAGCAAATTGAGAAATCCTTAAAATAGGTTGGGCCTAATCAAGTAGTGAGTGAAGGTTCAGGTGGCCTGCTCGAATGCGATGCGAAGAAGGCATCCCGTGTCCGGGTGGCCCGCAAGACCGAATAAATCTTTGGAGCGTAAGAGATGGAAATTATGGGAGATCGACAAGCCAAACCCATGACGCCGGTCAGGATAAGCTGCTTTGTCCTTAGCCTGATCGGAGTCTTGCTTGGAATTTATCTAACCATTGCCCACTTCACTTCCTCCTCAATCCTTGCGTGCCCGTCACAAGGAATAATCAACT
>SCQM01000018.1 GCA_004298555.1 Actinomycetota bacterium | reverse complement strand
TCAGACGTGTGCCTCTTCCGATCTGCCAGCGCTTCAGGACCGTGTAATAAGGAAAAACCTCGAGGCACCTTAGCGCAATGACCAAAAGCCTGTCCGCCAAAGAAATCGAATCCATGCTCCCTACCGGGGCCAGCAGTATCAGACCGCCCACTCTTTGCGGATAATCGACGGCAGCCTTTAGTGCCACTGTGGAACCGTATGAATATCCCACAAGAATCACTTTTGCAAAACGGCTGCCAAGCACATCCTCGATGAGATATTTGACATTTCCATCAATATCGGTAACCTCGTTCGGGTTCCGCCCCCATCCGGGCCGATCATAAGTTACAGTTTCTAGCTGTGGCGGCAGCCGATGGATAATCTCATTGAAATCGCTGGCGCTCCCCGGCTGTCCATGAATGAAAACAACGGCATCACCTCTGGCAGAGCCTGATTCGGCGCTTCCCCTCATACCAGGGTGTCCTCGGTCGATACCCGGGCAAGACCCCAAACGCCCAGGAGCATCACTGCCAGGCAAAGGCCTGCTATCACTCTGCCGAAAACCGACATGGACAGGCTCTCATGCAATACAATTACGCTAATCAGGATAGCAACGAATGGCTCGACCACCGAGATAATCGGCAGAGAAATACCAAGCGGACCAGCCTGAAACGCGCTCTGAATCACCAAAATATCAGCTGCCCCCATTACCACGAGAATCCAGGTATGCGGATCTATTATTAGATGATAGACACCTAGAGCTACAAAATTTTGAGACACCACCTTGGAAAGCGAAACGGTGAATCCGTGCAGTATGCCAGCAGAAATCCCCAAGACAGACGTTCGTCTAAAAGGACTGGAATTTCGCGCAAACATCCACAGAGCAACCGTGACCACACCGGTTGCCAACGCGAGTATAAACCAACTGCTCAGCGCTGATTTATCAATGAGCTGAGCGGGAGTTCCAAATATCAGAAACCCAACCAGTGCCAGGGCGGTCAAACCCGATAAAACCAATTCTGAGTATTTCAATCGTATATTATGTAGCAGAGCTGAGAAAAAAAGAGAAAAGACCAGACCAATTGCTAAAATAGCCTGGACTACAAGGACAGAACCTTTGACGAGCGCAGCAAACTGGAAAAAGATGCCAACAATATCCGCACCCAGTCCCAAAAGCCACATAGGATCAAGCGCCAGGAAAAACAATAGCGACGGGCGCATCGCCTTTGAATGGTCAGCCTTCTGAGCGCTCCTGTGCTGCAAGGCTGTAGCAAGGGCGAACATTATCGCGGATGTTGTCGCAAGCGCATAAATCATTGGTCCGACAGATAGGTTATAAGGAATGCCAAAACGAGTGCTCGTGGTATCCGCCCGAATGGGAGCTGGTCACGATGGCGCGGCAAGAGAATTGTGCGTCAGATTGGAGAAACGCGGCCATCAAACAAAGATGGTAGATTTCCTGGATGCCTCTCCAAAGGTTGGTAGATTCCTAAAAAAGACTTATGAGCTGCAGCTTTCTAAAGCTCCTTGGAGTTACGAACTTCTATATCGGATCTGGACATGGTCTCGCGCCCTTACTCCCCCTCTTGTATTTGTTCTTTCTATTTTTTTTGAAAAAAGACTACGGCAATGGGCCGATAATTTTGAAGCAGATGTGATTGTCACAACGTATCCATTTGCCTCGGTAGTTTTGGGCAGAGCCCGCGCAAAGCGCCACAACAGGCTTGAAATACCTGTATCTACGTTTCTCACAGATTTTGCGGTGCATCCCCTCTGGGTTCACAAAGGCGTCGACTCGCATATTTGCGTACATCCCCGCGCCGCGCAAGCGGTCTACAATCTCACTGGCGAATTTGCCACAGCGCCGGGTCCACTGGTTTCCTCCACTTTTTCAACCACGCAGGAATCCAAATCGCAGGCCCGGCAGAGGCTGGGAATCCCGCAGGATACAACTGCCGTACTAATAGTTGCAGGTAGCTGGGGAATCGGCGAACTCGAGGATACATTCGACAATATACTCTCGACCGAGGAGTTTCTTCCCATAGCTGTCTGTGGAAGAAATAAGGAACTTGCGGCTCGGCTAAGGACTAAAGGAAAAGGAATAGTTCTGGAGTGGACTGATGAGATGGCCGCCTACATGACAGCATGCGATGCGGTGATACAAAATGCCGGGGGCCTCACATGCATGGAGGCTTTCGCTGCCGGGCTGCCAGTCATATCCTATAATCCAATTCCAGGACATGGACGTCAGAACGTCTTCGAGATGACCGCCGCAGGCGTTACCAAATGGGCCAGAAGCGCAGAAGGCCTTAGACAGTCGATTCGGGAACTAAAACATTCCGGTACTGAAATCGCCCGGGAGGCAAAGACGATTTTCGTGGGGAATGCCGCCGATGACATCGAGAGGCTCCTGTTCGGCGAGATGCCGAGCAGAATAGCTCCTATCGCGCGACCGGCATCCCGGCGTTTCGCTGGAGCGATCGCAGCAGTTGTGATGCTTTTCGTCTCGATCAACCTCGTCTCCAACATTGCCACCTCAAAGGGACTAAATATTACTCCGGTCTCTTACGCGTCTGAACAGTACATATATCTAACGGTTCTAGTAGGGCCAAAAAATATCAATGACCCCAACCTGGACAAGACCCTGGCTCACGACAACGTGGCAGCAATCGTGACTGGGAAAACGGTGCTAGCCATTCCGCAGGGTGTTTCCGACCTCGCCAACAACGGCGTCGCAATAGTCAACGGCGGCTGGGATAGCTCGTCGGATCTCCATCTGATAACACCAAACAATGCAGCTTCCCACACCATGGCGCTTTTAGAAAAGGCGACCAACGAGAATATCAACATATATGCACCACAAATGGTTGTAAACAGTGTCGATCTGGCATGGGCCACGATCCACCACCAGACAATTGTCAGGCCCATCGAAATCAATCTGCACGAGAATACATATAAGCCGGTTTTCAAAGCAGGGCAGATCTATGAGCTTGACGGAAGCTCAATGACTTCCCAGCAGCTGCTCAGCCAGATCAACAGCTTGATCTCCACATTGGGAAGTTCCGCACTTCAAGTGACTCCGATATGGGCACTGCGATAAGGAAGGGCGAATCTCCGCTACTCGGGAAAGTGCTTTCGGCATCTTCCGTGATTATCGCCGGAGGAGGCATCGTAAGCCATGCGGCTCCCGCGCTCACTGCGATAGGACCGATAAGGAGCCGGCTCTTCCCACGATTATCTGGACGCAGTGATTCCAAGGCGGTTGCCCTGACGTTTGATGACGGACCTGATATCAAATCCACGGCTCTTTTTCTCGATAAGCTCGATAAATACGAATGGAAAGCCACCTTTTTCATGCTCGGATCAATGGCGGAAAAGAACCCCGCCCTCACAAGGGAAGTACAGTCCCGGGGGCATGAAGTTGCCGTTCACGGATACCTGCACAGGAATCTTCTATGGAGATCCCCAAATGCAACTCGCGACGATATTCAAAGAGCTTGCGAGACGCTTTCTGAAATAACCGGTGCTGCGCCCAGGTTCTACCGTCCCCCATATGGTGTGCTTAACATACAGGCTCTGCTGACTGCTCGCAGAATGTCGTTGACGCCTGTGCTGTGGACAGCATGGGGACGTGACTGGAGAGCAAAGGCCACGCCGGACTCGGTTATCCGCGATCTCTCCCAGGGGCTGCATCCTGGAGGTACCTTGCTTCTTCATGATTCAGATTGCACATCGGCCTCGGGAGCATATGTTTCAGCTCTGGGCGCCCTGGATCTGCTAAGTGACAAACTAAAAGGTTTGTCGATTTCCGTTGAACGTCTATGTGATCATTTTCCAGACTGATTCTCCTGGCCTGGATCATCAAAAAAGATCTCGCCTGCCCTGAAATCCGCTCGCCTTTTGCTCTGCTGCATCTCCCAGAGCTCCGCGCCTATCACCTGAATCGTTGCGGCCGCCGGGATTCCTATCAATGCTCCAATAAGTCCTAGCAAATCCGCACCGACCAGGACCGCAATCAGAATCCAAAGTGTGTTGAGGCGCACAGTTTTTGCCATGATAACCGGATTCAGTATGTGGTTCTCAAGCTGCTGATAAACGATAAAGACTACTGCAACCACGATCCCGGCAGTAAGAGAATGAAGCAGGGCAAACAGTACAGTCGGAACTCCAGCAAGCAGACCGCCGACTAAAGGAAGCAAATCCACCATCGCCACCCACACTGCCAATACAATAGGAAAGGGCACGCCAAGTACCAGCAGCGCCACGTAAACCACGATCCCGGCAATAACAGAGGTAAGCAAATTACCCAAAACATAGCCGGTTATGGCCTTCACGAGCCTCTCCCGCACCCTCATCAGAGCGACTCTTTTGCCCGGACCGGCTAGCTCATACAATACGCCAAACAGAACCGGTGCCTCGATCTCAATGAATAAAGAGAGTAAAAATATCGTGACCACTCGCGCGACGCCCGCAATTACCGTCTTGGCAGCAACCACTGCAGGTCCACTGACGTGTGACAGCATGCTGGTCAGCTTGGACGAGTTGGCCTCCACATAGGTGTCAATATGGAACCTTTTGATCAACTCACCAAATCGCCCGGTACCGGTCTGAGCCTGAATGACCAAATCCGGCAGCTGGTGAGAGAACTTGACTCCGGCACTGTATAGCGGTTTTGTGATCAGGAAAATAACTCCGATAAATAGGATGAGAGCCGCGATGAAGACAATGACGGAGCCAAGTGATCGCTTCATATGGAGCCGATAAAGATACTTGACCGCAGGATCCAACACCATAGCGACGATCAGTGCAAGCAGAAGATCAAGCACGAGTGAGCGTAGAAACCAAAGCAGCCAAATCGACAGGGCGATTCCGACTGCCATTAGCTGAATCTGAAAAACGCGCTTCAGGCTCCTTGACTCGTTTACTGAATCACCGGTACCGTTGCTCAACTGACTTGTTCCATATTCCTAATTCTTTAAACGTATAAGCTTGGATCTAAAGCAAGCTACAGCCCGAACCTGTACCCAAGTTACCAGGGTGTAAGATCATAAGCCATAAATTGCAAAAATGATCTAGTGTCTTTATATCGGCTGAAGGGCGTGGATGGTATTGGAGTTCCTCCTAACAGGACAACTACAATGAGCAGCTTCGGGAGCCAACCGACATCCAATTCCCGAACGCGCCAACCATCAATTCTGAGGAGCTACACGATCCGCTCCATCAAAGTCGTGGCCGTTCTGCTCATAGTCGAATATCTTGTCCTGCCGCAACTTGCCGGAGCCAGAAAAGCGCTGTCTTTGATACAGCACCTCAACATTGGTTATGTCGGATTGGCTCTTGTTGCCGAGATTGCCGCACTGGTTTCGTACGCCTATCTCACTATGTCTGTTTTACCTAAACAGTCTTTGAAACCATGGACAGCCTTTCGGATCGACATGTCCTCATTGGCCCTGTCACATGTAACCCCGGCTGGAACAGCCGGCGGTACCGGCTTGTCAATCCGTCTGCTAGTGACACAAGGGATTCGAGCTGCCGATGCTGCATTCGCAATAGCCGTTCAAGGAATTGGCTCTGCAGTAGTATTGAACCTCATCTTTTGGATAGCCCTTATAATCTCAGTTCCAATCTGGGGCTTCAATGCGGTGTATCTCAGCGTTACCCTCATTGGAATCCTGCTAATCCTGATTTTCTGCGCCCTTATCATCGCATTCACGCGCGGCGAACGGCACTTCACGCGAATAATGGTAAGGATATTTTCGAAGCTTCCATATCTAAGCGAAGCAAAGATCGAACGCACGCTCCAGCACATTTCGGAAAGGATGCGCAGTCTTGCCTCAGACCCTCCTTTGCTCAAGAAGGCCTTGATCTGGGCCGTGGCAAACTGGCTGTTTGACGCGACCTCGCTTTGGATCTTCCTGGCCGCATTCGGGCATTTCGTTAATATCGATGGCCTGCTCGTTTCATATGGAATTGCCAACATCCTGGCGGTCATTCCAGTAACACCCGCGGGTCTGGGTGTGGTCGAGGCTGCACTCACAACTTCGCTCGTGGGTTTTGGAACCCCGCGGGGAGTAGCTATCCTTGGGGTGATCTCTTACCGTCTGGTCAATTTCTGGCTGCCTATTCCTGGCGGCGCCCTTGCCTATCTATCACTTGGGATTGGCACTCCACCGTCAGATAGGAAGCACACCAAGCGAAGCAAACGTCTATCCGCTTCAAAATTGAATCCAAATGTCATAGTAAAAGACCTCCAAATTCCCGAGGACAAATAACCCTTTAACCTGTGCTGCAGAATCCTGAGTTAAATCACCGAGACGGCCACTTCAGATCTGCCGCAAATAGGCCATCCAGAGTCTGCCAGGCCAATCGGTCGAAAAACTATGATCGTGTAGCTCATTGATAGCCCTCACCAGCTGCCACTCAGTCCCTGTTTGCCTTGCGGTTACGAGACGCCCCGCCTCTTTCCTGACGGTAACTTCGGTGCCGCGACACCGGGCTAGGTAATCCGGGAATTCGATGCGTGCCAAACGCGTCCGGGAGCTTGGGATCGAATGGCGCAACACCCAGTCTTCCACAACCATTGAACTGAAATTTTGCCGGCCACCAACATCCACCAGAAGGCAAATCAATCGAGACCGAGTGTAACCCTGGTGCCAAAGGTTTGTTCGAACAAAGACCGCTTTCTCCGCAGTCCAAATGACTCCAGTTCGAAATCACCGTCAGCATCCAAGTAGATCGTTATATGATCCTTTTCGATCGCAACCCTTATCGAATTCACCACAGCTTCGTGGGAACGGTCGAGAGCATCAGCCAATCTCAGAATTCCAGCCAGCTTCACCACCATCGATTGCCAATCCGCATCTAAACGGTCAAACGGAGCGAAATCTGGTTTTGGATTGCCACGGCGATGAAATCTCCCAAGGCAGACCAAGACCCATTTCTCCTGAGGAGTGAAACCCCTCAATAGTGAATTCTCGATCAGGTATGCTGAATGTCTGTCATGATCCTCCATGGCAATATGCTCACCGATATCGTGGAGAAGTGCGCCATAAAACAGTAACTCCCTTTCCGTTTCGGACATGCCATGAAGAGAAACTGTCTGGTCAAAAAGGGCGAGGGCCAATTTTGCCACTTGCTCTGCGTGAAACGAATTCCATGCGAATCTCTTGGTCACTCCCATCACTGATGCATGCCTTATGGAATCGATGCCCTCTGACAAAGATTCATAACCTTCCAGTTCCGAAAGGATTATGCCTTCCCTGAGAGCCCACTCCGAAAGGGTTATAGCTTTGAAACCAAACATCTGCATAAGTTCATCGAGCACTAATACTGCAGCCTGAATAATGTCGACCCGCTTAGGATCCAGACCGGGTATCGCAAGTCTCTCTTGAGCGTTGCTCTTTATAATCTTCCTGCCAGTCAACTTGAGAGCTGAGCGTTTTACCGACACTTGGTTCAGATCTTCGAGTAGCTTCGGATCAATGTTCGGCCGCAGATAAGAAACTGCAATACGCCCAAGATTCAGCAAGCTTCCTGAGGATCCGACAAGGGCTGCAGGAGAAAAACTGCTGGCGACATCTTGATAAGGCAAAAGCGTTTCGTGAATAAACCGGCGCATCTTTTGAATGTCCTTAGCCGAAAGCTCATCCTGACGCTGAAGAAACTTTGCCGTGAGTCGTCCAACTCCTAGATTGAAACTATGAGCCCACAGCAGCTCACTCTGCGTTCCGATCATCAATTCGAGGCTTCCGCCACCGAGATCGGCGCACATCACAACCTCGTCGTGAAAAGAGACAGAGGTGCTGATGGCCTTGAATATGAGCTCCGCCTCCTTTGACCCAGAAATTACTGATACCGAAACACCTGTCTCGTCTTCAATGAGATCAACGACCTCTGATGAATTTTCAGCATCCCGAAAAGCGGAAGTCGCCAGCGCGACCAGCTCGCCTGCGCCCAAGGATTCAGCCAAAGTCCTAAATGAACGGATCGAATCAATCACCAGTTTTATGTGAAACTCGTCGATATAGCCAAGCTTTGAAACGGCATCGCCCAGCCGAATCATCATCTTCTCCTTAAGCAGGACGTCGAAGCTCATTTCCGAGACAGCTCGGGCGACTACAAGGTGAAATGAGTTGGATCCCAGGTCCAGCGCCGCGATCGTTACCGCTGACTCCTGCTGATTGGGATTCACTATCTCCGTAATCTTCGAAAACGATGATCCCCGGTCTGGGCGGCTTACCGAGCTAATCATTTAACAATCATCCTTCACTAATGGCATGGTTTCCGATAGAGAAAAGCTAAACACAGCAAGTGAGGCTAAGACCACTTTCTAATAAAACTTTCAACTCGATCTTCCTCCATTTGAAAACTTGTTGGAGGCAAAGTTGCTAATTCAACCAAAAGATCAGCAAAGATGGACCAATCCGAATCGGTCTCTCTAAGAATTGACGAAGCTTTGCCAGAAATGAATTCCGCAACCCTGCCTACTTCGGGATTCGGCGATGAATGCCTTTCCAAATGTCCATCGGGGCTTTCACGCAGCTCCCGGGATAGCGAAATGGATAATTCGGCGATAAACTGCTTCAAAGCTGAGCCAAAACCACCTGACAAGGGTCCGTTCTCTGCTATCCAGGAAACCAATTCAGTTATGAGCCGCCAAGCGCTATCCTCCTGGAGACCCACAATGACTGCCTTAGATAATTGCTCCATCTGAGACCCAAGGTCCGCTGGATCTTCGAGAACCAGGCCGGCGAGCACGCTGAGATCGCTGATCA
>SCQM01000156.1 GCA_004298555.1 Actinomycetota bacterium | reverse complement strand
GGGCTTGATAAACTCGGGAGGCGAGTCAAAGGGAGCTTCTGATCTCGCGGAGGTTGTGCGTACCGCTGTGATCAATAAGCGCGCTGGTGGGCAAGGTCTCATAGTCGGTCGTAAGGCGTTTCAGCGCCCTCGGAAAGAAGGCGTCGCGCTCATCCAGGCCATTCAGGACGTATATCTGGACTCCTCTATAACCATTGCGTAGGATTAAATTCCTATATTTATTCCGCCCGCAACGACGAATGAGGTTAAAAAGCCAGTCGATCACCAAGAATCAGGCCTGGCAAAGGTTTAGGGTAGAACATAGTTGATTTTGGCGGCAATGGTTTATTGTTTATTGCCGCTTCCCGAATTTGATCGATGTTTACTGGGCGATTGATCAGCCCAACTTTTGTGGGGTCCGAGATGACTTTGTCTCTCAGCTTGCTGATATCGGTCAGATATTGGGTTGATCTGGCCTCTAGTAGTCTGGATATGGACTGGGAGAGGAATGCATCATTTTTGAATCCGTATGCCGCCGAGGGTTTTATGCTGAGCGCTAAATCGCTTAGCAGTATGACTAAAGAGTCAAGATTCTGGTAGTGCATAATTTCAGCCCCGGATATATGTTCTACTTCAAAATGCTGGTGCAATCGATTCATGATTTCATCTCTGTCCAGTCTGGTCTTAAAACACCTGTGTATCGGTCGGATTTCTGCTTGGAGTTCTGCTAAATCGGTTATGAAAGACAGGAGGTTGACCGTGCTTCCCTGTTGTGAAACTGACAGTTTTTTCATTGCCCTGGCG
Source organism: Actinomycetota bacterium (assembly GCA_004298555.1). GTDB lineage: Bacteria > Actinomycetota > Acidimicrobiia > Acidimicrobiales > Acidimicrobiaceae > SCQM01. The sequence goes on along the minus strand of SCQM01000156.1, from coordinate 6,233 downwards.
ATACGATGATGCCCATCAGCAATTATTAGCTGAGAGGTTTCAACGGAGCTCGCAATTCGCTTCATTTGCTCACTTTCGATGACCTGCCATACTTTGTGCACGACACCAGATTTATCTGTGACCTCAGAGCGGAGCGGACCTTTTTGAATTGTGGGAACATTTAGCTTGTTTTGTACGGAAATACCCCACACAGGTCCGGTTCCAGGTCGTCCCACCAGGGAACTAACATCATCCGAAGTGATCTGCGTGCCAGCCGGAATCGTCTGTTCGTGACTGAGAATATGATCGCGGACGTCCGGAGCCTCGGTTTCAACATCTAAGGTACAATCCTTGAGGTCACCTAGACTGAGTTCAAGTATGCCGTAGGTGCCGTCAACCCGTCGGATAGCTCCAGTAAGGTCTTCAAATGTCATCTGATAAATGTAGTAGCCTGGTTGCTTGTCCTTTAAGAGATCCGCCAGCCTCGGCGTGGCGGGAGGCGACATCAGCTTGTCTGGACTGACAAGGGCAGTATCGTAGCGGTATGAAGCTAGCGGTCTAAATCTGTGCAAGGATCTTTGCTTCCACCTAAAGTTGAATTTATGAATCAGAAGTTAGCATCTAGCTGATCGAAAAAGGTAGTGGAGACGCTTTGAATTGGATTTTGGATTTAGATGGTGTGGTTTGGCGGGGAAATCAGGAAGTAGAGGGGTCTTCGGAGGCGATTGCGCGATTAAAGGCTTTAGGGCAAAGCGTCTTTTTTGTAACGAACAACTCTTTGCTGACTCCCAGCGAATACGTTGAGAAGATGCGCTCGTTTGCTATCGTTGCGGAAGAAAAGCAGATCTTTACCTCTGGGATGGCCGCGGCGTCGTTGCTTGAGGCTACGGCCAAAGTCTATCTTATTGGGGGGGGTAACGGGTTGAGGGAGGCAGTCCAGCAACGGGGCATTGAACTTGTGGACGATCCTGAGCTGGTGGATGCAGTCGTGTTAGGTTGGGACCCGGGCATTACCTTCGAAAAGATTACGATTGCCATGAGGGCAATTAGGGGTGGTGCGCGCTATATTGCGACAAACACGGATCCAACCTATCCGAATCCGGACGGATTATTACCAGGTACTGGATGCCTTGCGGCTGCAGTGGCCACCGCGTCGGATGCCGAGCCCCTCGTTGCCGGTAAGCCAAATCCGGCGATTGTCTCTCTGATAAAACCATACCTGTCTGGGGACGATGTAATGGTGGGCGACCGTTTGACTACTGATGGCAAGTTTGCCAAGGTGTTGGGGGTCCATTTCGGTCTGGTTCTCACTGGTGTTAACGAGGAGTTCAGCCCGCTGGATGTAGCCAAGTCAACTACTATAGCCAGAAGTTTGCTATCGCTGGTTTCCATCTTTGAGAAGCATGGTGAGTTGCCGCATGGCGACTTTACCTAACGGTTGACGTAACTGCATAAAGAAAGGGTTTCTAATGAAGACCATGGAGATTGTCCTGTCCAAAAGGCCCATCGGATGGCCAGCAGAAACCGACTTTACAATCCGTGAAACTGAACTGGATGGCACCAGGGATGGCCAAGTACTCGTAAAGACCATTTGGCTTTCGGTCGATCCATATTTGCGGGGAAGAATGAGTGCGGTCAAGTCTTATATTGCTCCGTTTGAACTTGATAAGCCAATAAGTAGCGGCGGTATCGGCCAGGTGGTCTCATCCCAATATCCCTCGCTAAACGAAGGTGATTTTGTTGCGGGTAATTTCAAGTGGCGGGAATTTGACAACATTCCTGCAAATGATCTGAGCAAAGTTGATCCCGAGCAGGCCCCCCTCTCTGCCTATCTGGGGGTATTGGGCATGCCGGGTTTGACCGCATTTGTGGGGTTGCGCCGAATCGGTGCGCTCAAGCCCTCTGACACGGTATTCGTTTCTGCGGCGGCGGGCGCCGTGGGATCGGTGGCGGGTCAGATCGCGAAGATTTCAGGGGCGACTGTGATTGGCTCAGCTGGATCGGTTCAGAAAGTGAACTCACTGATCGCGAAGGGTTTTGATTATGCCTTCAATTATAAAGAGCAGTCGGTTTCACAAGCTCTGAAGGAATTCGCTCCAAGCGGCTTGGACCTGTATTTCGATAATGTGGGCGGTGATCATCTCCATGATTCGATATCCAACATGGCTAATTTTGGCCGCATCGTCATGTGCGGTGCAATTTCTCAGTACAATCTCAGCGCACCTCCTGCAGGTCCATCTAACCTTTCACTAGTTGTATCCCGCAGGCTAACATTACGCGGATTCATCGTCTCGGACCACAGCGATATGCGGGAGTCTTTCCTTTCTGAGGCTATTGGATGGCTGCGGCATGGCAAATTGGCCTACGACGAGACAATTCGTATCGGTTTGGATCAGGCTCCGAAGGCATTCATAGAACTGTTAGAGGGAGTGAATTTAGGGAAAATGCTTGTCAAAGTTGCTGAGCCTGTCTAATCTGCGGGTGTGCATGGCAGGTAAAATGAGAGAAATCTCATTTCTGCCTAACTCAAAGCCATATGCAGGTAATAGAGAATATAAAGGTCGGATTAGCAGGGACTATTCATGCCTAACAAACCATTTCGGCGATATGGGCACCTGTGGCTTGTTGCTGGGGTTATAGCTTTCTTTTGTGCGTATATCGCCTGGAATGATTTTGGCGTATCGGCGGGTAACCAGGTCTCATCGATAGTGCAGACTGTCTCAATCATGTCTACCCCGCTGAGTTCGGCACTAAACCAGGGATTGAACCCGAATGGAAATGGGACCCCGAAATCACAAGGCAAAGACAATAAGCTTATCGAGATATCCTCGAACTCTCCCGTTTTGAATTATTCACAGGATGAAAGCCGGCTCACCGAAGTCAAGTCCAGCGATGATTCAACCACGGAAGCTGGCTCTGTGTCAGCTCCTGTAAACACTCCAACCTCAGCCGCGTCAGCACCGGAGAGCGAGAAGAGAGGGAGCCAGCCTGTAGCCGCTTCGGGCAGCGGAGACGGATGCATCAACTGCGAGACCGTGACTACACAGCAGACATCGGCGGAAGGTCAGACCTCCGCTGTATCAACAACTTCAACTTCAACTACGATTGCCAGAAGCGATGGAGATAGCTCCACGGCTGGCGACGATTGAGTCGTTGAACTGGACGTGCTAAATAGGTGATAAGAATCGGAGTTTGCAGTTGAACCTTTCGCCGGGGTCAATCAGATGGCTTCTGCAGCCTTGAATAAAGCTGGATCGTCGAAGCACGGTTGGTTTCGAAAGCCCTTGCTGTCCACCGTGACGCGCTTGCTGGCCATATACGCTGTTATTTCGGCAGCCGCTTTAGGACTGGTTTTGTCCCAGGTTATTAGGACCTACGAATCGCACGCAAAGAAGGTGATCATTTCCGACCTTGGCGGCGAGGTTCCCGAGTTTGCTAATGCGGCCAATCTCCGGCCTGCAAACGAGGATCTCTTCACATTTGCCCGTTCTTATCTCGCATCTCATGTTGTGACGAACCAGCACATCATATTTATCGATATTTTTGGGCATAGCGTTCTTGGCTCAGCAAATTCTGCTCAAGTGATTGGTCTAAATCAAGTGAGCGAGTATCTGGCAAATCCACCAAAAACCACGACATTCACTACCAGTAGTTTGAAATCCGTGCCTTATCTGGTAATGGGCTCACCAATAGTTCTCAGCAACCAGACTGTTGGTTCTCTCGTCGGTTTGACGAGCCTTTCGGATCTTCGCAAACAGGAATCTCAGGTTATGTTGCTCGCCGGAATAGAGGCTCTGGTGGCACTGATTTTTTCCGTCGGGACAGGCTATTTTCTCCTCCGCCGTGTCATGCACATTGTGGGACGAGTGACCGAAACTGCTGTCGAGATATCCCGGGGCAATCTTGACAAACGCATCGATGTTGTCGGCCAGTCTGACGAGGTTGGCCGCTTGGCAATGGCGTTTGATGAGATGATCTCCAGGATCAGCCAAACAATGGACTCCCAGCGGCGGTTATTGGCCGACGTATCCCATCAGTTAAAGACGCCCTTAACGGTGATTAGAGGAAATCTGGAGTTGATAAGCCGCAGAAAGGATTTGGACAAAGAGGAGCTGGATGAGGTCACTGCACTCGTGATATCTGAAACTGATTACATGAAGACCATGATCGAAGGTTTGCTTCTTCTAGAACGAATGAGCGAACCCGATTCAATAAATGAGGTAATTGTCGACTTGCGCAGCTTCATTGCCGAGGTTTTCACGAGTGCTCTTAGCTTGGGTCGACGGAACTGGCACCTTGGAGATGTCCCGGATCTCAAAGTCAGTATCGACGCGCCAAAGGTGAGGGGAGGTTTGCTGAATCTCCTTGACAACGCTGAAAAGGCTACGAAAGAAGAGGACCTTATTTCGCTGTCTGCGGCCGAGTTGAATGGTTATCTGGAAATATCCGTGGCTGACACGGGTTCAGGCATTGATCCACAGCACTTGAAGACGATTTTCGAGCGCTTCGAACGGGGAGCGAGCCGAGACCAACGTGGTGCCGGATTGGGCCTTGCCCTCGTTGAAGCCATTACAAAGGCGCACGGCGGAGCGGTGAAAGTGGAGTCGGTGCTTGGAAGTGGGAGTACATTTACTATGAGGCTTCCAAATTCCCGTATAGTGCGCTAGATCTAGGACGGTGTCAGGCTTGAATATCGTAATTGTTGAGGATGATGAAAAGATTGCCAGCTTTTTATCCAAGGGCCTAAAAGCTGAAGGGTACGCTACGGTGATCATTTCTGACGGGGATGATGCTCTCGTCACTGTGCCGGCGATGGGCAGCGATGTCGATCTTGTCTTACTGGACCTGTCCCTGCCGGGCAAAGACGGAAAGGCCGTGCTGACCTCATGGAGAGCCAAAAAGCTCACCTGGCCCGTTATCATCTTGACTGCGCGTGATGACACCTCTGACAAGATTGAAGGACTCGACGCCGGTGCGAATGACTACGTGACTAAACCGTTTTCGTTCTCAGAATTGTTGGCTCGCATTCGGGCTGCCTTGAGAGCATCAGATCAGAGCTCCGCCAAGCTGCTTCAGGTCCTGGATTTGAATCTGGACCTAATGACTAAGGTGGCCTGGCGTGACGGGATGCGAATCGATCTGGCTCCAAAGGAGTGGGCGCTGCTTGAGTTGTTCATGCGAAATCCAAATCAGATCTTGTCACGGATGCAGATCCTAAATCACGTATGGGATTATTCATTCGATCCGGGCAGCAACATAGTCGATGTGTACGTAGGTTACCTTAGGAAGAAGATCAATTTTCCGGGAAAGACTGAGCTGCTGCAAACGATTAGGGGAGCTGGATATCGTTTTCTTCCGCCTCAATACCAATCGGCTCCGACCACCTAGTTTTGAAGCAGTTGGTCCTCTCCTAGGTTTGGCTCGCCGTCTCCGTTTTCCCCTGGCATTCTATGCGACCCCCCGTCCTGACTCGAAACAACCATGTCTTTACTGGTTGCGCTGGGAAGCTGGTTCAGCACGTCTATGAATGTTCTTAGACGCCCATGGGAGATCTGGTTGAACTGAAAGCACAGGCGGGACAACGAGACATAGTCGTTATCTGCAACTTCCTGGGGCGAAGCTTCGCACCGCTCTATCAGCCCACTGCGGCAGATATCTGCATATTCTTCGTTGATATGTTTGAGCTCGTCATCACTAATGGGATAATTTATCCTAACGACCAGGCGGTTTCCAACAAAGCGAAGGCTGTGGAAGTTCCGATAGAAACGGACGATTTCATCAATCGCAGCATCGACGCTGTTGGTGATCAGATAAATCGACTTATCGGGTGGTGAAACGTATCCCCGAGAAATGACTTCCTGGTTGATGAAACGTTCCCATTCGTTCCAGTAAGTTCCACCTTGGGCATCGAGAAGCACTACAGGAGCCGGCTGTGCTTTGCCGGTTTGAATCAGGGTAAGAAGTTCAAAAGCTTCATCTAATGTTCCGAACCCGCCCGGCATTACTACGAATGCATCAGATTCTTTTATCAGCATTACTTTGCGGGTAAAGAAGTACTTCATTTTCACGAGTTTTGGATCATTTGCTATTATTGGGTTGGCCGCCTGCTCGTGCGGAAGTTTAATATTCACGCCGAAGCTCATTTCAGGTCCGGCACCTTCCAGTCCAGCCTGCATGATTCCCTGTCCCGCGCCGGTGATGGTCATCCATCCGAGCTGCGCGAGTCGCTGTGCAACTTCTCTGGCTACCTGATA
>SCQM01000155.1 GCA_004298555.1 Actinomycetota bacterium | reverse complement strand
ATGGCACCTCCCCCAGGGCTAAAAGAAATTTCCCGGAGAGGGGCTGGCTTTATCAAACAAAGATGAAAACTGCAGATGCTTACAGTCTAAAAAAGCAGACGGAACATCTTGGGATGGAGTCCAATCCGCAATTTTTGAGAGGAAGTGGCAGTAATTTCTGATATTAAGGCATATAGCTCAGCCGCGCTGAAGGAGTTTTCATCACGGCTTAATTCAGCTTTACACCTATCGGTGACCCCAATCGGAATTTCTTTTTCTGATCATCAGCCTGACGGGATTGACCTTTTCGATGAACCTGTGGTTGAAGCGAGTTCTGATGGACGCGCCGGCCGAGTATCCGCCGGCTGTGTTTTTTGGATGAAGGCAACGGATAGCAGTTTTAGTACCGTTGCACCGGACCATGGAAATTGCAGTGTCGGAAGTTTCACCCATGGATTTGTTTCGTTTGATGATGTCGCGGCAAACTCGGACATCGCCGAACTGTTGGGATCGGGCTGGGTCAATGCTGACGCGGTAGCTGTGATACCGTTCGTAAGGCGAAAGTATCGATTTGTGACTTACGGCCCACTGTCCCAAGGATCATTCATGCCGGATGTGGTCCTGCTGAGGCTAAATGGGCGTCAGATGATGGTTGTTTCCGATGCCACTGGAATGTCGATTGAGGGCAAGCCGCAGTGTCACATTATCGCCGTCGCAATGGAGCAGGGCCGCGTTGTGGGCAGTGTCGGATGCGCGCTTTCCCGAGCGAGGACCGGAATGCATCCTCATGAGATGACTTGTGCGATACCCGCAAAGGGGCTCGCGGACGTCGTGACTGCCATAGAAAAGGCAGCTGATATCGATGGCGGCGTCGCAAAATATGCTGCGAGCGATGCCAGGCGTTTTGCGAGCGAAGGCAGCTGACCTGCAAATTTGGGGCTTGCCAGTTTTGGAATCGCACGTATGAACAATTTGGCTGGATAAATTCATTTATTAATTGACAGAGGTTCACCTTTTGTTTACTTTGTGTTAACCTTGCAAACCTAATTTGGCAGTACATGAGATTGAATCAACTGGGGCGTCAGTGGGCCGGATGGGTTCCCAGAAGTAGGAGAAGCTGATGTCGTCAGTCAATGGAAATACTGGGAGAAGTGCTTCGTCCGTCTATAAGGCACTGGATGAAGCGTCCCTTAACCGCAAGCACTGGACCACGGTGATAACGGCAGGCATGGGTTTTTTCACTGATGCCTACGACCTTTTCATAATTGGAACGGTAACCGCTATCCTTACACCACTTTGGCATCTGTCTACCGGGCAACTATCGCTTCTAAACTCCATTTCACTTCTATCCTCTGTTTTCGGGGCAATTATTTTTGGAAAGTTGATGGATCGTCTGGGCCGTAAAGCAATGTACGGCGTTGAGGTCATCCTGTTGGTCTTGGGTGCGGTTGCATCGGCGTTTTCTCAAACCTTCGTAGAGCTTTTGGTGTTCAGAATCGTGGTCGGCATAGGAGTAGGTGGAGATTATGCGACCTCTGCCGTCATTACTTCTGAATACGCGAATCAGCGTGATCGGGGACGTTTGATCGGGACGGTCTTCGCAATGCAAGGCTTTGGATTGTTAGCCGGGCCGCTATTTGCCTCCATACTGCTGGCGACTGGCGTGTCAAGTAGCATTTCTTGGCGAATAATGCTTGCCTTTGGTGCAATACCGGCTGCTTCGGTAATCTACCTCAGGCGTAAGATCAAGGAAACCCCACGATTTACCATGCAGGTCAAGGGTGATATCGATTCGACGGTAGAGGCAATTCGCTGGACGGTTGGAACATCTGCTCAGCTTCCTAATGCTTCTGACGCGGTCGCTGCTAATGACAGTAACTCGCGCATTTCTGATCCAAAGTTTCTCAAAAGGCTTATTGGTACAGCTGGCACGTGGCTTTTGATGGACGTTGCTTTTTATGGAAACGGGGTGTCATCTCAGGTCATATTGAAAGCGTTATTCGGGGCAAAGACGAGCCTGTTGCACAACACCGTTGTAGCAGCTCTTATATTCCTGGTCTTCGCAGTCCCCGGGTATTGGGTTGCGGTTTATTTCATGGACAAGATAGGACGAAAGCGAATCCAGTGGCAGGGATTTTTGATCATGGCAATAGGGTATGCCGTCATTATGGCTGTGCCAGGAGTTGTCAGGATTCCGGCCCTATTTCTCGTAATCTACGGGATCACTTACTTCTTCATTGAGTTTGGTCCCAACGAGACTACCTTTGTCTATCCGTCGGAGATTTTTCCTACCTCAATCAGAGGAACAGCAGATGGGCTTTCAGCGGCGGGAGGAAAGGTTGGAGCATTCATCGCCGCGCTTTCGATGCCAACCATCGTAAAGGATCTGGGTTTACCTGATGCAATGGGCATCCTTGCAATAGTGTCTCTTGCCGGCGTTTTGTTGACGCTGTGGGCGCTGCCGGAGCCGATGGGTAAAACACTTGAGGACGCGTCAGGTGAATCTGACGAAGAAGATGCAGAACCTCGCGAAAAGGTTAGCTAGGCATCGGTCTTTTCTCGAGATTGCCTTTGACGGCGGTTGACATAGTTGAGGGTTTCGAGCAAGAGTTTCCCATGCCCAATGACATCTTGGCCCCCTAGCCAATCGCGCTTGGCGCTAATCTAGGCTGGCGTATTCGGCGGTCCAGCCGCATGCAGCGATCTGGTCGGCTAATTCGACACAAGTAGCCAGCTATTATTGCAAGGATCTACAGATTCGCTGAATTCCACGGCGGTCAAGGAGAAACCATGTTGGCAGATGCGCGTCTACCATCCAGAGCCAGTTCCTCTGGCGGAGGCCGATGAAATGCCGGGAAGCCTTGAGATTTGCTCCAGGGACCGGCAAGCATCAGCCGCGCCCTTTGCTCGAAAAGGAGAACTATAGGAGATGTCTGCCGGTCTCAGATTTGATAAGTTTTTCAACCATTCGCCTGATGTGGTTTGGCGCGTCCTCACCGAACCGGATCTGGTTGAGAGGTGGTGGGCGTCTACCGACATTCAACCGGAGGTCGGACACAAGTTCATGATGGATATGGGTCCATGGGGCACGCAGTTATGTGAGGTACTGGCGGCGGAGCCTGCGCAGCTTATTCGTTACAGCTTTGGCGTGGGGACGCTGAATTCTGTAATCACATGGCGTCTCGTTCCGGAGGGAAGTGGAACGACGCTCCTTCTAGAACATGATGGTTTCGACCTTGGCTCCGCGATGGGCAAACGTGCTTATGAAGGCATGGGGGAGGGTTGGCCCAATGTGCTCTCCAGGATCGGAGAAAGCATTGCTGATCTGTAACGCTTCGTGAATTCAATATTCAATAGTTGTCTTCTCCCAGAGACAAAATCCCGATGATGTCGGTGTTGTAAAGCTAATTGCTCTTGTTGGGGGTTGTATTTTCTGTTTTCAGGTCATGCCATTGGCATCTATGGGGTCCTGGCATCTTTTGCTGGAAATTTCCACTGTGAGCGAGCGACCGCGGTCGGCAACTGCGAAGGGTGCTTGGTTTGCCAAAGACAAGAAGCCGGGACTTTGGACCGTCCCGGCTTCTTGCTTGACCGCGGTTCGAAGCCGGGCCATTGGTGGAGGTGGCGGGAATTGAACCCGCGTCCTTCAGCTTCTCAGTAGGGCTTCTCCGAGCGCAGATAGAAAAGCATTGTCGGCCTTGGACGCCTTCTATCGATCGTCCTGTGGCTTATCCCAATTTAAAGTCCTTTGATTGCCTTTGGGATAGACAACTCAAGCAAGTTCCACTAATCGTCGCTCAGACCTACTCCGTGGAACTGAGAGCAGCTGAACGTTGCCTACTTTTTAAGCGGCAAGGGCGAGTTGTGGCTCGTCGTTTATTTTATGTTTCCGGCTCTTTTACGTGGTTCCGGAGACCACGGCTCGCTTCTCCTACCTCGACGACCAAAGTCGAAGCCTGTCACCCCCATGGTTTATTCGCCTGAATCTATTCTAGCGCTCCAACTGGGCAGACCCTATGATCTTCTTCGAGCGTTGGCAAGTTCTCTTTCGGTGTCCCTCTGACTATCCCTTTGGGCAATCGCCGCCCGTTTATCGTAGCTCTTGCGGCCTTTGGCGAGAGCTATCTCAATTTTCGCTCTTCCATTCTTCAAATAAATAGCTAGGGGAATAATCGTTAACGACTGCAATTTTGTTCGAACTGCAAGTTCCTCGATCTCGTCCCGATGCAGAAGCAGCTTTTTGGGCCGGTCCGGGTCGTGGGAACCAAATCCGTGCGCAAAGTCGTAAGGAGGGATATGCGCCTGAAATAGCCAGGCTTCGTTGTTGTCGATTCTCACGAAGCTGTCCCTTAGCTGTGCTTTTCCCAGCCTTACGGACTTGATTTCAGAGCCTTTCAGCTCAATCCCGGCTTCAAATGTTTGCGAAATATCGTAATCGTGTCGTGCTTTTCTGTTCTGGGATACGACTTTTATCCCAGAAGCTGCCAACTGTTTACTTGGTTTTGATCTTTTTGATACCATTTGTACTCCACCAAGCTAATCTGCCAAGGATGCTTAATATTCCGCAAATCTACCTTGACGAGATGATTGCGCATGCGATCCGTGAATATCCGCTCGAAGCCTGTGGTCTGATTGCTGGAACCGGAGACCGAGTTGACGGATTCTACAAGACACACAATGATGCCGCATCGGCTCGTATTTATACGGTGAATCCGCTCGACTATCTAAAGGCCGATAGGGATGCTGAGGCGCGAGGTACCTCGATAATCGGGGTCATGCATTCGCACACTCATTCTGAAGCGTATCCATCTCCAACTGACGTGGCTCAAGCCCCTGATCCGAATTGGCACTACATTTTGGTGTCGTTGAAACACAAAGATCCGATACTGCGCTCATTTAGTATCGTTGAAGGGAACATTGTTGAAGAATCGGTTGTTAGGGTTAATTGCTAGAATAATAATCGACTAAGTCAACTTTCAGGAGGAGCCGTGGCAATAGAAGTTCGCCTACCAACAGTGCTTCGTGCCGCAGCGAGCGGTCAAGCTAATGTCTTCGTTGAGGGCGAGACCATTGGTGAGATACTGAAAGCTCTCAGTGACAGCTTTCCAGGTTTGGGAAATCAAGTGATATCCCCAGATGGATCCTTACACCGATTTGTAAATGTATATCTCAATGACGATGATGTCAGATACCTTGAAAAGCTTGAAACCAAAGTTGCGGATGGTGACGTCGTCTCGATACTGCCTGCTGTAGCGGGTGGTTCTTTCTAGCCGTTTTGCGTGGGATTTTTTGTTCTGATTAGAGAAAGATATTTTGATGGCTGTGTACTCTAGTATTTTGGACTTGATTGGCAACACTCCGATGGTTGACGTGAGCCAGCTAAGCCCCAATCCCAGGGTCAGAATCATAGCAAAGCTCGAAGGTCAGAATCCCGGTGGATCGGTCAAAGATCGAATTGCACTAGCAATGATCGAGGATGCTGAGAAATCCGGACTTCTTGAGCCAGGAAAACCGGGGCAGACTCTGCTGGAGCCGTCTTCCGGCAATACCGGAATCGGGTTAGCTATGTTGTGCAAGGTGCGGGGTTACAACCTGAAAATTGTCCTGCCATCGAATGTCTCAATAGAGCGCAAGCAGCTTCTGCAGGTTTGGGGTGCGGAAATCATCGAGTCTCCGGGTTCGGAAGGCTCAAATGGCGCGGTAAGAATGGCTAGGGCCATGGCGGAAGAGAATCCGGAATGGGTATTCCTGTACCAGTATGCCAATCCGGCTAATCCGAGAGCGCACTATGAAACGACAGGACCGGAGATTTGGAAAGACGTGCCGGAGATCACTCATTTCATTGCCGGCTTGGGAACTTCGGGTACCTTAATGGGCGTGGGTAAGTATCTCAAGGAAATGAATCCGAAGGTCCAGGTTTGGGCAATCGAGCCGCCTTCTGGTGAGATGGTGGATGGCTTGCGCAATCTGGATGACGGTTACATTCCGCCGATTTTTTTGGACAACGATGGAGAGCACCTTCTGGACCGCAAGACTGTTGTCGGTCCCAAGGAGTCAATTGAGTGGACGAAAAGGCTGACCGAGGTTGGACTATTCGTTGGGATCTCATCTGGTGCCATCATGGCGGGTGCCGTCAAGTGTGCCAAGACTCTTGACGAAGGCACTATCGTCACTGTTGTGTGTGACGGTGGCTGGAAGTACCTGTCTACCGGGGCCTGGACCGATGATATCGACCAGGTGACGGAGCGCGCGAAGAAGATTATCTACTTCTAACTGAGCTGAGCTCTTTCGGCATCCCATCTGGCGCTCTAATTTTCCCGGATAGATTGGCCGGCCGTTCGGATTTTGGACCAGTGCTCTGGATAGACTGAGCGGAGTGGATTCACGCCCGATTGGAATTTTTGACAGCGGCTTTGGCGGGCTGACTATTGTGCGTGCGCTGGTCGATTTGGTTCCTAGCGAATCCCTGGTTTATTTTGGCGATTCTGCCAGGTATCCATACGGCCCAAGGAACGCTTCAGAGGTGATCAGCTTTTCACATCAGATTGCCGAGTATTTGATATCGACCTTTGATGTGAAAATGATCATTGTTGCGTGCAATACTGCATCTTCTGTGGCGTTGGATTCCCTTATCGAGCGGTTCGATCGTCCGATAGTAGGCGTGATAGGGCCGGGTGCACGATCTGCCGTTGCTGCTTCCCAGTCTGGCCGCCTAGGGGTGATTGGCACCGTTGGAACAATTTCCTCTGGCGCCTATCTTAGGGAAATTGAAGGTCTGGATCCCACAGTTGAGCTTACATGTGCGGCCTGTCCGGGGCTGGTTGAATTTGTCGAAGCGGGCGAGACCGATTCTGAACAGGTGAAGGTGTTGGCGTCAAGGCTGCTGTATCCAATAAAGAACGCCAAGATCGATACCCTTCTGCTTGGCTGCACACACTATCCCTTCTTGGCGCGCGTTATTCAAGATATAGTTGGCCGAGAGGTTGTTCTGATATCTTCCGCTGAAGAGACTGCTTTTGAGGTCAAGGCGACCCTCGTAAAGTCTGGTCTTTCAGCGCCAGATTCTGCGAGCGGAAAGTACACGTTTTTGTCGTCAGGAGATCCGGAGCGATTCAAGGAACTGGGCCATAGGCTGTTAGGGCCTGAGCTCGAAGATGCGCAGCAAGTCAGTTGGAAAGGAATTCTCTGAATGAGAAGAGATGGACGGCAATCGGATGAGATCAGGTTATGCACGTTTGAACGTGACTATACGGAAATGGCCCTTGGATCGGTTCTTGTGACCATGGGAAGAACCCGTGTGCTTTGTACCGTCTCTCTCGACGAAAGGGTTCCACCATGGCTTCGCGGTACCGGGAAAGGCTGGATAACCGCTGAATATTCTCTTCTGCCAGGATCGTCGCCCGAAAGGGTCAGTCGTGAGGCTGTCAAAGGCAGGCAAAGTGGGAGGACACAGGAGATCCAGCGCTTGATCGGCAGGTCCATCAGAGCGGTTGTCGACCTTTGCGCCTTAGGCGAAAAGCAGTTGATCGTGGACTGCGACGTCCTTCAGGCAGATGGTGGAACCCGCACTGCATCGATTTGCGGAGCATATGTTGCCTTAGCCGACGCGATTTCGCGCATGGAGCAGGCATACAGGGTAGGTCCGAACGTTCTTCTTTCATCCTGTGCCGCAGTTTCAGTCGGCATAGTAGACGGCGCTGCGTTGCTTGATTTGGATTACTCCGAAGACGTTAGGGCTGAGGTGGACATGAATGTCGCTATGACCTCGGAAGGCTATTTCGTTGAGGTTCAAGGAACTGCAGAAAATGCCCCTTATACCAAGTCGCAGCTTGATGACATGTTGTCCTTGGCCGAGCATGGTATTGCTGAAATTCTTGAGATCCAGAACAAGGTGTTATCCTCGCTTCCGTCACCAAAGCCTGAGCTCTTTAGGAATTGATAGTTGATTCAAATCGTTCTTGCAACCACCAACGACGCCAAAGCACGGGAATTCGTCGGTATCCTCGGGGAAACTGTGGACATTATCGTTCCGGGGGACCTTCCATTTGTGGCGGAGGACGGCGAGACTCTTTTAGAGAATGCTTACAAAAAAGCCAGAAGCGCCGCTGACCATTTGGGTTATGAGGCACTGGCTGATGATTCCGGTCTATTCGTAGATGCCCTGGGCGGTAGTCCAGGGGTCCACTCTGCCAGATTTGCCGGTCCTGACAGCGATGACGCCGCTAACAGGTCGAAGCTTCTTGCCATGCTGGAGGACATAGGTGATCGGACGGCTCATTTTGAAACCGTCCTTTGCTTGTGTGCGCCTGGCGCTGCTCTTAAAGACTCCCAATATTTTGAGGGCAGGTGTGAAGGTCGCATAATAGGCCGGGAGAAGGGTGCTCACGGTTTCGGTTATGACCCCATTTTTGTGCCTTCCGAGGGCGATGGCCGGACGTTCGGAGAGATGACAGCAAACGAAAAGTCAGAGCTGTCGCATCGATCAAAGGCGATTTCCAGACTGAAAGACTTCCTGCTAGAGACGGCAGGTTGAGAAGAGCGTCAAGTCTCAGGAAGTCTTTAGCTTCCTTCTAGGTGCAACTAAAGGTTGCCAGCTTAGATGTAATCAAAAGCTTGGCGCAACTAACCGAAGGAGAACCTAATGAGACGACGGAGAATGATATTGGGAGCAACTGGTCTTGCGGCAGCCGGTATCGTGGGAATCGGCGCTGCGACAATTTCCTCGGCTGGGTCCTCTCTGGCATCGAGTTCGGTGCCTACGACGCAAGTCGCTTCCCCAAGCAATAACCAGTCAACAAACAGCACCGCGCATCCTCGCCGGCATATGGGGTTCGGCCGATTTGGTTTCGCTGTCTACTCAGAGACAGTGGTTCCGCAAAAGAGCGGAAGTGGATACGAAACCATCATTTCCGTAACTGGCAAATTGTCCAACATTTCATCCGGTTCAATTTCAGTCGTCCGAGCTGATACCGGAGCCACAGTTACTGCGGCCATCACATCGTCAACTAGGTTTGGGAATACCACGGAAGCTGCGCTGGCATCCGATCTAAGTTCCAAAACCGCGGTTACTGTAAGGCTGGTTGAAACCGGTGGAAATGCCATCGCAATAGGTGTGCCCCCCACGCCAGGAACCGGCCATGGCGCACGGTTTGGCCATTATATGGGCTCTTTCCCGCCTCCACGTGTGACAGCTCCGAATTCCTCGGCTAACGCCTAGAAAAATGCCCCGTTATCCGGGGGCCATGATCTCCCTGTAGGAGAAAACGAAGAGAACGCCTCTTAGGAAGGCCGAGCCTGAGGGGCGTTTTCTTTTTTTCCGCAGTCTGCACTGTTTCAGACGCTCGCCAAAACAGTACCGATTATTGACACGGTAAACCTTGTGCGGGCGGAGAGACTCGAACTCTCATGCCTTTCGGCGCTAGGACCTAAACCTAGTGCGTATGCCAATTTCGCCACGCCCGCGTGCTGCCGCATTTAAGGCGAGCCACATTCTCGAAAATCTTACTCGCCACCCGGTGGAATCATTTCAAGAAAGAGCGATCGGAACTGGATCGGCCGTCCTGCGCGCAGATGAATTCCAGTACCTGGCTGCCAAGCGGAACGGCATAAAGGTCACAGCCCGCTCCTTCAAGCCGGATCACCGATGCTTCGATGGAATGTGGATGATGCGAACAGCATGATTGCAGCAGCCACCACGGCCATGAACGCCGCATATCCGTAGGACCAGCTGGGTCCCAACTGGTAAAGAAGGCCCATGACTAGATTGCCAATGAAAAGTCCGACGCTCCGGGAGGCAGAAAGCATCCCAAAGCCACTACTTACCGACCGGCTTTCTGATATCACCGCTATGAGCGAAGGCTCCAAGGTCTCTATAACACCTAATGCAAAGCCAAGTATCCCCATGCCAACAAGGTATGCGAAAATCCCCATTTGATATCGGATATCGCCGATTATGGTCAAAGCTCCCAGACCGGAGACTAAATACCCCAAAACCCCTAGATTGATGAATCGCCTGATCAGGCTCTTGCCGAGCCTCTTGGCAAGAAAGAAGCCGGTGATCGCGGAAAATCCTTGGAAAACCAAAAATGCGGCTATTCCGTAGCTGTTGGAGTGAGTCTTTTGGGCCACTGTGAGGATCGGGAATCCGATGCTGTAGAACGTGAATCCGTAAAGGGCGGTTGCCAGAAAGATTGCCCGAGCGCCCGTTGAATGCCGGGATTTTTCTTCAGCCGGGATTTTCCCGTCACGGGCCTGGTGGGTTTCGCTGACAAGGCGACCGGTCGTAGCTCTCGACAACATCGCAGTTGAAACCAGCAACGGTATTGCTGTCAAGAGGAATAGCCACCGGAAAGATACTCGGTTCTGTATGGCAATTAGTACAAGTAGAGCTGCGGCAGCTGCTCCGCCGACATCCAGGGCATGAAGAAAGCCGAAGACTCTGGGCCTAAACCTATCGTCGGTCACTGCCTGGTTGAGCATTACCCTTCTGGACGGGCTTCTCATGTTGCGCGCCCACCATCCTGCAGTGAGGAGGCCTATAGCCCAGACGGAGTTGGCTATCAATGCCGACACGGAGAGCAGGGGGATCAGTGAGTTGCCAATTAAGGCGAGCCTGCGGTGACCTGTTTTGTCGCCAATTCTGGCGCCGAAAAATGAAAACATCGCGCCTCCCCCGTAGCTGAGAGCCATGGCCAATCCGTATTCCCATACTGGTCTATGGAGATCGATGACAAGGAAGATAGGAAACGCCGCAAGTACTGATTGGTAGCCCAGATCTGCGAAGAAGGCAGAGAGAGAAATTGACCATACATCCCTCGTTCTCCATGAGTCGACTCCAGTTGTTTTGCTGTCTGGTCCCATGGTCACAGGGTACTACAACACGTTGTTCAAATAGGCGAAGCAAATGGCAGACATGAAGTTGTTTAAAAGCTGCTTTGCCGCTGTGCAGCACTGGGTGAGTTTTTCTACTTTCTGGTAGGGTGTTTTGTATGTCAAATTCACAGCTCAACTTTGGTCAAGATGCGGTCATGCAGCTCCAGTCGGCCGACAGAAGTGCAGATCTGTATCAGCGACTTCTCAAAGAAAGAATTGTTTTTCTAGGGACACAGGTCGATCAAAACTCGGCAAACGCAATTTGTGCCCAGCTGCTTCTGCTTGAAGCTGAGGATCCTTCTAAGGATATTGCGCTGTACATAAATTCCCCCGGGGGCTCAGTGACCGACGGGCTTGCTATTTACGACACTATGCAATACGTGAGCTGTGATGTGGCCACCATTTGTGTGGGAATGGCTGCCTCAATGGGACAATTCCTTTTATGCGCCGGCGCCCCCGGGAAGCGCTACGCACTGCCGCATTCGCGCATATTGATGCATCAGCCATCAGCCCAGGCCCAAGGTCAAGCTGCTGATATTGCTATCCAGGCCGAACAGATCGGATATCTAAAAAAAATGCTCGCAGAGCGGATCGCAATGCATACTGGACAAACCGTGGAAACTATCACGGCGGATTCAGACCGCGACCGTTGGTTCACCGCTGAAGAGGCCAAGGATTACGGTTTTATTGATCAGGTGATTTCTCGGTCATCTTCAGCCAACATTGAAACAAAGGGTTAGGCGGCCCGTCCGGCCAACTTAGGTTGTACCGCATATGCTGTAACTGGTGATCCCGGCATACCGGTTATCTGCTATTATTTGAGAATCTTTCGGAAGGAATAGCGTTGTTGGATCAAGCCAACAGCTTGCCTGATAAGAATACGGTTGCGTCTCGCATCGAAGACCTTCCCATTCGGGTAGTAAGTCCAAAAATTGGCGTCTTTACGCGTATTCAGAACATATGGACCTTTAGAGAGCTTCTGGTATCGATGGTCCGCAAGGAGCTGCGCATCAAGTACAAGAACTCAATCCTGGGTTTCTTGTGGTCTCTTTTGAATCCAGCGCTTTATTTGGTCATTTATTACATAGTGTTTCAGAAGATCCTGAAGAATAACATGCCCCTTTTCGCCATCTTCCTGCTTTGCGGATTGTTGGTTTGGAACTTTTTTTCCAATTCGCTGTCTTCTGCGACGACAACTATCATCAATAATGCAGGGATTGTCAAGAAGGTTGCATTTCCGAGGGAAATCCTGGCATTGGCGTCAGTTGGAGCAGCTCTGATCTTTTTCTTGCTTCAGGCATGCGTGCTGGTTCTGGCCCTGGCAGTTTTTCAGGTTATTCCTGCATTCAGCTATCTTTGGCTGGTGCCATTTGCCCTGTTGGCGCTAGTGTTTTTCGCAAGTGCCCTTGCCATCGCACTCTCGGCAATAAATGTCTACCTTCGGGATACCCAGCATCTCATGGAACTGGTCTTGCTGGCATGGTTCTGGGGCACCCCTATCGTTTATCCATTCCAAGAGCTTGGAGTCCGTCTTGCCGAAAAGGGATTGCTCTACTTATATTTTTTCAATCCCGTTACTGTGATTGTTTTGACATTCCAAAGAGCCCTTTATGCCAAAGTGTCCTACATGAGTGGCGGCCAAGTTCATCCTCTGCTTCCCGCATATTCGCCCGGATGGTTTGCAATACAGCTTCTTATAGTGATACTCGTTTCCGCTGTCTTGTTTTTGGGTGCGCTGATATTGTTCGCACGTCTTGAGGGCAACTTTGCAGAGGAGTTATAGCCGTGCCAGCAGCCATTGAAATCGACGACATCTCTAAACATTTCCGCCTCTATCACGAAAAGTACACATCCCTCAAAGAGCGCGTTATCCATCTAAACAAAATTCCTTATGAGGAGTTTTGGGCTTTGAAGAACGTAAGTTTCGATGTCAACTGGGGAGAAACAGTTGGTTTGGTTGGCCATAATGGCTCGGGAAAGTCTACTCTTCTAAAATGCATAGCTGCGATTCTAAAACCGACTTCAGGCGAGATCCGGGTCCGGGGACGGGTGGCCGCAATGCTCGAACTTGGAGCTGGTTTCCATCCAGAACTGTCTGGCAGAGAAAATATATATCTGAATGCAGCATTGCTTGGCGTTAGTAAGAAAGATGTTGATCTGAGATTCGACGACATAGTCGATTTTTCGGAGCTTGGGCCATTCATTGACAATCAGGTTCGTTATTATTCCTCCGGAATGTATACGCGTCTCGGCTTTGCAGTGGCAGTGAATGTGGATCCTGACATACTTCTGGTTGACGAGGTATTGGCGGTAGGGGATGAGAATTTTCAACGTAAGTGCTTTGACAAAGTCGAAGAGTTTCAGCAAGAGGGGAGAACGATAGTTTTCGTTTCCCATTCGCCGGATATCGTGAGGCGTGTATGCGATCGGGCTTATGTGCTTGATCACGGCAAAGTTGTTGGAGAGGGGACGGCGCCAGAGGCCATATCAATTCTGCGCGAGTTCCAAGCCAAAGGTTCTGGCCTTGCTTCGATGATTGCCTCGATTAACGAAGATTCAACATCGGGCCAGGGACAGGCAGCGGCTAAAGAAGAGATTTCTGTTCCGGACGAGAGAGTAATGGTTGGCCAGATCTCCGTCGCGTTTCCTGGAATCTCTGGCGCTGGTCACCTAACCCCAGGCGACCCTCTGACCGTCAAAGTCAGCTACAGCGCGACAAAGCCTATTTCCGGGGTTTTGGTTGGAATACAGCTGTTCGATCAGAAGGGTGACGTAGTATTCGGAACAGACTCGGATCTGATGGGGCTCGAGCCGCTTGATGTTGATACGGAGGGGGAACTCGAATTCAGCTTTCCTTCGGTGGCGGTGAGTGACGGCCTCTTCTCGGTGGCGGTAGGATTCACATCCGCGAGGGACCAGCGGATATATGACTGGCAGAACCAAGAACTCGCCTTTAAAGTTATTTCTAACGGCAAGAGTACTGGATACTTGAAGCTTGAACCTCGCCTGATCCAGAATGGTGAGGCGGTTCCGTTCAGGAGCTAAAAACGTCGTTTAGGAAAATGCCTATCTTTTGCACTATGACTTCCCACCTATAGTTGGTTTCCAGATACCTGTTGCCGTTTGATCCCAGAGCTCTCCTGATATCGGCATTGGAAAGAAGCAGGTTGACTTGAGACTCAAACTCCGCGAAATCAGAAAATACGAACCCTCCTCCCGAATCAGTCACGTGATCAGATGTGACCTGGCACTGGGCATTGACAATCACTGGATGGCTGAGGGACCACGCTTCGAATAGAACCAGAGAAAAAGATTCAAACGCGGAGGGGTTCACCAGCGCTGTGCATTCCGCCAGGAGCGACCACTTCAATTCTTCTCCTACGGTGCCTAGGGTCATGATGTCGGGAAAGTCGATCGGTTGAGTGGTTACCGGTCCGGCGAATACCAGCTTCAGCGGACTTGGGTTTCGTCTCTTGTATTCAGCGAAGAGTTCGGAGAGAAGCGTTGCCCCCTTTAGCTGATCGACTCTGCCGAGCGTAAGGAGAAATGGATTTCCAGCAAGTTTCGGAAGGTGCTGAGATAACGGTCCAGGAGGAACAGGGTATCTTTCAATGCCGAGGCCGGCTCTCAGCCTTGGCTTGTCCGCCGTGCGCATGACGGCATCGACAAATTGCTCTTCCGCTTTCGACTGGAACATAATAGCTTTCGCGCTACGAAAAACATTCTGGAAGATGGGCAAATATGCGGGCGGCTCATCGTGTGCCGCCGGGATCAGGACTGCTCGGTCTGCCACTTCTGCAATTCCCCTGACGATGGGATGATACAGGTAAGGAAAGAAAAGAATAACCTGAGCCGTTGAGTCTTTGATTGCTTCGATAAGCGAGCAGGACACCGGGCCTTGCGCATCAATCCACTGGTTACACTCTTCAGTCGTTGCCGACTTTGGATACTTGAGCAGCCGGCCTGAAAGCATCGGGAATCCTTTAGAGCGCCCCATGTCAATCTTGTGCCGTATGACTTTTACGCCACTGAGGTCCTCAGTCCCAGCTGGAAAATGGTTATCCCAGGTGTCGGTGTCGAGCGCAGTTGTCGTCAAGACCTCCACAGATAGGCCCAATACGCGCGAAAGATTCTCTGCCATCATTCTGGCGGCGTGTTCCGCGCCTCCTATGACCTCTTTCCCGTAACGCGGGGTGACAAATGCTATGCGGCGTATTTGGTTCAACCGGCCACCTCTACGAGACTTAGTGCCGGTTCGAGCTCTCCAAGTGCCTGATAGAGTTTCCTTCGGGATTGCGCGATACTCAGCTCCTCGAGCCTGGCAGCCATCTGCGATCGGAAAAACGCTTGGAGATCCTGATCTGATACCAGCCTGTTCATGGCAACTGCGGCGGTGACGGGGTCGCTGCTTGGAATGAGAATGCCAGCGTTGCCCAGAGTTTCGCTGATGGCGGAACTGTCATATGCAATTATTGGCAAGTTATTGTGCATTGCCTCGAGAAGGGGAACGCAAAACCCCTCGTGTTCAGACAGGCACACTAACGCGTCGCTCCCTTTGTAGTAGGAGGAAAGCTGTTCCGTGGGTACCCCCATGGTGAAGTTGACGTTGTCTTCTACCTCCAAATCTTTGGCGATCTCGACTAGCAGCGACAGATATTCTTTGGAAAATGGCTTGCCGACCAGATGGAGGACCGCATCTTTGGAATATATCTTGTTGTAGGCGCTCAGTGCGGCGATCAGATTGTGCTGAGCCTTGTTGGGAACCAGTCGGCCAACGAATAGGAAATTGGTGCGTCCACTCAGCCTGTTGTTCCTTAACATCGCATCTATGCGGCCATCTGACCCGGTGGCAAAGATTGCGGGATCGAGCAGAATCGGCACGACGGCAGTTTTGCCGTACCCTAGCTCCACGAGCTCCTCCTGGTTGTATTTTGATACTGGTAATGCCAAGGTTGTCCTTGGCGCAAGCCGGGATAACTGAGCCCTTGCCCAGATTTGGCCCGTGGCGGCAACCTGATCCCAGGGTTCGAAGAAATGAGAAGGAGTTATGTTATGGTACACGACCACCAGAGTTTCGCTTCGAGATGACAAGAAGTCGGCAATCGCAGAGGGTGCGGCCAAATGATAGATCAGGATGTCATCCGGCCTGTTTTCACTTGCATAAGCAGTGAAGCGGGTTGCTCCGCCGATTTGACCTTTCTTTACTTCTTCGACATATATTTTCGACTCGATATTTTTCGCTTCAAGAGCTTTTTGGATCATGACTGCGTGCGTTCCTGTGGCATCGCCAGGCACCAGACTGGGTACGAATTGAATGATTCTTCTCACAGGTGTGCGGCCATTTCCGGAATCAGGCTTTGCAGCGCAAATAAGTTTTCCTGCTTGGCTACGTCAAATGAGTACCGTGCAAGAGTTTGCCGTGACTTCTCGAGCAGCTCATTTCTGAGTTCATGGTCTGATTCAACCAGTGAGACTGCAGCTGCAATCTCCAGGGGATCTTTTGAGGAAAGCAGTATTCCGGAAGTTCCAAGAGTCTCAGGAATCGCAGTCGAGGCGAATGCCACTACAGGGAGGGAATGACTCAGCGCTTCAATGACGGGAAAACCAAAACCTTCGTGATCTGACAGGCATACAAATACGGTTGCCTCGCGATAGTAGTGCTCCAGCTCTTCGTCGCCGACAGGCCCGGCCACATATACATTTTCCGCGATTCCCATATCTCGTATCAGTTCATCAAGGCAGCGTGCGTATTTCAGAGAGGAGACCGAGCCGACCAATGTCAGCGTGGCATCAGAATCCCAGCCCACACGGTATGCGCTAAAAGCCTTGATGATATCGTGCTGTGCTTTATTGGGAGCGATTCGGCCCACGAACAGCCAGCGGGAGACGGGCCGGTTGCCCCGGTCGCGACGGTCTTCGAAGTCACTATTCACCGAGCGGGAAAGTGGTATAAAAGGTGCGGCGACGAAAGAATTTTCGGTGATTCCTTCCTGCTTCAGGCACCATTTATTGTATTGGGAAACAGAGATGGCGCCTATGATCCTGTCTTTGAGCACTGCGAGCTGCTTGATTCCCTGGCCAATCACCATTGCGACCCCTGTGTCCCACCGGCCTAGGATGTCCTTTGGCGTCATGTTGTGGAGATCGGA
>SCQM01000154.1 GCA_004298555.1 Actinomycetota bacterium | reverse complement strand
CCAGCTATTTATTGACAGATTTATCTGTGTCTCTATGATCAATTGCGGCAACGGTTCACTGATTAAAAACAATCACTGACAATTGACCTCAGGTCGTGGAGAAAAACACCAGCCACCTAGTGATGGTCCTGGAAGGCCAAAATCTTCAGCACCGTATAGGAAAGAATGTTGGAGACGCGCACGACGACCTTGGAACTACCACCGCCGTCGAGGCGGTCCGCCTCGATCTCGCGCTCTACATAGTCCCGCGCGACGAGCTGCGCACCGCGCACGTTGACCGCGCCGAGGCCGGAGCCAGCACCCTCCTTAGGCTTGAAGATCCTGCCAGGCTCGACCTGATCCGTCTCGCAGAGGAACTCCACGATGACAGTCACGCCCTCGACAGCCTTCTGCCAGCGGAACGAGGACTCCGCCCTGAAGCCGGCCTTCTGCAGGTTGTTCTCCAAGGTGCGGTAGGCCTCGGGGCTCTCGTCTCCAACCGCCATCCCGATGACGAGATCGACGTCGGTCGTGCCGACATGGGATCTCGCGCCTGTAGGAAGGCTTCCCACGATATAGCGAGGCGCAAGCCCGCCGACGAGATAGAGGCGCTGGCTCCATGGGCCGATATCACCGAGGAGGGTAACGAGCGCCCGCTCACATCGTGCAGTCGTGAACTCGTCATAGTCACTATGATGGCGCTTGTTCAAAAGCCGATGACCTCCTTGCGTAGCCGGTCTGCTTGCTCACGTCCACGGCGAGGATCATGGCGCAGGTCAAGGAAAAGTCGGAACGGGTTCACTGTCCAAACATCATCCACCTTCTGACGAAACGCCAAAGGCGCGTCGCCCGATACCTGCCGCACCAGGATATTGTGACCGTCCTGGACCACGTCAGCACGTACGGCAGCAACCACATCGGTGAGCGTAACAGTGTCCGCCACCCAGATATCCGTGACTGGGATCGCAGTGATGAACGGTGCGAGCCGGGCGGCACCGGCCGGACCCGTAACTGCATGCTCAAAATTCGCAGCTGCCAGAGCGTGACTCAGAATCTTTGCCTGGGCTCGTGGATCGCGAGCGAGACGAAATGCCCGAAGCTGCTTGACCCCGCGGTCTCGCATCTCCTCACCCCACAGATCGAGAAGCGCGGTCGGGTTCTTGAGGCGGCGGGTCCTCTTAGGACCGGCTCCTTCGACTTCCACCAGGTTCTCACGCTCCAGGCGTGCCAGAACACGGTGCGCCAACCCAACAGAGACATCAGCCACTTTCGCCAGATCTTGAATCTGCCACCGTTGCAGTGGTTCGAGGAGGAGGGCTTGGGCAACGACACCAGCCTTCCCGGTGAGCTTCACCGGAGGCTCCTTCTTATCCTCCCAGAGTGCAGGCACGGGCTTGCCCTCGGTCCAGAGGAAGAGACCGGGAAGCTCGACCCGCATGTTGCCCTGGGTGTCGATGACCCCCACGCCGTGCTCTTCAAGCAGGCGCCTCGCCTCCTTGGTCGTTGTTCTGGCAACCAAGATCAGGTGGGCGCCCATAGGCAGGTGGCGGGCATACTCGATGAGCTGGCGCGCGGCGGCAGCGTTTGTCACCCGCTGGGCCTTGACCTCGACGACGTGGGTGACGTCTCCGGCTCGAATCACGATGCCGGGGCGATACCTGGTTGCGGCTCCCGGCTCGACGGTAACCTCTGGGATCTCGCTGAGGAGCCGTAGCGCATCCTTCTCCAAGGGTCCTTTGATATTCAATACATGAGACTTATTCACAATGACTATGAATATAGCCTATTCATTGAATATGGGCAACCCCCGATCCGGGATTTCGTCTTCCTTTTAGGGGTTAGCAAGGTGCAGGCATAGGACCCAGCCTTCGGGGCGCCCTGTTGTTAGTGTTCCCGATGGCTCTCGCTAACCCTTGCGCCCGTCGTTCCGTCCATCACCTTCATCATTATCGTGATGGCTCTGGTTCCTTCCGCGTTTCGGACACCGACGCTCTACCCCCATACATCGAATTGCAGGCCCTTCGGAAAACTATCCAGCCGAGGAACTCACATGCGCGGGTGAATACCGCTTCAATGACCGCTCTCGCGTTAAGCATGGGTTTCTCGATTAATGTGCGCTACTACCTGGCTGCCAAGATGCGCATTGCATTCAAAGCCGCTTATTCGTACAAAAGTCACCAGGTTCGGTTTTCCTGCCAGAATGCCAGAAAGAAGCCTGTGGTTCTTTCTTGGATGGCGCTCGGCCTTTGCAACATGCCGGTGAAGCTGGGGCTTCAGCTGCCAACTTCACCGTTTCAGAGTCTCTTCAAACGCCAAGCCAAAGACGGACTTTGAATGGACTTTGTGGTAATCAGCGGCACCTCTGCGCTTTGCCCACCAACTGCCACCGTTAGCGAACCCACTTTTGTGCCCTTGGGAACGCTATGACCCGGATTGATGAATCTGGCCCTAAATGTCACCCGCAGCCCGGGCCAGCCGAGAAATGAAACGCTTTTTGACGCCTCAACCGGCTCCGGCTGAGCGCCAGGCGCACTCATGGTCGCGACTATCTGACCTTGCTTCAAAACAGTGAACTGGGCCGGGACCTTTCGAGCAGCATTCACCAGCTTTGTGCTTGCTAACAATGCGGCAGTAAGTGGCTGAACTCCACCCTGCCCAAGTATCGACCCAACAATCAGATCCTTCGAGCCTGCCAAAGTTGCCGCAAATACGAGGTTTCCATCACTGCCCATGGAGCCTGTCTTTACCCCAACAAAACCATCATGACCAACGTCGTAATTGACGTTGTAATCCACCCCCACGACCGGGAAAGTGGCCTGGGGCATCGCAACTATCTGAGCTAGTACCGGATTTTTCAGAAGTGCCAAAGCCGCGAGAACCTGGTCGGGCGCGGTCCCAACAGTTCCACTGTTCAGTCCGGTGGGATCTTTGAAAACTGTCCTTGTCATTCCAAGTGACTTAGCCATCGCGTTCATCTTTGCCACAAACGCGGAAGTGGACCCGGCGTCCCAGATGGCCAGGGTGGAAGAAATGTTGTCAGCGGAAGGGATGAGAAGAGCCTCAAGAAGTTGGTACTCGTTGAGCTGCTCTCCAGCCGTGATCGCCATTACGGAATCTTGCTGCTGCAACATCGAATGATAGGTTGCCACGTCGCCCGCGGTCAGAGTGAGAGCCGGCCCCGTATTGCCAGGTGCCAACGGATGGTCCTTGACGATGACCAAAGCCGAAACAATCTTTGCCACGGATGCCAGCGGGATTTGGGAAATGACATTGAAGCCACCAATTGGGCCGATGTTTTGAATCTCAATTTCGCCCCCACCTTGGGAAGGCCACGGCAGAGACGGAGCCGCACCCGGAATCACTGAATCGCTGACAGTGGCATGTGCGGCAGGATAAGGCACCGGCCTTAGGAGTTGTATTACCGATAACACGAAAAGAAGCACGACCAAAACCAAGATGATAGCTAAAGGTCTTGCCGAAAAAGATCTCGAATTGCCGTAGTGGACTCCGCGCGAGTAGGGGGAGCTGGAGCCGGGACTCAGCCATGAGTCATTTCGTCTCATTTCATAAAACCTCCAGCACCGCAAGGCCTTCGAACACGCATGTGCGCGGACAAAGTTGTAACCAATACGTTACGTGCAAAAGATGTCAAAGTTGTGCTTGTTTGATGGATTGTCTCACGGCCACCAATAAAACGAACTCGTATGGCGCTAAACCGCAGGAAACAAACAAATATCAATCAAGACGGATCTCGTGTAGGGGTCAAAAGTACTCGAATTCACCGTGAGCGTTAATTTGACCATTAAGAGATCCGAGCTGCCCCTGACAGAATCAGCTATTGGCCATCATTCACGTGATCCGCGGCAATCTGTTGGTTCAGCTTTGCAGCACGACTCTATCCAAGTGTCCGCCCGTTCCGGCTTCGCCTACGAGTTCTGCGGTCCGGCCGAAGCACGAGCTGGCCCCAGTTGCACTAACCTCTCCGCTTGCCTCGCCACCAACTTCAATAGAGCCGGAAAACAGAGTTTAGCCCGCACTTCTTAGCACCGAAGACGACTCGCCAGTCAATGCCGACTGGTCAATGCTCACTTCCCCGTCAAACAGGAGGAGATCTGCAGGTACAAAATCGCCCGCCCGCACATGAGCGATGTCACCGGGCACGACTTCCTCCGCGGGAATCAGCTGCCACATTCCGTCTCGCCGATTCCTCGCACTGATTTCCAACTGTTTCTCAATAGATCAAGTGCTGATTTGGCACGCAGTTCCTGGGTGATCCGAAGCATGGCGTTAAAAACTAAGACAGCCAAAATAATCAGAGATTCGATCCATTTCCCCAGAACCGCTTCCAGAACGATCGAAATCTCAAACATCCAGGGAACCGGTGCCCGGAATTTCTTTGCCAGGCGCGACCGAAGGCTCTCCTCGCGTTCGGAAATGGCGTTCGGCCCGGTCTTTTTGAGGAATTCCCTATCCCGCGCAGTGCTCAGGCCACGGTATGTCTCCTCTATGGCCTACTGCTAGCTCACGAGGCCACCGTAATGGCCAGCTTTGATATCCACACTGAGAGGCGTGCAGTCAAAGACTGATCTTCGGTTGTGGCTTTAATTAACCTGCGCCAAGCATTTGATTCCTCGGTTGAGGGAACTTAACAGGCAATAGAGTCAACCGGCCACAGGTTGAGATCCGGTTTCTCTAAAATTGCGATGGAGCGGTAGCATCATTTGTCACTATCAGCGCGAATCGACTAATCGAACCAGCGAAAGCCGGCCTTAGGCCTTCAAATCGGTGATCTCTGATCGGTGATCCAGCACGGCGTTCACCCGCGCCGATCATGACCCACATAAGGACGAAAGAGTCAGAGGTCCGTCTCTATTGTTGTTTTCTGCACTATCGGACCCGGTTGACAGTTCTAGCGTTACTTTTAATCGCAGCCTCTTGCCAAAATTCGAATTTATCGAATCCCAAAAGTATCGTGACCTTGATTTATTGTGCTCTCAATAGCCGCAGTTCGAGGTTACGTCGAGAGGACTTCGCTACGTTCAACACCGCCGTCTTTAATATCCCTCAGTTGCTCGGTAACATCAGCGAGTTCCTGTTCGAGATCGCGCTGGCGCTCCTCAAGCCTTTCGCGCCTGGTTGTAGTGGCTTCTTCTCGATCCCATCGCCTGCCATGGCCCTGACCGCCGCAACAGCCTGACCCTCCGCAGCCACGTCCGTGACCATGCCTTCTTCGATCTAGGTCTTCTCGTTCCATCGCTCTCATTGTTGTTCCTTTCTTGTGTTGCTAATTTTCTTATATGGTTTCATAGCGCCGCAGCAAGGATGCAATGCGTTCCTGACCGGCCCGAAGTGACTCCACCCAGGCGTCAAGCAACTGCGAGCCTTCCTCAGTGATCTTGTATGTCCTCTTAAGCGGCCCGGGAGCCTCTTCGCTCCACACCGACGTCACCAACCCTTCACTCTCAAGCGATCGAAGAAGCCGATAGAGATTGCCAAAGTCAACCCGCCCGTCTTCTAAGAAGCTCTCGAGCGCCTCAGCTAATTCATATCCGTGGCTTGGAGACTCGGCAAGAAGCAATAGCACGGCGGGCTCAATAAAGCGCTCGACACGGGCCTGAACCTGGTAGTTGCCCGGCCCAAGCCGGCAACGGCATCGTGGTTGACGTCCTCTCTTATCCATAACTCTCCTATATGTGTAAAACATATATCTACCTCTTGATTATATGTGTCTTATACATATATACGGCCACAATTTTTGGGACAATTCTCAACATCCATGCCTTGGCCGGCCTTCTGGTCTTTCCCATCATCCAGCTAATGCTCGCAAATCAACTAGAAATTCGCAAGGTTCTATCTGCGAACCGCAAAGAGGAGTAAAACATCCCTCCTATTTTGGCCATTGCCCTATACACTAAGCACCGACCTATCGCCAGTGTGGGATTGAATCATGACTGGCCCTGGCCAGAGTGCCTGCGGTGAAACACTGGGCGCATCCCAGCTATGGTTGATATCCAACTGCAAAAGAGTTTCTGCAGCCAGGTCTGATATTTACGCGAAGTTGTCTATGGAACGCAGGACAGTTGCTGCTCTAAACCACCGAGACATCGTTACGGGTTCGGTTTCGACAACCATAACGAATTAGAATGAAACCTTTCGGCTTGAAAGCTCCGTGGTAGCCGCTACCGCTATTTGGCCCGCCAGAACTGTGTTCGTGAACTCGGCCAATTGCCCTTATCCAACCGCCGCATAACGATTTGAAAACGGTCCAAGTAGTCTCGGCAAAATAGACTGTCTAAAAGTTATTTTCGATAAAGTATGGGCGCGTATCTTCTGCTCGGCAAATTTCTTGATATGCCCAGAATGACTAACATCGTCGCCGACCTGGCAACTCACGCTACGGTCCAGAGTTCACCCTGGGCAACCTGTTTCACATTCGATCACGAACCCAGTTCATCGCACTTGGATCCTGAAATTGAATACCAGGACACCTTCGTTCCCAATCTCCGACTCCTGAGGCTAAGTAGTCTGAATTTTGAAATCTCACGTTTAGTTGCGGCCGCACCACACACAGTAGATACCGTCGAAGCTGCTCCAAAATCTAAGTTTCTCGGCTGATAGCACCTGAGAGTACAAACCCCCTGGTAAATGAGTAAAAAACATCTTAAAACGTTTACCAGTAAGTTTCTGGGACAATTACGAAACGACATGGGGTAATCGGTGTCTAATATGTGCAACACCTCGGACTATATTCATTGTTGAGATATTTCATTGCAGCCGAAAGGGCAACCTGGGAGAAATTTCAGGACGCAAAGCTTCGAGCCTACGGGAAAAGTTCCTATGGCAGTCGAGCCTCCGAAATAGTGATGAAGGCTTAAGGAATAAAGTTAGGTTCCACATTTTGGAGAAGTTCTAGATAGCAAGGCTCAGTGGCAATGTTCGCTTTTAAACATAGACAGCAGGAATATAGCCAGTCACTGCATTGGGCTAGTCTCGCGCCACTTATCGAATTTATTTCAAATCGTAAACCTTCCAATTCATTTTACGAACGATTTCAATTTCCGCTGAAACCAACAACCTCACGGGAAATAGCGCTGATCGAAAGAGTGTTAACACACAGTTTTTCGTTGGAATTATCGGAGGTTACGGAACTATCCTAGACAGGATTTTTCCAGCCATACAAAAGGAATTTTTATGAGTATTGCAACTGTAACGGCAGGAGCAACGGCCAATTTGCCCGCTGCGGCTTCCAGGGCAAAAATGCGCAAGCGGTTTTTAATTGCTGGCATTGGTGCCCTTGCATTATTAGGCCCAGTTCTTGGCGTTTCGTTCCTGGCCAATAGCGGCACAGCATCACCGAGCATCAGCGCAAGCGGAGCGTCTGGAAGTCTCACCTACACGGCCTGTCCGAACGCCACGGCCACACTCTTTTACAGCACTACTGCGTGCACCACCTCTCCGCAAACCGCATTCACGCCGCCCAACTGGGCTCCCACTGCAAATACTGCTGGTTCGGTAGCATCTGGTGGAGACCTTGGTTTGATCGATGCAGTGGGTCAAACTTCGCCCGTTATTTTGAATGTCTATGTAACCAATTTGCAGGCGCTGGCACTTGACTATAGCTCCTTTGCCTTTGCAGTCAACGTTTACCAATGCGCGTCTACCAGCGCAGCCTGTCCCACATCTGGATCAGGAGCCTGGAGTCCGATTGCGACTTGGGATAGCGCCAACTATGCGAGCACTCCCTACCTTACAAGCTCATCGGGCTATATATCATTCAGTCTGCCCGCTGGCGATTGGTACGACGTAGCAATTGACACCGGTGGCGAGTTCTACTGCATCAGCACAAGCACTTCCGGCGGAGCTTCCTTGTCGCCTTCATTCTTCCTAACCTCTAGTGCGACGTGACCCAACCATCTTTCTTTGACCAGAATAAGCTTCCTGGCTCTGGGAATATGCGCAAAATAAAGGCCGCCCGCAAGAGGATCTATCTCGCGACCGGGATCGTCTTTGGTGTTGCTGTTGCCACCGTGAGTTCTTTCGCTCTAGGTAACTCTGGCGCTTCCTCAGCATCAATAACTCCGCCGGCAGGAACGCCTGCAAACGGGGCCGTAGCCTCGGTAGACACCTCAATTGCTAGTGGAGTGACCAGATCTAATGGTGCGGCTCAGCTGGATGCAGGGGTTGTATTGGCACGGATTTCTGTAACTCCGATTTATGCCGCCAAACTGAAGGTTGAAGTTTTCTGGACCGATCCTTATGATGCGGCCCAGGCGCTCAACAGCCCTCACGCCCAGATATCAGTTGGGCTATATCATCCGGTTCATACCGGGACATGTTACAACACAGATTCGACTCAAACTGACACCCTGGTCACTGTTACCGATGGAACAACATACTGCGCTGCATTGGATAGCGCCGCTGGAGGTTCCTCAAATATCGGGGGCGGCAAGATTCTAGAGTCAAGGTCAATGCCAAGTGGCTATCTTTTACCAGCTGCAACGGACAACGGCGCCTTGAGTGGTTGCGTGGGCCTTGGCACTGGGCAAATACCATCGACACCTACGGCTAGCGCAGAAGCAGCCCTACCTTGGTGCCAGCCTGCTAGTGTTACTGGTTCCGGAGCGCTATATGTCGTAGCGTCGATCCTCACCCCAGGCGGGGTTCCACCAGGACAACAGTCACAACTTAGTTCCCTTAGTTTCTTTATAAATGCGAATGCGCTCTAATTCTCGTAGACAAGGCCAACAAGCAGCAATTGAGGAATCAGCAGCAATAGGAATTGCGGCTGAGAGAATTGCTGACCCTTCAAGTCCAAGTCGCTTTTCATCATTGCTGGGAAGACTATTGTGGTACCTTTTGCCCAGCCTGGCCATCATCCTCGGCGCAACGTATGTATCTCTTGCGGTCGTTTGGCATGTAAACCCGCCAGTCGTACCGGTTGAGGGTGGCTCCATGAGGCCATTTCTCCAAACAGGTGATCTTGTCCTTCTCCATAACGTCAATCCGAGTACTTTGAAAACTGGACAGGTAATCGCGGTAGCGGTAAATAAGAACGACCAAATTAAGTATGGATTGCCCGGCGAGATTGTTCACCGAATCATTGGCATTAACCACACTGCCGGTGGCCTTACGTTTCAAACTAAGGGTGACGCCAATAGTGGCCCAGACGTCTTCATCACTTACGCGCCAGATGTAGTCGGAGTCATGACAGGGAGTATTCCAGATCTCGGATACCCTATTATCTTCTTCCGGAGCCGCCAAGGAGAGATCTTTGCCGGTGTGGCCGCATTCGTAATTGTCACCTATTTCGTTTTAGGCTGGTTAGATCGCCGCAGAACATCGGATCCTGTAGTGGGCCTGCTTGAAAGCGTGATCACCGACCTAGCGGAAATCCGCTCCACTCTCGATCCCGGAATCGACGAAGTAAAAGCCTACCTGAGAGCCGCTCCTTCGACCAGGCAGGCCCTGGCCCAGCAGAACAGCCAGCAATTAGCAGAACATTCAGTAGCGCCGCCCTACGCCACTAGCAACGACCTGGCTACAAGAACGCCGCCAACTATTTCACGTCCATTTGAAGATCAAATAATGATTGAAGACGAGGGAAAGACGACGCTCCTAAGCGAGGAATCCTTCAAGGGATTCGCTTCAGCCGTAGGTGCCAGTGTTGAGATGGCGTCGAATACCAATGAAAGTGTAAAGGAACTGCTTGAAGCGATGAGGGAATACGCCGAGCACCTTCGCAGCCACACTGCGGCAGTGCAGGGAATGTCACTGGCTTCTATGGATCTGGCCAGAGTTGCCGCAGATATCCGTAATTTTATTAGCAATGCCACTGAGGGGTCTTCGAGGGCAGCAATAACACCCCAGCTAAGAGAAATACCAAGCGTTTCGCACGCGGCGCAGTCACAGAACCTCGCGGCGGCTACCGTTGAACTTCATCGCGCCACCTCGAACTTCCGGCCGGTGACTGCCGTCCCGCCGTTAGCGGCATCTGCCACCGACACCGACACCGTCCTCGATCCTTCGTCCTTCCTCCCACCCGAGCTGCTTGCACAGCGAGACTCGCTTATGTCAACGACGGCACGAGTCGACAGCCTCCTGCACGAGCTCTCTAAGCGCTGGGCCACGGCCGAATGATCCCTGACGAGCCGCGCGAAGAAGTGCCTCCCTTGCGCGCCTCCGACGAGCTTCGAAGCATTGAACTGCCGCGGGCTTTGCGCGGCTATGACCGTGATGCCGTCGCCGGTCTCGTCGCGCGTGCCGCCGAGATGCTCGACCGGCTCGAAGAACGGGCAAATCGTCTGGAAAGCGAGTATGCGGACGAGCGGGAGCAGTCCCATCGTGAACTCGAAAAGCTTGCGTCCGCACACCGTGAGCTTGAAGCACGGATGCAGCAGTCAGCCGAGGAACGCGATCAGCTCGCGCTTGTTGTAGCAGAGGCCACCCGTGAGCGCAAGCAGATAGCCGCAACGATCGAGGAGATCAATGCCGAGCGCGCCCAGCGGATCGCCTATACCGAGCAACTGGAGCGAGAGGTCGCGAGCCACCGGGAACTCGAAAGCTCGCTGAATCACATGGTCGTTGCAGTCGAGCGCGTTGGCAGCGATCTTCGCATCCTCGCCGAGCGCGAAGCCACCGCCCTTCTTGAGGAGGCGCGCGCAGAAGCGCGCAGGCTTCTCTCCGACGCCTATACCGAGCGCGAACTTATTATCGCGGATGTACGAAGGATCCGCTCCATGTTGCAAGCCGCGCAGGCATCACTCGACGAGCGGGCGCTGTTCACCAGGTGGACTCCCGACTCAAAGGACACACCCGACGAGACCAGCACGCCAGGCGATGCTAGCAGCACCTCATCTGCACCATGAAAACGGCCCACAATCTTCAAGTCTGGCGGCGAACGGCGATCCTCGGCTTCATTGGCCTGGGGACCCTTGTCGCGACGGTCTTAGCTACTGGAGCAGCCTCCACTGGCTCGATGGTCGCGGCGACAATTCATGGAGACTCATCGGTAGCCGCAGCGTCGCAAGCGGCACCGCCCGCATCCGCCCAAGCGACCCAGCAGCAAGTTGCACCGGTCTCGGCTTCCCGGGCGGCCACCACTGCCTCGGTAGTCGTAGTGATTGATGGAGACACACCTGCAACCAGTGCCTCGGGTACCGCACCGCCCGCAGCGACCCAGCAGCAAGTTGCCACCGCACCAGAATCGCCGGGCAGTGCGGCAACGGCGCGGGTCTCGGGCACAACCATGCCTAGCCGCACGGCAACCGTGAGCCTGAAGATCATGGCAATGAACCTCGGATTGCAGTCCCCTATCGCTGGCAACTGGGCCAGCTTGCTGCCTATCTGGCGCAGCGCAGGAACCAAATACGGCGTTCCTTGGGAGGTGCTTGCCGCGATCAACAAGATCGAGTCGAACGACGGGACCAACCTCGGGCCGAGCACCGCCGGCGCCGTCGGGTGGATGCAGTTCATGCCCGCCACATGGGCGTATTACGGCAGCACTCCTCGCGGAGGTGCAGCGGACCCAAACAACCCCATAGACGCGATCACATCCGCAGCTCGATACCTCGCCGCCTCAGGTGCAGCGTCAAACCTTCCGGGTGCAATCTACGCATACAACCATGCGTGGTGGTATGTTGACGAGGTGCTGACGCTCGCGCGGAGCTACGGGTATCATGACACGGCGCCCGTTTCTGCGACCCAGAGCGCAACTGGCTAACGACTTGCCGTTTGAAAAAGTCAAGCCAGAGTTCTTGTGGAATTCAGCCACCTGGACTGAGCTGGCTACCCATTTGGCAGCGTATTGAAAATCATGAGAATGCTATCTGTTGCCAGGTAGCTAAGACGATCTCTTATCTATTCGATAACTGGAAGATCCGGGATCTACTCGAACCGATTTTTGCAACTGAGCTTTAAAAGCACAGGCTCGGTTATCGCCGCAAAGGTCATGTAAAAATAGCTGTGACCAGCCCGCAAAGCCCGGGCCGAACCGTATTCACCATCCAAGCGTTGTTGGCATACGCCGTCCGCGCTTGGCGCTCCAAAGATAGGTACGTTCAAAGGTGTGCTTGGTCAACAGCCATCGGCGCCCTTCTGAAACGGTAGGCACCTTGTTGCGTGGCGGCCGCACCGGATCGACACTAATGTAGACTCCGCGATCGCCAAGATCCAGCACACATCGAGCTGCGAGTTCATGCGTTTTAGAACTGACGCCACTGATCTTGGCAATGATATCCTGTGCGGCCATAGTCGCCATTTGCTCAGTCATGTGGCCGGTCTTGGGAAAGTTGACCGGCACCGGAGTCTCATCTGCGGGCGGCAGGGCAACAGCCACTCCAACCGCATATACGTTGGGGTAGGTTTGGTGCCGATAGCCGGAGTCAACAGGAATGAATCCTTTCGGATTTGACAGCCCCGGGCTGCCTGCCACAGCCTCTACACCGGCAAGAGGCGGAATAACCATGGAAAGGATTGACGGAATGGCCTTTGAACCCTCGATTTCAACTGCGTCTTCAGTGATCTTGCTGATGGCCACAGAAGTCCGATAGCTTATATCGCGCTCTTCGAATTCGCCTTCAATGAACTGCCTAAGCTTTCCCACTCCTCCCATGCCCATATGTCCCAGGAATGGCTCGGGAGTGACAAAAGTGATTGGCACCCGATGGCGCAGTCGGCGTCGGCGAAGAAGATGGTCAAGCTCGAAAACGAACTCATAGCTGGGGCCGATACAGCTGGCTCCCGGCGCGGCACCAACAACTGCCGGGCCAGGGGATTCAAGAAATCGAGCCAATGCACCGCGCAGCTCCGATGCCTCGGATGGCGACATGAGCGAGTGACCAGGTCCGCTGAAAGGGCCCAGACCCGAAACTGCCTCATTGGCACTTCGATGGCCGGTCGCTATCA
>SCQM01000153.1 GCA_004298555.1 Actinomycetota bacterium | reverse complement strand
GTGGGAAGCTCTCTTCCCATCTCCTTGATGTGATTCCTGTAGTTATGGCCAACACAAATAATCTTCGAGGGTGACGGTATCAAGGTGGCATAATCGAGACTGTCAACGCTGTGAACGGCTCCCGTACGATTGAGTTCGCGTTCCCAGGACGGGTTAGCTAGCAGCGATCCCACGTCGCTGTAATCAAGTTCGAAAGCTTCGCCTCCCTCGATCAGGACGGCCTTGGTTCCTCCTGAGATCCTGACAGTGGCTAATCTCATTTTGATTTCCTCATTTCAAAAATTGACTCAACTAAACTGATGTAAACCTATGTCAACGCGCGACCGGACGCTCCGCGACAGAGCAAGTCCGGCATGCGACATTTCTTTTCAAATGAAAGCCTTAGACCAAGTCAGTCCAGGTACTCAGTTCTTGCCAGGCCCAAAGCTTCCATGGCCGGTGCGTCTGAGGTGCAAAAAAAGTCTGCGTCTTGCGTAGCCTCGATTGAGAATGAGCACCACGATGGGACCGCGAACATGTCGCCCTCATCGAGATGGAACCGGTCTTCACCAATCGAAACAATTGCCGAACCCCGGTAGGTAACCCAAATCGACGAGCCATTCCTCCTGAATTTCCGAGTGCTCGCCCCTGCCGATACGCGGTGCATCGAGCAGCGCATGGTCGGCATAACATCGATCCCTCTTGTCGGGTCCACAAATTTCAGAGCCGCTGTCCCATCATTTGAAAGCTTCATCAAGGTGGTTAAGGTTCGGTCGGTATCCTTCCAACGATAAGCAAACAACGGCGAGAAAGCCTGCTTCTCCGACTCCTCGAATGGAACCAGTCCGGCACCATTTCCAAAGGTCAGTTCAGACCGGGAAGCGGGATCTACTGCCCTATTCACCATCCGATCAGGGCCATTTTCAAAGAATATGGCATCCAGAGATCTGACTAGCGGAAGATCCAAGGCGTCAAACCAAATCATTGGGGTATTACCTGGATTATGGTGCTCGTGCCAGGACCAGCAAGGTGTCAGGACGAGATCACCCGGAGCCATAGGAACTGGATCGCCATTCACCAAAGTCCATACTCCCGAACCCTCAATTACAAACCGCAGTGCCGCGGCGGTGTGCCTGTGAGCCGGAGCAACTTCACCTGGACCGAGATATTGCACGGCCCCCCAAAGGGTCTGAGTCGCAAATGGCTGTCCAGCCAATCCGGGGTTGGAAAGCGAAAGAACCCGCCTGTCTCCGCCTCTGTCAATTGGAATAAGCTCGCCTGAGCGCTCTGCCAGCTCCTTCAGCGTCTTCCACTTCCAGGCATACGGAATTGCTGCCAACGGGGGCGTTTCTGGCATTATTCCCATTTGCGTCCAAAGCGGCTGCAGATCTGCTTCCGCAACTGAATCGTAAAACTCATCTACCTCGTTTTTCCTGGGCATCCCATCTGGTGCCGTAAATTTTGGACTCGCCATCTCAACTTCCTCCTTGCTTTCAACTAATCAACTTAGAATTTTGAAAAATAATGGTCATTCCACGTGAGCTACTTTGCCATTGCTTTTCTGAAGATTGCCCTGAAGATATTGGGGGAAAGTCCCTCAATTCCTAACATAACCGAATTATCCGAACTCTTCGTCAGATGGCTGCGTAGGTCCGGTGGTTCCACCTCGGGTCACCGAAAACGTGGCTCCAATACTCGTGACAGACACGCTTAGCCGACCGACTTGAGAAACTTCAGCGACTATTTCATCTCCATCGCCGATCGGCCCAACACCTTTCGGCGTTCCAGTTGAGATCACGTCACCTGGATAGAGGGTCATGACCGATGATACGTATGCCAGCAACTCCGGCACGCCCCAAATAAGTTCAGATATTTTTGCATCCTGCCTTAGAACCCCGTTGACCCAGCACCGAAGCTCCAGGTCGTCGACAGATCGAATTTCATCTGCAGTCACAATCCACGGTCCCATAGGAGTAAAGGTGTCGAACGATTTTCTAGTTGACCGGTCCTCGCCACCACGCATGGTGATATCCAGCAGCACGCTGTAGCCGAATATATAGTCGTCAGCTTCCTCCACTTTTACGTTGCGGGCAGGTTTGCCAACCACGAAACAGAGTTCCCCTTCCTGGTCAAATCTTCTGTTGTTGTACGGAAGATGCACTGTGCCGCCATGCCCGATCAGAGAGGAAGGCGCCTTGAGGAACACTCCGAGGGAATCGATATGGCTGAGCTGGTGCATCTCCTCCATGTGGTCGAGGTAGTTCACAGGTGCAGCTACAATTTTGCTCGGTTCCAGAACAGGCGCAGACAGAGTGACGGAACCGAAGCTTTGGCCACCACCGCTCATTTCAAATTCTGCAAGACGGCCCCTGAGTTCGCTAAAGCTCTCGATAACCCCCCTCATCACTTGGGATCTGCAGCCGGATCCGGCCGGCAGCAAATCAGTGATGTCAGTGATTGTCCCGTCGCGGCAAACGATGCCTGCACGAGACCCATATTCTCCAAAGCTGACTAATTTCAATGGAACCCCCCTCCTCAGATGAACCAATTTAACGCTACGAAGCACCCACGCTTATCTGATCAGATGAGGACGAGTTCGTGGGTCTCGGGAGCGAAAAGCTCCTCAACCTCAAACCTTTTCTTCGCCAGCCCCTGATCGTAAGAGTATTTCAAAAATGTTTCCAGGACATGCCGGTTGGCCTCGATCCCGTATGGCCAGTAATCCTCACCCATTATTTCCTTGGTCATTTGGATGTGCTGGATGCTCCAGGGGAGCATGTGGATGAATGCCGCACTCTCCTCGAGACGCCGGCTCAAAAGAGCCTTGGCCTCCAGGAACGCCTTGTACATAGAACCTGCAATCCACCTATCACTCTCATAGACGTCTCGTCGGATAATGACCGTATGCATGATTGGAAATACGCCGCTTGCCTTAAAATATTCGATCTCGGCATCCGGGGAATCTCCCCACAGACGGGCCACAGCCGGATTCTTTTCCAGGAACGGCGCGGGAGAGCGGGGACTGTACAAGGCTGCTATCTCCCCACTTAGAAGCATTTCGGAAAGAGTCCTATCCGAGGGAATCGCAATGATCTCCACGCCTTCCGGCTGAATCTGAATCTTTTCATACCGTCCCGGGTCATGCAGACCGCCGGTGCGATAGCTTACAGAGCTGACGGGGACTCCATAGTGCTCCTCAAGCATTCCTCTTATCCACACTGCGGCAGTCACCTGGTACTCGGGCACTCCTATGACCTTGCCGATCAAATCGCTGGGCTTGGTGATCCCGCTGTTTGTATTGATATATACCCCCGAGTGTCTGAACGCGCGTGACGGAAAAACCGGAAGCGCGACAAAGCGGTCGGAAGTGTTGCGACTAAGAACATAAGAGGAGAGCGACATTTCAGACATGTCGAACTCTCCGTTGCGCGCCATTCGAAAAAAAGTCTCCTCAACAGGCAAGCAGATATAGTTAAGGTCAATTCCTTCAGGTGCCACCCGTCCGTCGGCCAGAGCAGCCGTCCTGTCATAATCCCAGCAAGCCAGGGTCAGTCTACGCTTCACAAATCCTCCAAAGATCGATCATGTAAATTTTGAATTGCCGTATCAACCTGAGTTACCGCTCCGACGTGTCAGCATCCCGCCTGGTAACTTCAAATAGCAGCCGCGCAAAATCGGTGCGGTCTTGCACGCTCATGGTGCCGAGCAGCAGATTGCCAACTTCTTCCACCCGCGGAACCACCATCGCACGGGTTTGTCTTCCCAGCTCACTTAGCCGCAGTAGCCATCGTCTCCCATCGCTGGTGTCCCTTACTCTTTCGAGCAAACCCTTCTTCTTCAGGCGCGCGACAATGTCCTGACAGGTTGAGGTGTCCAGCGATGCCATCTGACTTAGGGTGGTTTGATCTATGCCGGGCTTGCTATAGAGAACGTTCAACACAGCAAACTGAGAGCTCGTCAAATCCTCCCCGACAACTTCCGCCCATACCGACGTGTGAACCTGCTGTGCCCGCCGAATCAAATGCCCCGGAGCATTCGCCAGGTCAAACTCAATCTCATCGGAAATTGATGCCAGATTCTCCTGGTGATATCCGCTATCAAAACGACGGTGAACAGACTCTCGGTTTGCCTTCCCTTTCCTTGTTGTGTTCGATACCAACTTTTATCTACTCCGCCTCGGGAATTCTGCTGCAACTGCTTGCAGACAGCCATTCGGCTTCTTGGACAACGGTGACATGCCTTTCCGGATAATCATCTTTCCTATCCAAACGCAGCCATAAGATACTCAATTAGCCGGCTTATGGAATGGGAAGCTGCACTCTTCCATTCGCATGCTTAGTCGCTAACCACCAGCGGGTCACGTTTTCCATAAAGCCATTCGATATGAGAATGATCGTCAGGATCCCTCATTGAGAACAGCTCGTCCCTCATAAGCCTTCCTGCGCCATCAATGTGCCACATGTCGCCCCAGAGCCTGGCATTCCTTTGGACTCGGGCAGTACGGGGTATTCGCGCCTGCTCGTACATAGTAAGAGCTTTATTAACATCCACCGACTCCAAGTTGAATGCTGTACCAATCGCAAACGCATCCTCAATTGCCTGGCAGGCTCCTTGCGCAAGATACTGCAGCATCGGATGGGCTGCGTCTCCGAGAAGCGTGATATTGCCGATGGTCCACCGGCCTATCGGCTCACGGTCATACATCGGCCAGCGGTGATCTCTGCCGAGCAATGGCATGGCCTTTCTAATGTGCTCGCAGGTGACCGAGAGCTTTTCCTCAAGCTCCTCCGAGTTGCCCCAGTCCTTCATGCCTTTGAGATACTGGTCGCTTCTAAAGACCGCAACTTGGTTGTAAAGATTTCCCGAGCGCAAAGGATACTGGACATAATGAAGCCCCGGACCAATCCATGCAACCACTTCATCGAGAGGAGCGTGTGCTATCGCCCTATCGGTTGGAACCGTTCCGCGATACGAAACATAACCGGAATTAATAGGCACATCGTCCGACAGAAGCTTTCGCGTGGTTGACCAAAGTCCATCTGCACCTATTAGCGCCTTACCCCGGTATACAGTACCATCGGCGCAGGTCGCAACTACTCTATCGGGATCACTGTCTACCGTCTTGACCTCTTTGCTCGTAAGCAGCACAGCAGTTGGCTGTTCCTGACATCCTTCCAATAGAATTCTCAACAGGTCGTTCCGGTGCATGACAACATATGGCGCTCCATACCTTTGAATAAATCCGTCGCCAAGATCCAAGTAAGTCAGATTCTCGTCGGTCAAGGCCGTCTTTATCCTGAGCCTGTGTGGAAAGACACCAACATCATGGATCTTGTCCATCACGTCCAAGGAAGTCAGGACACGGGTGGCATTGGGAGCCAGCTGAAGTCCTGCGCCTATTTCAGCGAACTCGGCTGCCTTTTCCAGGACTATGACGTCGTGACCCGATTTAGACAACATGAGCGCTGCTGCCAAACCTCCGATTCCACCACCAACTATAAGAATTGGATCCTTGGACCCCCCGTTACCATTCCCCATTTAAGGCCTACCTTCCAAACAAATCGCCGTTGACTGGCAAAAATAATCCGTACACGTATAAAGCTTAAAGAGACATTAGTCACGAGTTGGCTTAAAATAAAGCTTTAATTCTGTTGGATTAGATAAATATTATTTTTTACTTATTTTTTCTCCGACAACCACGCATAGCGCTGGAATAATCCGCAGCGAAGCCAGATAAAGAAACCCTAGTTAGATCGATATTCCCGTCGACCCGATCCCAAATTCTATCTATATTTCAGCCAAGAAAAGCTTGGACCTGACAATGCTGCATTTGTGAGATAGTTTCATATAGGTCCAGACTGAAATTATTGCGGTTAGAGTTTGCGTGTCAATGCTCAAGTTTGCCCGAGGAGTAGATGACCATCGAACTTGACTTAGAGAGTGCTATACAGAGTGCCAAAAAAGGAGACGAGAGCGGAATCGTCCTGCTATTCCGGTCGTTCAACCCGCAGCTGATCCGCTATCTCCGGCATCATATCCCCTATGACTACGAAGACGTGGCTTCGGAAACCTGGGTTGCCATCGCCAAGGGCATATCCGACTTCAGTGGCAACTCGCGTGACTTTCGCGCATGGATGTTCGGAATCTCAAGAAACAAAGTGGCCGACTTCTTTAGGACGGCCGGCAAGACCCGGGAAGCACTCGACCGGGAGCAAAGGCACGTTCAGAATAACCATCACTCAAGGTTTTCGGATTGGACCCAGGACCCGGCTATTGCCAATCTGTCTGCCGAAGAGGCAATCGAAACCCTGGTTGGAGTGTTATCTCCGCATCACGCTGAGGTCATTCTTCTGCGGGTGGTGGCAGATCTAAGCGTGGATGACGTCGCCAAACTGATGGGAAAAAGCCCGGAAGCGATCAGAGTGATCCAACACAGGGCTTTGAACACTCTGGCAAAAAGATTTCAAAAGAATGTTGTAACGTAATGGACCAAAGCGAC
Organism: Actinomycetota bacterium; assembly: GCA_004298555.1. GTDB lineage: Bacteria > Actinomycetota > Acidimicrobiia > Acidimicrobiales > Acidimicrobiaceae > SCQM01. The sequence goes on along the minus strand of SCQM01000153.1, from coordinate 4,708 downwards.
GATTACAGCTACGACATGGAGGACGAAGCACTCTCAGAACAATTGATCGAGCAACTGCTTCAGGGGAAAGTGGATCCGCTGAAAGTCTCTGGAGCGGTAGCGCACCTGGCCACCTTGATTGAAGCTGCAAAGATGGAAGCTTCCAGCGAGGAGTTGGCTCAGGAGAGAGTCATCCTTTCGCGCTTCAAAGAGGCCCTCGGAGAGGGCGGCGTAAGAATGATAAGCCATGGAAGCAGGCGCAAGGCGCGAAGCAGCATAATGGCAGCAAAAACCTTAGGGGCATTGATAGCGGCCAGTGCGCTTACGGGCACAGCCGTTGCGGCGTACCATGGTGAACTTCCAAACAGTTTTCAATCTACGGTTGCAACCGGCCTGGCCAAGGTTGGGGTTTCGGTGCCAACTTCAAATATCTCGGGGTCACAGACCACATCGTCTTCGATCCACCTGCCCGACGTGAAATCAACAAGCGCGCCCTCTGGAACCCGCAGCGGAGCGAGCAATGGTACAGATGAGGGACTTGCTAGCGGAAGCAGCCTCTTCGGCTTGTGCACCGCTTATATAAATTCTCAGAATTCGGAGTCGGTCAGCACTACTACTGCCCCTGCTACAACTACCACTCTTGCATCGGGTGCTGCGCCGCAGACCGGCAGCACTTCATCGACTTCTCCGACATCCGCCAACGGATTCACAGGTTCTACGCAATATCAGCGGCTTCAGATCACAGCACAGCAGAAGGGTGAGACGGTTAAACAATTATGTTCCAGCGTGAACATCCCAAGCCAGCACCAGGGGTCAACGACATCGACCGTCATGAACGAAAATTCACACGCCAGCAGCCATGCGAATTCGCATGCCGCATTCTACAACTCGTCCACATCTACGACACTCGGCTTAAGTTTGACCGCATCAGGAAACCAGAACAATCTTTCGTTTAACAGGACCTTGGGCAAAAGTCGCGAAGGGCTTCATGGCGACATTAGACGTTAGTTTGAAATATTTTAGGTTCCCCGACATACACGGACCGGACGATTCTTACCCGCCAAGAGTCGTCCGGTCCCCTCCTTTTAATGCACGCTAGCGGGGCTTACGAGGGAAATGCAATTCCCGCAACCAACCGCCTCGAGCGAAAGATGCACGGCCCCGGTTGGTTGGAAGCACAATGGATCCTCTGAGAGAGTACTCCTGCTCCAGGCCATTCAATTTTGAACCCACTCATGGAAACTTACAAGACAAGACAGGCAAATCGGTCCCTGCCTGCCAGATCCTTGCGAATACATACTTGCGAATACCCGTTGCGCAAAGCAAGTTCGACAACCTTCCTGCCATGAGTTTCGCCGATTTCGATGAGGACATGCTGCGCAGATCCTCCGCTCAGCACTGACGGCGACCCTTCGATGATCCGTCGAATCACTGATAAACCATCTTCCCCGGCAAAAAGAGCCTGGTGCGGCTCATAGCCAGCGACTCTGGGGTCTAACTTTGCCGAATTTGCGATATAAGGAGGATTCGAAACGATCAGATCGAACGGACCATAGTCCTCTAGCGAAGAAAACAGATCCGAATAGACTATTTCCACTTCGCTTTTGAGACTAGCCTGCGCAGCCAGGTTCTCGCGGGCCAGTTTCAAAGCCTCGGGCGAATTATCAATGGCCAGTATTTTTAGGCCGGATATTTCGCTGGCCAGTGCCAACGCAATTGCGCCAGTTCCAGTGCCAATTTCAAGAACATTGACTATTGCCGGGTTTGCTGCAATTGCTGATATGGCCAGGTCTACCAGCAACTCGGTTTCCGGCCGTGGAATGAGCCCTCGCCGGTCGCAGTTAAGCTCCAGTGACCTGAAACTCCAGTGGCCGAAAATATACTGCAACGGCTCGCCGCCGAGATAGCGCGCAGCCATCTCAAATGCCAAGCTCTCAACCTGGCGGCCTGAGCACCTGGAACCCGCCTCATCCAGAATCCACTTGCTGATCTGCAGGCTTCCCACCTTTGCCGAAAGCCTGCCCAAAAGGTCTCGATCGGTGGCTTCGTGCAACATCAAATATCCTCTTGGCCCTCTAACTGCCTGGTCCGCTCATCCATAAGCAATGCTTCAGTGATCTCCTCCAACTCGCCGAGAAGAATGCGATCAAGATGATATAGGGTCAGACCAATCCGGTGATCGGTAACACGATTCTCCTTGAAGTTGTAAGTTCTGATCTTTTCAGATCTTCCACCGCCACCAATTTGGGATTTTCGTGCGCTTGAGAGCTCCGCCGACTGCCTGTCCTGCTCCATTTTCAGCAAACGCGCGCGGAGAACTTGAAGAGCCTTCGCCCTGTTCTGGATCTGGCTTTTCTCGTCTTGCATTGCAACCACCAGGCCGGTGGGAAGGTGCGTTATGCGAACTGCAGAGTCGGTTGTGTTGACCGATTGCCCTCCGGGACCGGTGGAACGATAGACATCGATTTTAAGATCGCCCGGATCAATTTGGACATCGACCTCCTCTGCCTCGGGAAGTATCGTCACCGTTGCCGAGGACGTATGAACCCTGCCTTGCGATTCGGTGACTGGAACCCTCTGAACCCGATGCGGTCCACCCTCGTGCTTAAGCTTTCTCCAGGCATCCGCCCCCTTGACAAGGAATGTCACATCGCTAAAACCGCCTCGTTCAGAAATGTCCGACCCAAGCAGCTCCCATTTCCAACCCTGTCGATCCGCATAGCGCACGTACATGTCGAACAAGTCCTTGGCAAACAGGTTCGCTTCCTCTCCGCCTTCGGCACCCCGAATCTCGACTATCACGTTTCTGCCGTCATTCTCGTCCTTTGGAATCAGCGCAATTTCAAGATTCTTTTTGAGCTCCTCCAGCTTTTCCTCAGCCTCGTTCAGTTCGTCTCTGACAAGTTCACGGTCTTCCCCCGAGGACTCCGCGATCATCTCCTTTAGGGTGTCTACGTCACTTTGCCCCATCTGGAATGCCTTGTAGGCTGTTACTATTGCTTCGAGTTCCTTGTGCCTGCGGCTCAAATCACGCAATCTGCGCTGATCGCTATAAACAGAGGGGTCAGACAATTCCTTAGCTACAGATTCATATTCTTTGGTTAATTCATTGAGTCGATCAAACATAGTTCGCTGCTTGCCACCTAGTCATATTAGATTTTTCCACGTTGGTGATAATGTGGCGCTTCTGAGGTCAAAACTCGCCATATCCACCATACGCTCGATGGATGAGATTCTATTTCTTTCTTGCATGACAAGGATGGAACCCTCGATCTTCCTGCCCTGTGCGCGAACAGATTTGGTGACCTCGTAAAGCTTTGCAACCGCGCCAATATCAATTCCGTCAGACACGCCCACCACATAATCGTTATCCAGCCCCTGAGTGGCAATGGCGAACGAAAGGTTGTCGTCTTCGAAACTTGGATTAAAACCCCGGTACATCAACCCATACTCGTCCATGGGTTCTATATTGCCTTTCAGCGACCATACGCTGATCCCCTGCCAGCTGCCTGCTCTTGCCAGTTCAATCGGCGTTACACGCTCAGCCGCAATCAACCCAGGGTTGACCTCGAGCACTAGCCTCATCCACCGTGCCACAGACAATCTTGCCAGGGGATGGAACTGTGAGGCCCCCAGGCGAAAACGCTTTACGGTTTCGATCGTCTCCCTCAACTGCTCTTCTTGACTAGCCGCGCCCCCGAGCCAGCTCTTCGCCATCCGATCGTTGCGCCCCACGCCAATTTCCAGTCTTATTTCGCCGTGGGCGTTCGTGGAGCGCGCCACCTCAAGTCCCAGGTATGTCGCAATCATTTGATCGTGGATAAACAGGGTTTGGCATCCACTTTCGTGTGCCAAACCCAGGGCCTGCTCTGCGCCACGATAGCGCAAGAATTCCTGTCTTGCCTTCTCATCCTGGATAACCGACTGAAGCTTGGAACCATGTACGACTGGTGAAAGGCCTGACTTTCCTGCCTGCAAAACGCTGGCAGAAATAACAAATCCCTCACTCTGAAGACCGAGCACACCGGCCACTTCAGGCAGAACCTGGGAAGGAAGGGCGTTAAGTGTAGCCGGAGACAAATAAATGTTCAATGCCGCGGCCTTCCGCCCAGCAGCAAATGCCAAGTACGGCCCAATATCGGCACTGGCCAAGGACCCGATCAGGACATGCGCAAATCCGTCGACGGAACAACCAACAAATGATGGGAACTCGAAGAACTCAAGACCTGAGGTATCAACACTCGGATCATATCGTGAAATACACGAACGAAGGGCCCCCAGCCAAAGGGAACCCTTCTCAGATCTAGTTATCTCTGGCACAGCATCTACCTAATCTTGGAAGAACGAACCAGGCGGCTCCTACTTCCTGGCAGTCCTTCTCTCGCCGTAACGGCGCTGGAAGCGCTCCACACGGCCTCCCGTATCAACCAGCTTTTGCTTTCCGGTATAGAACGGATGGCACTCGGAGCAGAGTTCGACGTGGAGTTCAGGCTTAGTCGACCTGGTTACAAAGGTGTTCCCGCACGAACAATGAACAGTTGCAACAACATAATTTGGATGAATTTCTGACTTCATAGCTTTACCATCCTAGCGGCATTGAGACTTTCGGCTTTCACTGAATAAATCAAGCTGATCAGCGGCTATCGAGATTTAATAGTTATTAGGAACCTGTGACTTGGCAATTTCAAGCAGGAATTCTGCATTTGACCTGGTAGACCGGACCTTGTCT
>SCQM01000152.1 GCA_004298555.1 Actinomycetota bacterium | reverse complement strand
AGATGTCTGGGGACCCATAATCGCAACTTTAGGGGCAGGATGGGTTCAGGTGATGCCGAGATATATCTCGGGTCTCCCTTGACGGCAGCTGCTTCGGCATTGGCAGGCGCAATAGCTGATCCGCGCGAGATCCTGGATGGGTTGCAAACCGGGTATACCGGCACGTCGAGAAGTAGCTCTGGGAGATAAGAAATGGCAATAAATGATGATTTGGCGAAAATCGTGGGCAGGGCGTGGTTGTTTGGTTCCGACATCTCGACCGACATGCTCTCTCCCGGGCAGTATGTTCATCACCCGATGGAGGAGCGGCTAACTCATGTGCTGGAATCGGCCCGTCCAGAGTTTGCGGGTCAAGTGCGGCCTGGAGACATCGTCGTTGCTGGTCCGAACTTCGGATGCGGATCGTCTCGCGAGTCGGCGCCACAGCATCTGAAAGATTTAGGCGTGGCTGCGGTAATTGCCGACTCCCTGGCGAGGATATTCGCCAGAAACGCAATTGCTATCGGGTTGGTGGCTATCGCATGTCCGACGATATCCGAAATGGTCGGAGACGGTGACATCATTGAGGTGGACGTTATAACTGGCCGCATTACAATCCCGGCGCGAAACGTAATTTTAGATGCCGATAGCATCCCTGAACCAATGCTCGATGTGCTGCGGCACGGCGGTATCGAATCGATGCTTGCTGCAATTGGAGCAGAGCAGGTCCAGGATATTTAAAGTGCCGGCAAAATGACGGCGAAACGTCTTCTGTCACCAAATAGGTTGTATCCCACCTGTCAGCTTGGTGCCGCAGATCTTGCCCATAAGCTCAGGTCACGTGTTGACTAACATCACCAGTTACCAGGTGAAACAAGCACAATCCATGACTACAGCAGCCATATAAATTCATACCGGCTTAGCGTGAATGCCATTTCCAATAAATTGCTGACCTGAGCTTCGGACTAGCCCAGGACTGAGTGAGTTCTGCCGTTTGGCAGCCAGCAGATTCTCGGAACCAGGCGTTTGGTCACAGGTGAGAACCAGGTTGCAGACATCGCATGGTGATCTCGTCAAAACGGTGGCGTTTTGGAGCTCTTCTTCGATCGCGCATATTTTTCTGTACTCGCTGGCGGGGCAATAAAGGGCCGCATTTAGCCGATGCCACATGGAAATTAGCCTGGCATCGATACTGGGCGGCAGTTGCGGCCAACATCTTTGGCAGGCCACCATCTTCAGGATAACAGGCCGGCATTCATTGAAAACCCGACCAGGTTCACTGGCTTTGACCTGCTTTGATTGTCAGCCACCGTCGCGACATATTGAAGCAATATACCCGCGTGGGCACAAAATGTCATTCTGTTGGAACGATGGCGAACCGGCTGGTTATGTTTGCAAGGTTATTAATCGCAAGATCCAGGCTAGAACTGGCGCAGCACGCACAGGATTGCAGGGACTTAGAAATTACCGCCCATAAGTTGACTGACTGGTCAGTCTATACCTATAATATCTGTAGCAAAGGGGTAAACGTACAGCGGAAAAGTACAGATATTGAGATCGCGTCATCTAGCAAGTGCGAATGAAGTGGGGATCGAAAAGCCAGAGAAAAGCAAAGCTGAGTCTTTTGCCTTGAATGCCTGGCTTATCAAATTCCAGGTTTGCAAATTGCCAAATGGGGAAAAGGGAGCAAAAGCCTTCTATCGGTTTTGAGAAGTGATTTTCCCGTAAAGCGTAAAGGAGGAGGGGACCAATGCACGAGATCAAAGAGTCAATTTCAGTGCCGCCCAAAGAGGGAGATTCTATGCCTTCGGGACTTGTCTTCGATTGGGATCAGATGGATAAGCCCACGTGCTCATTTGAGAAACCAAGCAAGGTCGTGCTGAATGACGAGACACTTCGTGATGGGCTTCAATCCCCTTCTTGCCTTCAGCCCACGCTGGAGCAAAAGCAGGATTTCCTGCGGCTTTTGCCAATTCTCGGAATCCACTCTGCAGACATAGGGTACGCGGGAGCCAGTCAGAGCGTACTCGAGGATGTTATTAAGCTCGCGGAAACTATTCGATTGGAGCATCTGGCGATAGAGCCGAACTGTGCCGGTCGTACCCATATTGCAGATATAGATCCAATGATAGAGGCGAGCCAGCGCTCAGGGTTGCCAATACAAGCAACGATGTTTCTAGGGTCCAGCCCAATAAGGCAATTAGTTGAGGGTTGGGATCTCAAGGATATGGAGCGTACTGTTACCAAGGCCGTCAGCTACGCAGTCAGCCATGGACTTGACGCCATGTTTGTCACCGAAGACACCACAAGGGCTCGTCCTGAGCACCTGTCCCGGCTTTACCGGGCCGCCGCGGAGGCGGGAGCCAGCCGCGTGTGCATTTCAGACACGGTTGGCTACGCTACACCGGTCGGCATACAACAGCTAATCCGCTTTCTTCGAAAAGACCTTGATGATGTGGGTTTTCCGGATATCGAAATTGATTTTCATGGCCACCGTGACCGCGGTCTCGATTTAATCAACAATCTTGCTGCACTATCTGCTGGAGCTACCCGGGTACACGCCTGCGCGTTGGGAGTTGGAGAGCGGGTAGGCAATGCGGCGATGGATACCTTGGTGGTCAACCTTGTCCTCAAGGGTTGGATGGAAGCAGATCTGACTGCGCTGCCAACCTATTGCAAGTTGGCAAGTGAGATGACAGGTTTTCCAATTGTCAGAAACTATCCCGTAGTTGGCGATGATGCGTTTGCCACCAGTACAGGAGTCCACGCTGCTGCAGTCGCGAAAGCTTATGAAAAAGGTGAGACCTGGCTTGCTGACCGCATCTATTCCTCAATTCCTGCCGGGCTGGTGGGGCGGGAGCAGAGCATCTTGGTAGGTCCGATGAGCGGAAAATGGAACGCTCTTTTCTGGCTCCGGAACCATGGATTTGAGGAGTCCCAGGATTTCGTAGCTGCAGTACTAGATGCGGCCAAGAAGTCGCTTCATGTTTTGACCGACGAGGAAATAGGTGCCGCGCTGGACTCTCTATCAAAGACAGTCGAAGCTAACAAACGCCACGAGGAGACACTTGTATGAAAAATGAGGTTAAGTCCGAAGCTGCAGACAGATCAGGTTTTGCAGGAAGCAATGGCCATAAGAACGGCCAAAAGCCTAGCTCGCGCGGCATCGAAATAATTGAGCAGCAGCCAGTGGAAAGCATAAAACCGGAGAGCGCGAGCAAGTATGCGGGTCTTCTGTCCGGCAATGAGGCAATAGCCCTGGGCACTTGGCATGCTGGAGCTGGCGTGGCCGTCGGGTATCCGGGTACCCCAAGCACGGAGACGCTCGAGTATTTGGCAAAGATTACCTCTGAATCTGATATTTACGTGGAGTGGTCAGTAAATGAGAAGGTCGCCATGGACGTGGCCATGGGCGCTTCGCTTGCGGGGGATCGGGTGATCGTTACCACCAAGCACGTGGGTTTGAACGTGGCCATGGACTCTTTCATGACCAGTCCGTTTATTGGAGTCAACGGCGGCGTGGTGGTTTTTAACGCTGACGACCCTGGAATGCACAGTTCACAAAATGAGCAGGACAATCGCTATATTGCCCGCTTCGCCGGTGTCCCAATGCTTGAGCCCTCGGATAGCCAGGAGGCCTACGATTTCACAAGGGCAGCATTTGAAATCAGCGAGCGGTGGGACACGCCGGTCATGTTGCGTATGACTA
>SCQM01000151.1 GCA_004298555.1 Actinomycetota bacterium | reverse complement strand
GCCACCCAGTGGGCGGTCTTTTCTATATGGCCGGTTTTTCTGACTGTGAGGTTGATGGGTGGCAAGGTATAGGGTTGGTTTGATCGGCGGCGATGGCATAGGCCCGGAGGTAATTGGCGAAACCATCAAGGTTATTGAGGCTACTGGAATCAAGTTGGACACGGTCGAATATGATCTTGGCGCTGCCAGATATTTGCGTACCGGTGATGTTCTTCCTGAGGAGACGCTTCTAGAGATCAAGTCTTTGGATGCCGTACTTCTTGGCGCAGTCGGTCCACCCATAGGATCGACCGAAGTGCCTTCAGGAATTCTCGAGCGCGGACTGCTTCTCAAACTGAGGTTTGAGCTTGACCTTTACGTTAACATGAGGCCATTCGTTACTCCAAGAGGATGGAACCGGTTCAACATCGATCCCATAGATATGGTAGTGATCAGGGAGAACACCGAGGGATCCTATGCGGGGGAGGGAGGACTTCTCCGAAAAGGGACGAGGCAGGAGGTGGCAACCCAAGGGTCTGTGAACACCCGCTTCGGAGTCGAGCGGGTTGTGCGCTATGCTTTTGAACTCGCTGCAACCAGACCAAGAAAACATCTCAGCCTGGTCCACAAGACAAATGTACTTACATATGCAGGTGATCTTTGGCAGCGGACTTTCAATGAGGTCGCCAAGGAGTATCCGAAGATAGAGACCGCATACAGCCATGTAGATGCTGCCTGCATACATATGGTTGAAAATCCGGGCAGGTACGACGTAATCGTTACCGACAATCTCTTCGGGGACATACTCACAGATCTTTGCGGCGCGGTATCGGGCGGTATCGGGCTTGCCGCATCTGCCAACCTGAACCCAGACCGAACCGGCCCATCTCTGTTCGAACCGGTTCATGGTGCGGCCCACGACATAGTGGGGACTGGGAAAGCAAATCCTATGGCAGCAATCCGTTCCGGGGCGCTCATGCTCGAGTTCCTGGGTGAAAAGGAAGCTGCCGCGAGAATAAATAGCGCACTGGAAGCGTACGAGATTCCTGAAGGGGCAAAAACGAGTGCTATTGGCGATGCAATCGCGGAAAGGGTGTAGAAGAAATGCCAATTACTGAGACTGATAAGATCTGGATGGATGGGAAGCTCGTTCCCTGGCAGGACGCTAAAATCCATGTCCTCACGCATGGCCTTCATTATGGTTCTGGCGTTTTCGAGGGTGTCAGAGCCTATGAGACTGCCAGCGGTCCGGCTATTTTCCGTCTTGAGGACCACATTAGGAGGCTCTTCAATTCCGCAAAGATTTTCATGATGGATATTCCTTTCACCCAAGCTGAGCTTATTGAAGCCTCCAAGAGCGTCGTGAGAGAGAACAACCTCGACAGCTGCTATATGAGACCGATCGTGTACCTTGGCTACGGTGAGATGGGACTAAACCCGTTGTATTGCAGTGTTTCAGTCGCTATCGCCGCTTGGCCATGGGGCGCGTATCTTGGTGACGAGGGGACTCAAAACGGGATACGTCTGAAGATCTCCTCATGGCAGAGGCACAGCCCAAATACACTTCCGCCAGCTGCCAAGGGAACGGGCATGTACATAAACTCTGCCATGGCAAAGATCGAAGCGGTCAAGGCTGGATACGACGAAGCAATTTTGCTCTCTGCCCAGGGATATGTTTCGGAGTGCACTGGAGAAAATCTGTTTGTAGTCCGGAATGGAGTTCTCTATACTCCTCCGACATCTGCGGGTGCCTTGGAAGGAATCACCCAGTCTTCTGTAATGCGAATTGCTGAGGATCTGGGCTATGAGGTTTCGGTTGAGAACCTGCTGCGCAGCGATCTCTACACTGCTGACGAGATTTTTTTGTGCGGCACGGCCGCCGAGGTTGTGCCGGTTTCATCGGTCGATGATCGAGTAGCCGGTGATGGCAAGCCGGGTCCAATGACCAAGGCAATCCAGTCCACATATTATGATGCAGTTAGAGGTCGGTTAGATACATATAAAGACTGGGTTACGTATGTCCGCTGAGCATGTTCCTGGTCTGCCTGCGAAGGTAGACATATATGACACCACTTTGCGCGATGGATCGCAGCAAGAGGGGCTGTCGCTGAGTGTCGATGACAAGCTCAGGGTTGCTCTGCAGCTCGATAGCCTCGGGGTCGCATACATTGAAGGCGGCTGGCCAGGAGCAAATCCCAAAGACGAGGAATTCTTCAAACGGGCTCAAAATGAACTCAAGCTGAAAACTGCGAAGCTGGTGGCATTTGGGTCTACACGAAGAGCCACCACAAGAGCGGATGAAGATCCAACTCTTCGTGCTCTCGTCGAGGCCAATACCTCGGGAGTCTGCATAGTTGGCAAGGCGTGGGACTATCACGTTGAGAAGGCGCTACGCACTACTTTGGACGAAGGCGTGAAAATGGTGGCTGATTCGGTCAATTTTCTCAAGTCCCAAGGAATAGATGTCTTTCTCGATGCCGAGCATTTCTTCGACGGTTACAAGTCCAATCGTGCGTTTACCTTGGATATTCTCAAAGCTGCTCAGGACTCAGGGGCCAAAACTCTCGTGCTTTGTGATACCAATGGCGGCACGCTGCCGCATGAGGTTGAAGACATCATTGGCGCTATTGGCTCAAGCCTTACTGCCCAGATCGGGGTCCATTTCCACAACGATTCGGGATGCGCGGTCGCAAATGCACTCGCCGCGGTCAGGATGGGCGCTACTCATGTGCAAGGCTGCATAAACGGCTACGGGGAACGTACCGGCAATTCGGATTTGTCGGTCACAATACCAAATCTGTCGCTGAAGATGGGCGTCGAAACTGTTCCAGCAGAACGCATTGAGCTGATTACCTCAGTCTCTAGACATGTGGCCGAAATTGTCAACATCAACCTGGATCCGCAAAAACCCTACGTGGGGACTTCTGCCTTTACGCACAAAGCTGGCTTGCATGTCAGTGCGATTACAAGGCGAAAAGATGCCTATGAGCATGTTTCACCCGAGCTTGTAGGGAACGGATCGCATTTTGTCGTTTCCGAAATGTCCGGAAAGTCGACTGTTGCCATTAAGGCGGCTGAACTTGGATTGGATCTCGACTCTGAAGAGCTGGCCCAAGTACTTGAGCATCTAAAGGAACTCGAACACGAGGGGTACCATTTCGAAGCAGCCGATGGGTCGCTGGAAATCTTGATGCGAAAGGCCAGCGGATGGGAGCAGGAATTCTTTAAACTGGAGTCGTTCCGCGTCATTACCGATCATCGCGAGGGAATCGGCGCTGTTACCGAGGCAACCGTCAAAGTGGTTGTTGGAGGCAGCAGGATGATTGCGACTGCCGAGGGCAACGGTCCGGTGAACGCTCTCGATTCGGCCCTTCGTAAAGCGCTGGCGCCCTATTTTGCGGAACTTGCCAAAGTACATTTGACGGACTTCAGAGTCCGGGTCCTTGACTCGGCACTTGGCAGCGGCGCGGTGGTCAGAGTATTGCTTGACAGCTCCGATGGCAACGAGACCTGGTCGACAATGGGAGTTTCTGAAAATATCATCGACGCCTCGTGGCAGGCGCTAATTGATTCCATCGTGATGGGCCTGATTAAAGTTTCTGAGACAGCTCCTCAATCAACCGTCAACGATGGACTGTAATACCTACTAAAATTAACTTAATATTGATATCTAAGGTAAAGTAGCATTTGTGAGCCAACCAAATTACGTAATGAGTCCAAAACATGAAGCTGCACTAGGGATAATAGGTCCTCCTATAGCACATAGTTGGTCTAAGCCGCGAACTGGTATGGTCACTCCCGATGACCGGCGCGCCAGGCATCTCTTGGGAACCCCCGGACCCGGCCAAGGCTATGCACTGGTGCTGGTGAGAGAAAAGGCCGCCAAGATTGTCATCACTGAAGGCGAGCACTACGAAGATGTCGTGACAGGCCTGAGCGTTCTCATTGGCAAAAGAGCTGCCGCCTTCGGCAGAAGTCCTATCACCTACGATGTCGACTTTTTTGTGCAGCTATTTGGATTCGATGGCGCGGCTGAAGCTGATTTGTTGGAATTCCGCAAGATGTTCTTTAAAGGCGCAAGTCATAGCTACATAGTGCAGAGGCAGTTGGCGGATGCCATTCCCGAATTCAGCCTGAAACTCACGCCAGATGCGCTGTCTTCAGTCAAGGACTGGCGGCAGCTTTTCAGCATTTAGCCCTGGCTCTAAGGCTGGTCAAGCTTTGTCAGAATCAGAGCTTGGTTCGCGTGGAAGTCCGAGGACCCTCTCTCCGAGGATGTTCTTCATGATTTCGGAAGTTCCGCCTTCAATCGTATTTGCCCTGGACCTAAGAAACATTTTTTGGAAATCGAGGCTGCCGTCTTCCAGCTCAATTTTAATAGACTCAGGTCTCTTCATTTCGTAACTCGAGTAGGTGAGTCCCCTTGCTCCGAGAATATTGATGCAAAATTCATAAACTTTTTTGTTGAGTTCGGCACTTACTAGTTTGCCAACAGATCCTTCAGGACCCGGCGTGCCAGCTAACCGTTGCTGAGAGGCGCGTATATTGGTGAGCCTGCTAACTTCAGCTTCAATCCATAGCTGCATTAGCCTGTCTCTGTCAGAAGGGATTTTAACTTGCAATGTTCTCCAAAGCCTCACCGCATCGCCGATTGAGCCAGATTCTCTGCCAGCAGTCGTACCGCCAAGCGAAACGCGCTCATTCATTAAAGTTGTGATGGCAACTTTCCAGCCCTGGCCAATATTTCCAATTCGATATGAATCAGGAATCCGTACGTCAGTGAGGTAGACCTCGTTGAACTCAGAATCTCCGGTCATTTGGCGAAGAGGTCTGATTTCGACGCCCTGAGCATGCATATCCAGAATGAAGTAGGTCATTCCGGCATGTTTGGGAAGGGTTGTGTCAGTACGAGTGAGGAGCATGCCCCATTTGGCGACATGGGCCAGGGTGGTCCATACCTTTTGCCCATTGATAATCCATTCGTCGCCGTCTTTGACTGCGCTAGTCTTTACCGAGGCCACATCAGAACCCGCGCCGGGTTCGGAAAAGAGTTGGCACCAAATCTCATCGCCGGTAAATATGGGTTTGAGAAGCTTTTGCGCAAGTTCGACCGGTGCAAAAGCAGCGAGTGTCGGTGCCCCCATCCCAATACCAATCGGATTTATTAGAAAGTTCGAGGGAGCACCTGATTCCCGGAGTCTGCTTTCAACGATCTCTTGAAATGAAGGTGACACTCCTAGTCCCCCAAGTCCCAGCGGGAAATGCACCCACGCAAGTCCCAAATCGTATTGTGCGCTCCAAAATTCCTTATCGGGCATCGAGCTGGCTGGGAATCTTTCCAGTAGCAATCCAATCTGGTCTTCAACAAGCTTGAGTTCACGATTTTGAAGAGCTGTGCTGGAATATGGGGCCATTTTGAACTCCTCGATCGCTGAATAAACGTTTCTAAGCGTATCAAAGCCCGTGGCCAATGACGGTTATCTGCCAGTGAGCAAAGCCAAAGGCGGATAGTTCAACTCTCCTCTTGCCAAATATTTGCGCAGCACTAAGATCGTTTAGGTGCAAACATTCCAGCTAACAGATGATCATAGAAAGTTCCGGGAGTCGGTTCGAGCGTTCGCGAACCAGAAGATTGCTCCCAGGGCTTCTGAAGTCGATGCAAAGGCCGAGTTTTCGTGGGACAATTTCCACGACTGCGTGGATATGGAACTTCCTGCGCTTTGGATTCCAGAAGAGTATGGAGGATCTGGCGCCGACCATGTGTTCCAGGCAATTATGGTCGAGGAGCTGGCTAGGGTATGCGCAACAACTGCGCTCGTGATGCTGATCTCAAAGCTGGGCATGATTCCGGTCTTGTATTGGGGTTCCGATGAGCTGAAGAGCAAATACTTGCCTAGGATTGCGGCAGGGGAGGCGCAAGCGAGCTATTGCTTGTCAGAAGCCGATGCCGGGTCAGATGTCGCCTCTATGAAAACCCGCGCGATCAGAGACGGGGATGACTACATAATCTCTGGTACCAAGTATTGGATCACAAATGCCGGAATTTCAGACACCTACACCGTGTTCGCTAAGACGGATCCCGGTGCTGGACATAAGGGCATCTCGGCGTTCGTGGTCGAAGCGGATTGGGGAGTCAAGGTTGCCAAACTCGAACATAAGTTGGGCATTAAAGGTTCGCCGACAGGAGAGGTGATTTTTGACGAGGTCCGTGTGCCCAAGGAAAACCTAATTGGAGAAGAAGGCCAGGGCTTCTACATCGCTATGGGCACGCTTGACCGGTCCAGGCCGACTATCGGTGCTCAAGCCGTTGGAATTGCGCAGGGTGCGATCGACTATGCCAGCGACTATATGAAAAGCAGGAAGCAGTTTGGGCATGCCATTGCCGAGTTCCAGGGCTTGCAGTTCATGCTGGCAGATATGGCAACTAAGACCGAGGCAGCCAGGGCACTCGTTTACCAGGCATGTTCTCTGGTAGATTCTGACCCTGCTGGAGAACTTAGCAAAATTGGGGCAATGGCGAAGATGTTCGCGTCAGATGTTGCTATGAACGTTACCGTAGATGCAGTCCAGTTATTGGGTGGTTACGGCTACACCCAGGACTTCCCGCTTGAAAGATTTATGCGGGATGCCAAGATTACCCAGATTTATGAGGGGACCAATCAGATCCAGCGAATTGTCGTTGCGAAGAGACTGCTTTCCTGAGTTTTGATTGTTTAGGTTACTATTTGGAGCTGTCGAAGAGATGTAGTCAGTGCGGGTTTCGAGACCGCAGTAAAGCTCAGTGGACGCTCCATATGAAGTGTTATTGGTCCTGGAGTCCTTCTCTAGCGGTTTCTTTCTTCTCCTTTGCGATTAGCTTTGAAGTGTGAAAAGTACTCTGAGAGTTCGGTTCGCTCCATCTCCCACTGGTTACTTCCATGTGGGTGGGGCACGGACGGCACTTTACAACTGGTTAATTGCGCGCAAGGCGGGCGGCAGCTTTGTCCTGCGCATTGAAGATACCGACGAAGCCCGAAATGCCGAGGAATGGGTTGAAGGCATACTTTCGGCCCTGACGTGGCTCGGAATCAGCTGGGACGAGGGTCCTTACCGGCAGTCCGAGAGATCGGAGCTCTATGCCCGTGCGGTCGCGCGTCTGATTGACGAGGGCAACGCATACTGGTGCGGCTGTACCAGAGATGAGATTGACCAGCGCGTCAAGGAGCGTGGAGGTCCTCCAGGATACGATGGTTACTGCAGAAACAGAAATAATCCAAGAACACCGGACTCAGCGCTAAGGTTCAAGATTCCCCGTCCCGGACAGACCGTCGTGCATGACAAGATTCGTGGCGACGTAGTATTCGATCATGAGAACCTGGATGACTTCATTATCGTGAAGTCCAATGGGTCTCCCCTGTTCGTGCTGGCAAATGTAGTCGACGACATGGATATGAAGATCTCATATATCCTTAGAGCAGAAGAACATCTCCCCACCACTCCCAAGGCAATCCTTTTGTTTCAGGCGCTTGGCATGGAGGAGCTTCCAGTTTTTGCCCACGTTCCGGTATTGGTCAATGCCAAACGTCAGAAGCTTTCTAAAAGGCGAGATAGGGTAGCCGTGGAGGATTACCGCGAGATGGGCTACCTCGCTTCGGCAATGGTCAACTATCTTGTGCTCCTTGGCTGGAGCCCAGGTGGGGATCGCGAGTTCATGACCATCGAAGAAATGATTGAGTTATTCGATATCGACCAGGTGAACCATTCGCCGGCTTTCTTTGATGAGAAGAAGATGCAGCACTTCAATGGTGTATATATCCGCGAGCTGTCTGCTGATGAGTTTGTGAATTACTGCCTGCCATTTTTGGAGAAAAACGACTGGTGGCAAGGAAGCGTGAAGCAACTCGAGGTCTTCTCAAAGATAGCTCCGCTTGTGCAAGAAAGGGTCTCCTTGCTCAGCGAGGCCTCCGGCATGGTCGGTTTTCTCTTTCAGTCTGACATTGAGATATCCTCTGACTTGGCTGATTCAGTTTTGCGCAAGGATCCAAAATCAGCTCAAATTATCAGTGATATCAGCGAAATTTACCTGAACCTGTCCGAGTTCAAAGCCGAACAGCTTCACGACGCTACTCGAAGGTACTGTGATTCAATTGACACGCCGCTAAGGAAAGTGCAGGCACCGATTCGTGTGGCCCTAACGGGTTCAAAAGTTGGTCCGCCACTATTTGAATCCATCGAATTGCTGGGAAAGAAGGCTACATTGCAGAGATTGGTGTCAGCCGGCGAGTTGATAGGTATACGCAACACGTAATGTGTTTCCCTTTTCTGATTTTTAAGATTGTCAAGCGGCTGCTGGTCGCAGTAGTGGCGATTGCAATCATCTACTTGGTTGTCACCTTTATCCAGGTGTACAAGGAGTCGGTCACGGCCAGGCCAGCTCACTCGCAGGCGATTGTTGTCATGGGCACTGCAGAATACAACGGAGTGGCTTCCCATGATCTCTCGGCAAGACTTGATGAGGCTGACACGCTTTATCGGCAAAAGTATGCACCCGTGATATTTGTGACTGGAGGCTCATCCCCCGGTGACGCCTATACGGAAGCAGAAGTGGGGAAGACCTATTTAACTGACAAAGGAGTACCCTCCGGGGCTATAGTTTCGAGTCCTGTGGGACGGGACAGCTGGGAATCGGTAGTTTCGGTGTCCAAACTGTTGTCTGCCCGGGGCATCCGCAATGTCATAGTTGTTTCTGATGGATTCCATTTGCTGCGGGCTACGCAAATGATAAGTTCTTTGGGTTTCACCACCACGGCCGCAAGGTCAGCCAATTCACCTGTCCACGGTGTGCAACTTGTAGTTGACTATGCCAGAGAGACGATCGCGGTTGCAGCGTCACGGATTGTCGGATATAAATTCCTCTCAGTACTTCGGCATGGTAGCTGAATTGTCATGGCTAAATTTAACTAGTCATTCATTGACCTTCGGGGGTGGTGTAATTGGCAACACTGCAGGTTCTGGTCCTGTCATTGAGGGTTCGAGTCCTTCCCCCCGAGCGTTGTCCCATTAGTTATGGGAGAAGGCGCCGCTGATGGGTCAATGCTAAGCTCTTCGGCCAACCATTTCACCATAACTTGAGCCTGATGAACCCTGTCCGGGTATCGGATGTCTTCTAAATAGCGGGAATTGCAACTAGCGCGAAACCCAACTCAGTGTCCAGTGCAGGCCAGTTTCCAAACGATCAGGGTTTAATTTGTAGAAGATAACACCAAATTACGGACACATGACATGCTGGGGTACGCGACGGCTAAGATTGATTCTCTACTCGGCACGACAGTGGCCCCATCGTCTAGAGGCCTAGGACACTACCCTCTCAAGGTAGAGACACGGGTTCGAATCCCGTTGGGGCTGCCACTTTTTTGCAGTTGAGCGGCATCTCCAGGTTGTGGTGATTGCTGGAAGGTTCCGAAAAGACCTTTAATTCACTGGTATACGCCAAAGGTGCCAAAGGTGACGCCAAAGGTGAGGTGCCAAAGGTGAGGCATACGAGCGAGCTTAAAATCGGATGGCGATTCTAGTTCCGGTTCGAAGCCGCCGCGATTGTTGCGGCATTCCTGATTCGCATGGTTCCATATCCAGAGCCGACTACCGCAGCCAACATTAGAGCCATCGTTATTATGAGACTCGGGTCGAACGGAGATGATGCCGTGCTCATCCTATTGGCAGTAAAGAACTGCGGCGCATAAATCCGCATGGCTGCCCACCATGTTGCCGTGGAGAGGCTAGCGGCAATGACCAAGATTGCCACGATTTCGGCAAAAAGTCCCTCGATGCGCAGATTCCGCGCAGATAACTTGAAATGGGCGGCTGCCGCAACGATCGCACGGATCCAAAGGCCTGTGGCAATGGCAACGAGGAGCGCCCAGCTCAAAAAGGTTAACGAATAGAGCCAGTCGCCCCCATTACGTTGAAAATGCGATAAATGGTGCGCCCAAAAACTTAGCGCGGCGGTGGCGGCAATGAGCAAGGAGGAAACTAGTAGGGCTCTAGCTAGGTGGACTTTGAAAGTCCTCCACCCGTTGTTTTTGAGATATGCTATAAAAGCTGGAACCGCAATAGCTGCACCGGCTAGAACTAGGGCCGAGCTGGCGAGTCCAAGTAGAACTGTCAGACTGTAGATTGAGCCAATCAGGCTCCGCGAATCCTGAGGTACTTTGGTATTGAAGTGCTCGGATAATTTAGCAAAGCTTGCTGCAGCGAATAAAAATGTGCTCCAAGCGCACAGTACCAACAGAGAACCTGCTCTGGCCCGGTCCGCTGGGGTTCCGCCATCACCGATAATGCCTGCGGAATGACCTCGTTCGAGAATTCCTGCAATGGCTATAGAGAATCTGAATCGCAGTGTGGGATGTCTTCCCTCGAGGCTGTCTTCCATGAGATTAATGAACTCGGCTCCGTATCGTTGCCTCCACGCGCGAGGATACCAGCGCAGCAATTTAGCGGGATTCTTTTGGCTGTTTCTCATGAAACTGATCCCAGCGACAATCCAAGGCGGGCTGTGCCAACCTCTGCTATCTGGCGCATCTCTGCGATTGATTCGGCAAGTGCCTTGGCACCCATTTCTGTGATGTGATACGGACGGCGCCGGTCGTGGCTGTCGAGGGGCTCGATCAGACCGCGCTCCTCTAGACGTGTGATGGCGCCATAGAGGGCGCCAGGACCAAGCTTAACGCCTGCAAAGGCCTCGATGTCCTTGGCAAGCCAGTGGCCATGCTTTGGTCCAGAAGCCAGGCTCGTCAGGATTAGGATTGGCGGATCGTTCACTCGTCTCAAGCCTGCCGCCTTCTTGGTATTTGTCATGATGCTGAGACTACTACGTGAGACGTAGCTACGCAAGACGTAATAGGAATTTTAGTATCGATGGTCTGGGCTTTCGAACGCAGCGTGATGATATGATTTGGGAGAATATAGATGCAAGTGCGAGTGTTAGTCGAGCGGTTTTCAGGGGGTTACAGTCGTGGCAGGGGAAGAGATAAGACTTGGCTCTGTGTCTCTGGATTGTGCGGATCCGCATGAATTAGCGGGCTTTTATTCCAGGATGCTTCAAATCGACGTCGCCTATGATGCCGGTAGCTTTGCCGCTATCCAACTAGAGAAGATATGGCTCACGTTTCAGCGTGTTTCCGAGTACCGTGCTCCGACCTGGCCTGACCCAGCAGTTCTCCAGCAAATCCATCTCGACTTTGCTGTTTCAGATCTGGTGCTTGGTGAATCGCTGGCATTGGCAGCCGGAGCCACGAAGATGCAAGTACAACCGAACCCGGAACGCTGGCTGGTTTTTATGGATCCAGCAGGCCATCCCTTTTGTTTGAGCACTCTTATACCTGGCTGAGCAACCGGTTCCAGCGTTCATATTTTTGACCCTCAAATCCAGGTCATGGCCACCAGGTTGGGTTATAGCTCCACGGAGCGGCAACTCAGTCCTATGACTCCTTCCCTATCTTCTTCAGTTCCTCGAGAAAGGTACCCGGGCGATAGTCGTGGTTGTAAGTTGGCTGGTCACCTTTATAGATAATGTTCATCTCGCCCAGAAACTCCTGAAGTGGAAGCGGCTTGATTGCGATCACCATGGCAGGCTCCTCGGAGAGGACATGATGCTGGTGCCAGGCTCCGGCAGGAATGTACATCGTGTCACCGGGCTCCCATTCGATCTTCTCCTCG
>SCQM01000150.1 GCA_004298555.1 Actinomycetota bacterium | reverse complement strand
CCATGTGTAACCCTCCTTCGGGGTCTAAGTATCCAATAATTTCAAATACCTAGATACCATGGCCACCACCTACTGAGACTTCAGCAGATGGAATTTGCACAAGATTCGCTACACAACCTTTATGAATCATTTTCAACAGTTCTCGAGCCAGTCGCCAGTCGAGTACCAACGTCACGAAAGCAAGCGTTGCCTGCCGGATAAATCCAATGAGCCCAATTGCTTCAATAATCTTCGTAGAATTCTCAGCTTTTACCCCAGATATTTCGGACGGGAGATCCTCTTTTAAAATAAAATTATGATCTCTGACATGCCCCGAAAGTTGTCTAAGTAGTGGATCGTGCAATGCTGCAAGGAGTTCCCATCAATCGCACGGATGATCTCACAGGACGCGGTTAGGGCGTCGTGAGCGGGGAACAGGGTGTGACCGCCCAAATGGCAATAGAGCATACTTTGTTGGCCGCCCAGCCTTCGACTCAGTTCACCAGATTAACGGATTTCAAGATCATTCAACGGGCTGTATGGACATGTACGACAGCTACTTTGCCATTCAAGGCTTGATTTAGCCCGGATTTGAGGGCGTTCGAGAGATCACTGGGCTCGTCGACTGGACCAATGGCCCAGCAGCCGTAAGATCTGGCCAGGGCGGCTAGATCCACTTGGGGTTCGCTGATTCGCATGCCAATCCACGAGTTCTCCGGTGGACGGCCGCGGTGCTTTGCAACCCGCGCCTGATGCGGCTCATCGTTGTAAAACGAGTTGTTGTCGTTTATAACCATCAGCATAGGTATTCCGTAATGTACCGCGGTCCAAAGGGCTGACGATGCCATCAGAAAGTCTCCATCGCCTACAATGCCAACGCCAAGTTTGTCGTTGTCCATTGCTGCCAGTGCGCCACCCACCATCGCACCAGGCCCGTAGCCGACTCCTCCACCGCCAGAGTCCCCAAAATATTCGCCGGCGCCCCTGAATTTCCAGATTCCTTCTGGCCAGCTCCTGGTATTTCTCAGAAGCAGAAGGCAGCTGGTATCTTTGACGGTCTGCCACATTTCAGCTACAAGTCTCTGCTGTGATATCGGCATGTCGTCCCAATGGGAACGCATGTCCCTTTCCTGTAACGCCTTTGCGGCACTCATCCTTTCCGCTATGAGCCGACTGCGTCCGGCAGCATCTCTTTTGCGGGTTATTTGCCTTGCTGCTGCGATCAATTCCTTAAGGCCGTGGATTGGATCACAGAGCAGATGGATGTTGCGAGGCTTGATCATGCCAGATGAGTTGCTCCATGATTTTGCACCGATGTCACCCATGGAAAGATCAATGATCTTGGCACTGTTAGCACTTGGGCCATCGCTTGGTTTCGAACGCTCGATCAAAGAAGGAAGGTCGACTACATCGACTGAGAGTATCGTATCTGCATCTGAGATGATGCTTGGGTCCGCATTGCAGTTGTTGGGATGGTCGGTGGGAAATGCAACAGTATTGCGGTCATCGATATAAGCCGCGCCCAGAAGTTCTACCAACTCGACCAGCAGATCTGTCGCCAGAGCGTTTCGCCCGATGCGGCCCGCGATAATTACTGGCATTCGGGAATCGCAGAGCATCTTGGCCGCGGCCCGGACGGCCTCGAGATGGGGCGCAATCGGAGGATTGGGTTGAAAAAGTTGGATGTCGGGATCCGGACCAGAGCCTTGGGAAGCCTCCTCTTCCTGGAGTGCGCAGTCGAGCGAGACGTAGGTGGGTCCGTATGGCGCCGAATTTGCGATTTGATGTGCTTTGATCAAGCTTTGAACGAAAGCAGACGACGGGTTGGGCTCATCGTCCCATTTGACATATGACCGGATCAGCTCGGCTTGGGTGTCCGCAGAATGGATCCAATCTATGGGCCTTCGCTTGAAACGGTCCCTAGGTCCGCTTCCACCGAGAATCACCATTGGGACCTGGTCCAGGAACGCGTCGTAAATAGCCATCGATGCGTGCATTAGGCCAACAAGGTCATGTATCGCTGCCGCCGCAGGCCTTCCTCCGACCTTGGAATATCCATGAGCGAGAGAGATCGCGACTTCCTCGTGGAGGCATAATAGAAGCTTCGGATCTTTGTTGCCGTGATAATTAACAACTGAATCGTGGAATCCTCTGAAGCTCGATCCTGGATTTATAGCAATATACCTATACCCCAGTACGCCCAGCTGATCTACCATGGCATCTGAACCATGGGTTGGATTCTTTCTAGATGAGTCAAGGCCTACCGGATTTTCTACTTCCATCATCCGCTTTTGCTGAGGCTCGGATTCAGATTCTGTGGCACTCATGATTATCTCATCCCCCATTGTTTGTACGATTACATTGAAGCAGCTGCGAAGAGGTCTCGGGGGGTAAGTTTCTCCGGGTTCAATGCCAGTTCCTTCCTGTCTGACATCGCCTTCAATGGCAAACGGCGCAACTGCCGCCCGTCCCATCCAACGCATGCTTCGGCAAGCTGGTGATGCAATTCGGAATTTGCGGCCAGTGACTCTAATTCTGGCCAAATTCCGGCGAGTTCTTCAAGCGACAAGGCGATAATTTTGGCAGCCGTCTCTACGTCCGGAATCTCCAGGGAAAGAACCAGATCTGCACGCGAGGTGAACGCCTCATCGATTGCGGCGGGAAAGTTTGTAGTGGCGACGACTAACACGTTGGGGCAGCGTTTCATCAGCCTGTCCATACCCTCAAGTACGGCATCACTTGCCCTGTGCACGTCAATTGGGTTGGCTTCGAAAGATGCAGATGAGCGCCGCACTGCGAAACTCTCAACTTCGTCGATTACCACGACTACGTGAGGATACCTAAGAGACAACTCTGGGAGCGAGTTATCAAGGAGCCTTGCAACGTTTCTCTGGCTTTCGCCGAGCATTTCGCTGGGTAGGACGTGGGGATTTATCTCTACGAGACAGGTGTCGCCTCGGTCAGCCAATTCCTTGGAAACTATTTCGGCGAGACCGGTAGCCAAGGTGGTCTTGCCGGTCCCCGGAGGACCCGACAATATCACGAGCCGCTGAAGCGCGCCCGGCAGCGCGTAGAACTCCTTTTCATGGGCCAGTGCCAGCAGGGCGTGGGACAAAAGGCGGGATTTGATCCTCTCGTCAACGATGATTCGGTCCCAGTTTCGGGTACCAGCTTCATCGGGCAATATGCGCTGCGCCGATACCCCGTGTATTGGCGCAGAATGGTGATGGTGGTCTATGGCCAAGTTGGCCGCCTTACTTCCGGCCATACGATGGTGCTGAGATCTCCTGCCTGAGCATTCCTTATGTGGTCTGGCGGCTCCTCGAATAGGACCAAGGGATCGCAAAGCGCTCTCATCGTTTCCAAGACGGTATCGAACATGTGGATTCGAACCACCCTGGCACTGTTTTCCGGATCGTCATTTATGTGCTGATGCCACAGGAAATGGTCAACAATGATCAAATCGCCTTTTTTCCAGGGGTGATTCTCGCCCTTGTCCGGCTCGGTTCCAAGGAATGAGTGTCCGGTTCCATCGACTACATAAAGCCATGCTTCTCCAGGGTGACGGTGCATTGATTGGGCCCGGCCTGGCGCAATCTCAAACATTGCCATTGTTATTCCTGATGCCTGGTATCCAGTGGCTTTGTCGAGGAGAAAGGTTGTGCGGGTTCCACGGGGAGTCTGCAGGAATTCAAGTTCATCCCAACCCGTGTGGAGTCGGCCGCTTCTTCGGGCTTCCTGTTCCGCTCCCAACCGGCGAACTCGCCTGGAATATGGGTCGTTTCCGGATATCCCCTGGGTGAATGGCGGGCGCGGAGGCAGCTCGCTAAATGGGGTGTCTCCGGCGTCTTCAAGAATTGCAAACCCGAGAATCTCCATGAACGGCTCGCTGGAGAAACTCATGTATCTCGCAGTCGTCTCGCCTTCATTGCCATGCCTGTGCCATGCCCATGCGGGAAGATGCAGGCTGTCTCCAGGACCCCAATTGACCCGGACTCCATCGATTTCAGTCCAGCCAAAACCAGCCACGCAAAACATCATTGCATCCCATGAGTGGCGATGGACCTTCGATGTCACACCTGTAGAAATCTCGTGAGCAGCCCCATCCATGGTTCGAGTCGGCTTTTCGGCGTCTGGTCCGATGTAGGCTCCCGAAACAAGACCCCGGTTGGTTTGATGCATTTCAACGTCTTCAAGCTTTATTACAGTTCGCTGGTTGTTGCGCCAATCTTCGATAAATTGTGCGCGGCGCTTCTTCTGGACTTCATAATGGCTCGTTGAAGTCCTCGTCACATTGGTCATAGGTAATTCCCCTCTGTAAAATTCCATCCGCTCACCTGGGCGTGGCAAACGACCATATACTACCGCGGCCGAGTCGCCGACGTCGTGCGGATCCGCTATCGCTCAGGCCGCTCCGAACGTTTCAGACATGTAAGTCAGGATTGATTCGGAATATTAGTCTAACTGTCATACCCATTGGATTCAGGTAGAAGTTAACTCAAAAAAGCCCGCGAGCATTTTGTTTTTGATACCGTACCCAACAAAATTCGCGTATTGGGTCGCTGAGGTTTCTGCTGAACGGAAATTGTGGCAAACTCAACACCATCTCTGGAGTATGGTCGAGACTGGGACGTTACTATGGATCCTAATTAGCGAGTGGTGCGACTGAATATTTAGTGACAGATGATGCATCAAGTGGTACAAATATAAAAGGGACAAAGCTTATCAGCTAGCAGTATCTGATTTGTCAGTACCCTAGATGGTCGGCTAGGGAACAACAGGAGTGAACGTGGACAATAAGAAGAAGCCGGATTCATCCAGTCTGGACCATGGGATGAACCAGATGTTTAGTCCAATAACCACAGTCCGGATCTCTTCAATAATTGTTGACCGTGTGAGGGCCCTCATTCGGGAAGGCAAGCTCAAGCCAGGTGACCGGCTCCCCACTGAAAGGGAGTTGTGCAGCTCCTTTGGTATTGGAAGAGCCACCGTGCGAGATGCTCTTCGAATTCTGGAGACTATCGGATTGATCGAAGTACGTGTAGGCTCACGCGGTGGAGCCTTTGTCACGGCCCCTAGCTCTACGCAAATTGGCGCGGGACTGAATGATATGCTCGCTGCAGCAGCGATATCCGCCGCAGAGGTGCGCGAAGCGCGCCTGACTTTCGAACTCGGCTTGATCGATCTGATCTGTGAGAGAATTACTGATGAGGATATCGCGGCTCTGGATGATATCTGTATGCGATCAAAAGCCGCTGTCGAAGAAGACAACTACCAGCTGAGCCTGTCCCTGGAATTCCACACGGCGCTCGCTCACTGCGCGCACAACAGGGCACTCGACATGATTGTCGAAACGTTCCAGATCTCCCTTGAGATGTTTGAGCGCCCGGTGAAGGAGGGCGAAGCAAGCCATGGAACACCAGGAGTACAGGAGCACTTCGATATTGTTGATGCCATAAAATCCAAGAATGCCACTTTAGCCAAGGCCATCATGGAGTTGCACCGGAGTAGGACGCCGAAACGCCTGAGATTGATCGCTTAGATGAGCAGGATGCATCCAAGACGACCAGCTCTCAGTGGTGCCGGTGCTAGTTACCCAGACAAAGTCTGAGACACCGGTAGGTAAAAACCTCTGACATTTCAGTTTTGTAATCTGCGGTGCCCCGTTCGTCGTCCTGCGGATCAATAGCGCCGCGAACAAGGGCAGCTGCGTTGCGCAGCACAGATTCATCAGCTGTCGTACCTATCAGGGCTTGGGCAGCCTGCGCAGCAATGATTGGTACTGCTCCGACTCCACAAAGTATTATTTTCGCCGCACTGACCGTTTTTCCGTCGTCCGCAAAGGTCAACGATGAGCCCACGCCGACAGTTGGATAATCACCTTCGGACGTCGGTGTATAGCGCAAATACGCAGACCGGCGATTCGAAGTGATAGGAATTACAACCTCGGTGACGAGTTCATCGGGATCGAGCACAGTTTCCAGGAATCCCGCATAAAACTCGGCAAGGCTCACTTCTCGTGTGGATGACAAGCTCCGTATAGACGCCTTCGCGTCCACAGCGATCAGAGCCGGTGGAATATCCTGACGGGGATCGGCATGTGCTAGAGCGCCGCCAAGAGTTGCCATAGCACGAACCCGGGCATTCCCAATAACCCCTGCCGCCGAACTAAGTCCCGGAAGAAGACGTGCAATTTCGCTGTCGGCAGCTATTTCCGCAACCGAGGTCATGGCTCCAATTCTTACCTCTGAGGCAGAAATTCTTATCCCTTTGAGCTCGTTCACGTTGCCCAGCCATACCACTCGTGAGGGTTCGATTAAACGGGTTTTATATAAAAGGGCCGTCGATGTTCCACCACCTAGGAAGATCGCATCTTCTTTGGCGATCGCCTGGAGTGCCTCGCCAACTGAGGTCGGGATCAGAAATTCAGTATCAGTTGATTGCAACGTATTCCTCCACCGCGCTAAGAATTGTTTGATATCCGGTGCATCGGCAAAGGTTGCCGGCCATGTACTTCTTGATGTCCTCTGGCGAGGAAGCCCCGACCGAATCAATTGCTGCCGCCGCCACTATCTGTCCTGGGGTGCAAATTCCGCACTGCATTCCCTCTTTTTCAACAAACGAATCAATGAGCTCCGGCATCTTTTCGGCTAGACCCTCGATGGTCCACACGTCTTTGTCAGATAGCGTTCCCACCAGACAAATGCAGGAACTTACTGGAGATCCGTTCACCATAATGGTGCAGGCGCCGCAAACTCCTACCCCGCATCCCTCTTTGGTCCCCGTGAGAGACAGCCCCCTTATCACATCCAGAGCTAGTGACATTGGATCTACGTCAAGCTCCATGCCCTTGCCGTTCAAGTTAAAAGTGATTTTCACCTCGCGTTACCTTCCTTCATCGCCCAGTAAATAGCTTCCGCCTTAATGGGAAGTTTTCTCAACCGTGCTCCCGTGGCATCTGCAACCGCGTTGGCAATAGCTGCAGCTGTGGGACAGTTGGTGAGCTCGCCAACTGCTTTGATATTGTTAGGCCCAACACCACGGCCGCCCCGTAGCAGAACGGTGGTAAGTGTTGGAATATCCGCAACATTAGGAATCTTGAAGTCGCCCATGCTCAAGGCCCAAACCCGTCCGTCGTCTTCAAGCAAATCTTCCATAACTGCGAATCCAAATCCCATGACGGTTCCGCCATCGATCTGCATCTGGTGCGCCTTTTCGTTTACAATTTCCGCGACATCGACTGCGGAAATGATTTCAAGCACCTTTAGCTGCCCGGTGGCAGGATCGACTGCAACCCGGGCCAGCTGAACGCTATACGCCCCACTGGGACCATCCGACCCCTCAGTCGTGGTTACTTCCACCAGATCCTGGTCAGCAGGCAGTTGTTTCCAAAGCTTGATGGCATTCGCCACTGCAACGGTCACTCCCAGGCTTACCCGGCTGCCGCCGACGCCAGCATCCGTTGGCAGCAACGAAGTTGACACCTGTTTTACCTCAACTTGGTCAGCGCTTAGGCCCAGGCCGCTGCGAAGCATTTCACGCACGACCGTTTGGCCGCCGGCGCCGTTTTCCGGGATTGGGACCTCGGCTATGATCTTCCCCCCTTGGCCTCTACGCAGTCTCAAACTTGTTTTTGGAACGGCCGCCATGCTTCTCGCGTAAACAGCGACACCTTCGCCGTAAAGCCAACCCTTGGGTACCTGGAGGTTATTCGGTTGTGAGGTCGCCAATGCAAGCACCTCTTTGCCCCGGTGCTCGATCCACGTGTCGCCGTAAGGATTGACGTCACCATCACTGAGAAGGTTTACCTCGCGTATCTTGACCGGACCCATACCTGACCGGCGTCCAAGCTCATCGATTGCGGACTCGAAGGCGAAAGCCGCCTGAGGTGATCCCGGTGCCCTCATATGGCCTTTGGGTTGGTTATTGGTGTATACGATCTTGGACTCTACAAAAAACTCGGGAATTCGGTAGGCTATCGCCGCGTCAACAATTCCGTGAAGGTTTACCGTAGGCACTGGTTTGAAACCGGCATACGCGCCACCGTCAAGGAGCGCCTCCATGATGCCGCCTAGGAGCTTTCCTTCTCCGTCTATTCCTAAGCGCACTCTTATTTCAGATCCATGCCGGCCGTCGGTCGAAAGCAGGTCTTCGCCATAGCGCAGTGTCATTTTTATCGGCCGTTTCATCAGCATCGACAATGCTGTGCACAAAGGTGCGTCGCCAGGGGCTCCCTTCCCCCCAAAATCACCACCGAGAATCGTTGGCATCACTTCTATCTTTTTGGGATCGAGAGAGAATACCGTCGCCAAGACATCGCGCAGTCTGTAGGGGCTTTTGTTGGTTGCCCATACCGTAAGGGTTCCATCATTTTGGTAATCGACGACGCATGACTGCGGTTCAATATATCCCTGGTGGTCTCCCGGCGTGGTGTAGATTTCATCCACAATGTGCACCGCGTTTCTCAAAGCTGCTTCGGAGGCCTCAAGCGAGCCATGAGTATCTATGGACTGGATGTTGCTGCCCGAGTCAGGCGTTACAACGGCACCGTCGTATTCCCAGGGCCTTTCATGTACTAGAGGCGCACCTGATTTAATGGCTTCGCGCGCCGTAGTGACCGCTGGAAGTTCTTTGTAGTCAATTTCAATCAGCTCCGCGGCTGCCTCAGCGATTTCCCTGGAGGTTCCAACCACTGCGGCAATTGGGTCGCCAACCCTTCTTACCCTGCCATCTGCCAAAATCGGAACATCAAAAACCCTTCTTCCATAAAGGTTTGTTTTGACGGGTAGATCCTTGGCGGTGAAGACTCCGAGGACCCCTTCCATCTTTTCTGCGATTGAAGTGTCGATATTCTCAATCAATGCCGATGGAAAATCACTCCTCTTTACAGCCGCGTAGGCCATTCCTTCGAGCACGACATCGGCAGTGTACTTAGATGCGCCCGTAGCCTTTGCAACCGCGTCAATGCGACGTTCTGACATATTCCACCCTCTGATTTACCGGTTACCAATAAAACGAATACACCATTATTTATGCATAATTCGCAACATTACCCCAAGCAACAACTGCCATTAGGAGCCGAATTCATTGGGGTGGCCACTCTACATGACTGGAACAAAACAGTTCTACAAACCTAGCCGAGTGTCCGCTACGTGACCACAGTATCAGACTCTCGGTCGGCGCAATTGATAAATGACCTTGAACTCGAAATATTAATGTTATTTCTTATGGCCATGGTCAAATACTCCTGGGCAGCGTGTTGTGAAAACTGTGCCCCTTCTGGGTGATATCCCACCAATATATCTCGCCAATTTCAAATTGGGAATGGTAAATAGAAAGCTACCAGTCTCATATATATTGAACCCGTAAGACATCCAGAAATTATTTCCTGTGTGCCTTACGGGTTATTCAATGCAAATGATGATGGAAGTTGATCAGCTAGCTTCCATTTACGTACGGCGAAATTGCCGATGAGTTCTTGACGGCGGCTACCACTTGGCTTTGGATTGTTGCTCCAGGAACAAAGTTCAGAGGCACACCTTCTTTGGTGGCCTGGGCAATCGTTGACGATTCAGCCACAACTTTTGCCAGGGCGTCCCGCAAAACCGCCAGCCTAGCCGCTGGAATTCCAGGGGGCCCGGCAAGGTCATAGGTGAGCGCACCCAGTGCCAAGGCCTCCTTGACCGCGGCTGACTGATCTGCGCTCAGTTTGGCTGAGCTCAAGGCGTCGCTCAAGGTGACTGCACCCTTCACTGAAGCTTGCAGATTGGCGAGCGTCGGCTGGAAGGTGACTAGAAGCGCTTTGGCTTGGCCTCCGTCAAGCATAGAACGCATCGGCGGAAGATTCTCAAACAGATATTGACCATCGCCGGCCAGGAAACCCTGTTTCAAAGTTGACGTCGATGTGAATCCTGTTATGAAGGTGTGAGGAATGTTGAATGCCCCAAGAACAACCCTGTTGAACATGTCGCCTGTGCCGTTGCGGACATCGACCACCTTTATAGGAGTTTTGATAGTGAGCAGCTGGCTAAAGCTGGTAACGCCCGATTTGGGAGAGGTTAGAAAGACGCTCGGCGAGGTGCCAGGCTGTCCAACATAGCTGAGCTTTGATAAGTCAAAGTTTTGACCGGGCTTCTTTTCGACCAGGCTCGCAAGGTCACCTCCGGTATTCACCATTCCTAAGGTCAGCCCGTCCGGAGAAGCTGCCGCCATTTGGTTGGTACCTACGACCGTGCCACCGCCATTGACGTTCTCGACGTTTATGGTTGCTCCAAGTGCTGCTGCCAGGCCGGGTGCAATAAGTCTTGCATACTGGTCGTAACCGCCTCCTGGATTGTCTGGTGCGATCAAGGTGATTGTTTTGCCCTTGAAAAATGCCGCCGCGGCAGCACTGGCCGAGGTCGTTGCGGTTGTTCCGCCGTTTGAGCCGGTGGTTGAGGAGCTGGATCCGCAAGCCGCCAAAAGCATCCCAGCGCTAGCAACAGTAAGGCCCAGAGCTGCTGGCTTCTTTCTTGGTAGCTTGTATTTTCTCACAATTGACCTTCTAAATTTCACTTTTACTCCTTCGGTTGAATTAGGTTCAGTTATTTGGTGGCTTTAGCCGAGATTTGGCCCGTTGATCGCGCCAAGCGTGCGCGAACCGACAATCTCATATTTCCCGATACTTACCCCCAATCTCCGCTAGTTTCTTGTTCTTCGTCCACCCAATTGCATTGCGACAGAATCCAAAATGTATTGAATCATTCAATATTGAGAATGGTTACATTAGTCCACTCTAAAAGGGCACAAATATCCTCACCCGCCCTCTGCGAGGTATACCGTAGGGCACATTTTGCCAGCTTTGCCTTTGCAGCACCGGTCAACAGCCGCCCGTTGGCCCATCTTGGAATAACTCAAACTTCACGAACCCCCTTAGTCGAAGCGATCCCATTGTATCAAACAGTGATATAGGGAGAATGGCATAAGGAGAAAAAGACCTATGGTATTACCCTTGTAAATCACCGGCTACCACAATATCCCGGAATATGCTGGCAAATGCCCGCTTTTGGCGCATAAGAGGCTCAGATTGCCCACCGATACTGATGAGTTGGAATATGATTGGTAGGTCTGATCCCTCACCTTTATTCTTCTCGCCACCTGCGGCAGTTGAGATCTCAATATGTGCAGATAAGGAGCTAGGCATGCTTGTACTCAGTAATGATGACGTGAAATCGGTTCTCGATATGCAGGGTACGATGTCTGCCCTGAGAGTCGGGTACGATGATCTAAAGCGCGGTGAAGCAACCTATGGACCGCGGATTGATTATTACCTCCCTACCGGCCGTGATAGCGACTACTACCAATGGGGCAACATGGTCGGGGCGTCTTCAAGTTTCGGAGTTGTCGCGATACGAATGAAATCAGACATCGCATCCTGGCCCGACGGAAAGACCCAGGAAAAATATTGTGTAAAACCCGGCCTCTTTTGCGGCCTTGTAATGTTATTTAGTGCTTCCGACGGCGCACCGTTGGCAATTATTCAGGACGGCTATCTTCAACATATGCGCGTTGGCGGCTCAATGGGAATTGGTGTCGACCTTCTTGCCAGGAGCGACGCAACTTCAGTAGGCATGCTCGGGTCAGGAGGAATGGCCCGATCGTTCCTGGAAGCCTTCGTTCTGGCAAGAAGAGTAGACACGGTAAGGGTCTTCAGCCCGACCAAAGCTAACAGGGATGCCTACGCGAAGGAGATGTCCGAGAAACTTGGGATCCAAATAGATTCCGTTGGCACCCCTGAAGAAGCTGTTCGAGGTGCCTTGATCGTTGCTAGTGCAACCGACTCGATGGTTCCCACGTTTGAGCCCGAATGGCTGAGTCCTGGTGCGCACGTGGTGTGCGTGACGCGACGAGAACTAAGCGAGGCTTTGATATCCCGGTCAGACGTGATTGTCCAGTTGGGAATAAACACAGTTCCATTTGGAACGCCCATGCCTATGATCGAATGGAAAGCTGGCGGGATCTCTTCCTTCGTTGCTGGAAGCGTCCAGGACAGGGCACGAATTCCAGATGCGCGTGCAGCTTCCACGGGGGAGTACCCTTTAATGCTTGAGGTTGAGACTGGTAAGGTGCCTGGCCGAATCTCAGATGAGCAGATTACTTTATTTATCGGAACCGGAACTCAGGGACTTCAGTTCGCCTCAGTGGGCGGTCATGTATTTCGGGAAGCTACGAAACATGGTCTCGGCCATGAGCTACCCCTAGATTGGTTCCTTCAAGATATTCGAGACTAGAGATCATTGCTGCCTTAGTTAGACCTCAAGAACACTTGGGTGGAAGAGTTCTTCTGGGCGATATACCCTGCTTATCAAACCTTGGTCGTGAGATTGCTCTATGAACCAAGTCAGGTTGGCCATATTCTTTTCCAGGCCGTTTGGCCAGATGTCATCACCAAGAACCTTTTGCTGTTTCTCAATGGCCTGGCGGCCCCAGGCCAGAACAGACCAGTTCGGATCTTCCCAGCGTTCGCTGGCAATTTGCGATGAGCGCTGGAACGCTTCAAATACGGCCTGTGCCAAGCCCGGTGAGTTTTTGAGGACCTCATCGCGAAATGCCACGATGTGCATTATGGGAAAATACCCAAACTTCTTAAAGTAGCGGACTTCATCTGCGATCGGGTCTTTAAGCAGTCTAACGAGCTGGCTATTTTGAAGAAATGCATGTGAGGGATGAGGAATCATAATAGCATCGAGTCTTCCAGCCATTATCGCCTCGACCAAGCTTTCTCCGGGAGACAGGCGCTCGAGCTTGACTGAAGCATCCTGCCTAAAAGGCCTTGTCTCATCCCGCGCAGTAACCCATGTGATGTCGCGCCATGCCACTTGATATGCTCTGCCGAGGTCCGCTTTTGCTAGAACTGATAGCGTGGTTTGAAATGTATTGAGACCCACTCGCCCGCCAGAAAGGTCTTTAGGTGCCGCGATTCCAGAGCCTCTGTGCACCCACATTTGCGACATGCTGAAAAGACGTCTGGGAAAGACTGGGATTGCGGTAAATGGAGCCCCCTGGTCCTTGGCCATAAGGTATGACGAAAGCGAGACTTCGGCAATGTCAAACTCTTCGTTGTTCAGCATTCGCTCGTGACGATGATTTCCGTGCTTACCCGCCGCTTCACTTTGTGCAACCACTAGAACTTCAAGTGGGAAGCCGGGCACGCTAACCGCTCCCTCAATAAGTGGCGCATGACGGTCGTAATGCGATAGTGCCATGGTAAGTGGTTTGCTTGATCGGTGTACGGCGGACTTATAAGAATCTAATTCCAATTCATATCCCCCATTTACTCATCTAGCCAGTACGCAGCTAGTAACGCCAGACACTTCCGGGAAGGTATCTTCAACCATTGACCATACCATTTAAGTATGGACCGATAAGGTCGTATCACCGCAATACCTATCGTAGAGTGGCAAGGTTCCGGGAAAAAGTTTTTAGATTGCTCCGCTGGCCTGTCATGACTCCCGGGCGTCAGTTGGCCCAGTTCTCGCCTTCACAGAAAGCAATTCCGCAGTCCGGCCTGCTCTCTCCGCCCAGGCTTGCAAAGATGGGAAGCTGCTGCTGTATGCGTCGAATAAATTCATTTGACGCAAGGCCAGAAGATGAAGATTGACCAGCAACTCCTCTCCGGCCCGCGCCCACAACTCTTCCAAAACAAATCGCTTTCGTCCAATTCGTACGGCAAGTCCAAGCGACTCGGCAAGATTCGTTAAATCCCAGGGAGTGATGATGAGTCCTGAACGACCTGGTGAAGTAATCCAGCTGATCATCTCGGAAGAAAAGGCAGATACTGCCTTGTTGGGCGCCTCCAAAGTAAGGCCAGTGCTCTGATCTTCGCCAACCAATATCGACATAAGATCAAGGGCAGAGCAGACCCAGCCCGAGAGCGGGCTTGGTGCCACCTCCTTCGCTCTCAAAAGATAGGCCGGAAACCATGTGGCAAGATGGTCGGCCACCAAAACTGATCTCGCTCTCGACACAGAGGCAAGGTGTTTTTCATTGGACGGATTTGTACCAGCACCAGCAAGATCAGCCTCTTTGCCGAGGATTGTCGCAAGCAGCCGAAGAAGCTCAGCAAGATGGTCAGGGTTAGAGGCTGTCGGAACTCCAAGTGCCGAGTAAAACCCGGCGATCACCGACGTGCTGTCGCCCCCGATGTTCCCGTCGCATGACAGGTAGATTGAGGCAAAAGGCGGAAGCTCCTTGATAAACAGGCGGTACAAGTCAGACGGCGTCGCATTGCAAATATCGAGGGCG
>SCQM01000149.1 GCA_004298555.1 Actinomycetota bacterium | reverse complement strand
TGAAGCCTCCTCCCAAAAGGCGACTTCGGAGGGCCTACCTCCATCGTCTATGCAGCATTGCAGTGTGGTTGTTCATCAGCTTCTACATGATTTACAACCTCTTTCATTCATGACGCACGGTTTATGTTGGGTTTGTCTAGACACGTAGTTATCTATTTCAGACAACAGTTTACTTCTTGACAAGTCCGCGCAATCCCAGGGGAACGTAGGAGCCTAAAACGGCAATAGCCCATAGAAATGACTATCAATCAAAACCAATCCGGCACCCTCTTGCAGAATCCCACACTCCTAGTGGCTTTGAGAGGCCGACACAATTGCCTCGCTCAGTATTAGACCTTGCAAACCACTTTAAGACACCTCAGATATACATAGTGTTCGCGGACATTGATAAATCGAACCGCTCGGAAGCTGAAAGTTCGAATACAATACGCTATAATTATGTACATGACAACTCTTCCGGTCGCCGATGCTCGAGCTCACTTTTCAAAATTGATTGACGAAGCTGCATCTACTCATGAACGGTTTGAAATCACACGCAACGGTATACGTGCTGCCGTGCTTCTAGGCGTTGACGACTACGACTCTCTACGCGAGACTATAGCTGTTTTGTCTGACTCGGAACTCTTAGTCGACCACATAAAGGGTCTAGCTGCTATAGCAGAAGGTGACTATGTAGACGCTAAAGACCTCGCCCGCCTTATGCATTATGCAGACTAAATGAACGAAAGCAGCTATAGCCTTCAAATTGCCGGTCCAGCTGCTCGCGCACTAGCTGAAGCTCTGCCTCCAAAAATCGCAGCCGCGGCATATTCCTTCATCACTGGTCCATTGCTAGAAAATCCGCAAAGGGTCGGTAAGCAACTTCAGCCACCACTTGCTCCGACTTGGTCGGCTCACCGAGGTGAATACCGCGTGTTGTATCTTATCGATGAGACCTCTCGTGCAGTTAAAGTCACCGCGATCCGCCACAGAAGCGACGCCTACAGGGACTAGATATCAAACCCTAAAAAAGCCGCTGGACGACCGAGAATATCCGAAGAGCCACCACTCATGTAGCAGCGCGCTCGGAGGGACTCGAACCCCCAACCCTCTGATCCGAAGTCAGATGCTCTATCCATTGAGCTACGAGCGCTTGACAGATAGCTAAGTCTACAGGACAAACACTCGTATTCCAGGTTGCCTCGATCGAAGTAACATCGACACGGACTGTCTCGAGCAATTCAAATATAGCCCGGGGCATCTAGTTGCTATTATTTTCATTAAATAAAACCTTAAGGTGCCATGAGATTAGGAATTGTTGGAACTGATTTGGCTCCACTGGACCAAAAGTTTGGAGCCCTCGAAAAGCTATGCTTTGGTTGGGCCTGCAAGCTAAACCAAATGGGGTACGAGGTTCACATGTTCTCGATTCCCTTTCCGACTGGCATTGATGTAAATAGAGTCAACCTCCACACCTTTTCAGATCAGGAGGAGTTGGACCATAAGCTAGGTAAGGCGAGCTTGGACGCAGTTGTTATTAACAATCGTCCCACCTGGCATGGCGCCGGTATCCGAGCGAGATTAAATATCTTTCACAATTATCCAGATGCCTGGATGAGCGCCAAGAGCGATGACCTGGGTCAACACCTAGCGGATGCCCGCAATCTGGCCGTCAGTGCAGCACTGGCTAACGAAATAAACACCCTTTTCCCTAATGCCAAAGCTTCGGTCCTTTATCCCTTTATTGATCAGCAGATATTGGAAGCGGGACAGAATTGGCCTCATGAGCCTATCCACAGTCCTGCGGCACCAATCCGTGCGCTGTTTCCAAATCGGACCCTCGAAAAAAAAGGCTTACGTTGGCTCATCGCAACCATCGACCAGCATCTTCTTGGTATGGTCGCGCTGACGGTCATCAGAAATATTTCACCTTGGACACACGAAACAGATGAGCATCGCGCACTTTTGGACCTTGCGCATTCAAGAAACTATGTTACGGTCACAGACAAGGTCTTAGAGGCGCATGAGCTGATCAGGCTTTATCGAAACCACGATGTGGTAATCACTCCATCTACCCGCGAGGAAGGGCTGGGCCTTATACCGCTTGAAGCTCAGGCCGTGGGCACACCGGTCATTGCCTCCAGCCTCGGCGGCTTGAAAGAGTCTGTATTCAAGCCAAACCAAACGGTCGCCGTTGGATCGAAAGCCGAACTCGCCAAGGCAATATTGGCTGCGATTGACATAGCAGCTCCAGTAAGGGCTGCGATAGCTCAACGGGTAGCAAAAACATTTTCACCTGAAGCGTCAGCCATCTCTTTGGCGCGCGAGCTGGATAATCTATTCGACGGTAACCGTTTTGGCTAAATTCCTAGGCCGATCCACGTCATTGCCCAGTGATACCGCCAAATGGTAAGCAAATAATTGAAGCGGGATAACATCCAAGACTGGTGCGAGCAATGGATGCGTCTCTGGGACTTCAAAAATTGCATCGCCAAGAGCTGCCGATTCGGAATCCCCTTCGTTGGCAACCAAAATGATTTGCGCTCCCCTTACCCTGACCTCTTCAACGTTCGATATCGTCTTTTCCCACAAGCGGGTGCGGGTTGCCATGCCGAAAACGACGGCGTCCGCGTCAATCATCGCGATTGGGCCATGCTTCAGTTCGCCCGCCGGATAACCCTCTGCAGGCAGATAACTAATTTCTTTCAGCTTGAGTGCGCCCTCCAGGGCTACAGGATATCCGACATGCCGCCCGATGAAGTAGAACCTCTTTACACCGACCATGGCCTGGGCGACTTCTTCAATGGATGCGTCGCTAGTCAAGACTTTCTGAATTTTCTCCGGCAGCATAACCATGTCCGAAAAGACCCTGGCGACTTCATGCGGATCCAGGCTGTGGCGAACCTGAGCTAAATACAGTGCCATCAGCAGGAGTGCCGCGATCTGGGCAGTATGGGTTTTGGTTGCAGCAACGCCTATTTCCGGTCCTGCACGGGTATAGAGAACAGCGTCGGCGGCCCTCGCCATCGAAGAGCCCATCACGTTCGACACCACAAGCGTCTTAGCGCCCAGTTTTGCGGCTTCGCTCATGGCTGCCATAGTGTCGAGAGTCTCACCCGACTGGCTAACTCCAATGACCAAAGTCTCCTTGTCCAAGACTGGATCCCTGTATCTGAATTCCGAAGAAATGTCGAGCTCAACAGGTATCCGGGTCCAGTGCTCAATTGCGTATTTTGCCACCATTCCGGCATGATAAGAGGTACCACATCCAACAATGAAAATCTTGTTGATCTTACGAAGCTCATCAGGATCGAGCCTCATTTCATCCAAAACGATCTCACCCTCCTGATTGAGTCTTCCGAGCAACGTATCCCTCACTGCGGCAGGCTGCTCGAAAATCTCCTTTGACATGAAGTCACGAAATCCGCCTCTGGCAGCGGCTTCAAGGTCCCATTGCACTTCGATCTCAGCGAGTTCCATCGGGTTTCCAAAAAGGTCGGAAAGTGAGATCCCGTCAGGAGAGACTACAACGACCTGGTCGTCGCCAACTTGGTAAAAGGTATCAGCCTTACCCAAAATAGCTGGAATATCAGATGCTACGAAATTTACGTGGCTGCCAGATCCTACAACCAGAGGGGCCATCCGCTTGGTTGCCACCAAAACGCTTGGATAATTTGCATCAAGTGCGACAAATGACATGGCCCCGCGTAGCCGTGACATTGACGCAGCCACTGCGTCCTTGAGGATTGCTCCATCTTTTAAATAGTCCTCAAGCAGATGCGCAATGACTTCCGTATCGGTTTGAGAACTGAATACGTGGCCAGATCCCTCTAATTCATTTTTGAGTTCCCTGAAATTTTCAACTATCCCGTTGTGAACGACTCCTAACCCACCGGTACAGTCGAAATGAGGATGTGCGTTGTCGGTTGTTACTCTTCCATGGGTTGCCCACCGGGTATGCCCCAGGCCTGCTATATACCCATCAGACTTGTCGTTTGCCAGCTCAGCAAGCAACTTCAGAGAGGCTGTGCCATCGACAGCGCGGATTCTATCCATAGTGCCATCTTCTCTGGTGACTGCAACTCCGGCTGAATCATATCCACGGTATTCAAGCCGGGCCAGTCCCTCTACCAGATCATTGAGACTTGCAGCTTCACCAGTAGACGCAATTATTCCACACATGGGTACGAGTCTAGGCTCACTGGTCCGGGAACTGCTGCCAAGGAAAGCTGCAGAGGAGACGGTTAGGCAGAAGGATTTTTACGGCTTAACGGAATCTTTCCAGAAATTGGCGAATCTCAAATACAACTGCATCAGCCAGCTCCCTTGTCGCTGCCTCTGCCATTATCCGTACCTTGGGCTCAGTGCCACTTGCCCGCACCAATATCCTGCCAGAATCAGCCATGGAATGCTCCAGCTTGGCGATCAGCTCCGCCAGTTCAGGCATGCTATCAATGCGCTTGGGATCTTCAAACTCGATTGATACCATCGACTGCGGCAACTTCACCATAGCATCGTTAGCAAGGTCGGCCAGGGTCCGGCTCCTTCGGCTGATCAATTCAACCAGCTTCACGGCACTTAACAAGCCATCCCCGGTAGTTGCGACATCCCTGAAAATGATATGACCCGATTGTTCGCCCCCCAAAACTAGTCTTTCTTCCTCCAGGGTTCTCAGCACGTATCTGTCACCGACCTGGGTCACATGTACTTTGATTCCGTTTTTGGCCATAGCTTGACGAAATCCGAGATTGCTCATGACCGTGACCACCACAGATTCTCCCCTGAGCATGGACCTGGATTTCAGGTCGAGGGCGAAGATAGCCATCAGCTGGTCGCCATCAACCAGGTTGCCGTTTGCGTCAACCGCCAACATCCGGTCTGCATCGCCGTCAAAGGCCATTCCAAAGTCAGCTTGGAGACCGAGGACCCTCTCGATCAGCGCTTCTGGATACACAGACCCGCAATTTTCATTGATATTTTTGCCGCTCGGGGTTACGCCAATGAAATGGACATCCAAATTTAATGCTGAGAACAATCCGGGGGCCACTGATACTGCTGCGCCATTGGAGCAGTCAATGACTACCTTGAGTCGGTTCGACTCGGATGCACCGCAGTTCGACAGAAGATATGAGCTATATTCATCCAGTGCTGTGGCATCCAGAACAATCTCTCCGACCTCGACTGATGAAGGACTGAACGTTCCCGAAAGGATATGTGACTGGATCTGCGCCTCCAAGTCATCTTCGAGTTTCATCCCGCCAGGACCAAATACTTTAATGCCGTTGTCCTCATAGGGATTGTGCGACGCTGAAATTACCACTCCGGCCACATTTCGTTTGGCCGCCACATAGGCGACCCCAGGAGTGGGAATCACTCCTAAATCGACTACAGACACTCCTGAAGAGCTCAGGCCTGCAGCTACGGCATTGGAGAGCATCGCTCCGGAAATCCGCGTGTCCCGCCCAATTACGACGATCTCCGGCTCAAACACATTGGCTAGAGCCCGCCCAAAAGAAAGAGCGAACTCAGGAGTCAACTCCTGATTCGCTCTTCCCCTAACGCCGTCAGTCCCGAACTCGAGCATATCTAGATTATCTCTTCGAGTACTGGGGAGCCTTCCTTGCCTTCTTCAGGCCGTACTTCTTTGATTCTTTTTCACGAGCGTCTCTGGTTAGGAATCCAGCCCGCTTCATTGCTGTGCGAAGATCCGGAGAGATCTCGATTATTCCACGAGCAATTCCAAGCCGTAGCGCACCTGCCTGTCCAGAAAGTCCTCCGCCGTCGATGGTTGCATCGATGTCATAGTTTCCGACAACATTGGCAACCCGCAAAGGTTCGGTAGCCAGATTCCTCTGGGCCAAAGACGGGAAGTACTCTTCGATCGCCCTCTTGTTGATAGTTATGGCACCGGTTCCTGGTCGAAGCCGAACGCGGGCAACCGCCTCCTTGCGCCGTCCTGTTGACTGTGATAATGGAGTAGGCATCTATTCATTCATCCTTACGAAACTTTGCGGGCATCTGAAATTACATAGGGAACGGGTCCCTGGGCGGCATGTGGATGCTCGGGCCCAGAGTAAACCTTTAGCTTCTTTGCCATTGCGCGCCCAAGGCGGTTATGGGGAAGCATTCCTTTGATCGACTTCTCTACAACAAACTCCGGCTTTGTGGCCAAAAGGTCGGCATAGCTGGTTGTCGTCAACGCGCCAGGATATCCAGAGTGGCGGTAATCGAACTTGCGCTCGGCTTTGTTGGCACTCATAACAACTTTTGCGGCGTTGACCACAATCACATAATCACCGGTATCGAGATGTGGAGCATATATTGCCTTGTGCTTGCCACGAAGCAAGCCCGCCGCGACTGTGCTCAAACGACCCAGCACTAGATCCTCGGCATCGATAACATGCCACACGCGCTTAATATCCGCTGGCTTCGTCGAGTAGGTACGCATTTATTCCTCGCATGAAAACTGGAAACTTCGTCGAGAGGGATCTTCCTCTTCTGCCGCCCATACAGAACGACAGAAATTCGACACGGTATTCAATAATACCGGATTATCTCAAAACACCAGCACTAACAGGTCCGATATTAATGGTCAACTCCACTCCGGAATTACCCCGTTATCGTAGCCGACCTCCCACAGAACGAGACCCATGGCAGGGGCCAACAACTTCACCTTGGAACGATCCCGGGCGCTGAGCGCGCTCTCAGCGTATTCGGGTTTTAACTTCCCGGTTCCAACCTGGTAAAAAAGACCAACAATAGATCTGACCATCTGGTGGCAGAACGACGATGCTGTGATCCATATATCCAGCCCATCGGAATCTGATTCGATAGCTATCTCATCTATGCGGCGCGTCAGCGAACCTCCATTGGGATCCTTTCGGCAGAAGCTGGAAAAGTCATGTTCGCCCAACAGATATTCAGCCGCCTCCCTCATCTTTGCAACCTCCAGCCGATCCCTTAAAAGCCACACAGTGCTGCTCACAAAAGGATCGGGCGCGGACCCATAGGCGATGCGGTAACGATATTTTCGGTAACGGGCTGAAAATCTGGCATCAAAATCATCACTGGCTACCCATGCGGCACGCACAGACACGCGCGGGTCAAGAAGAGAATTCATCGACCTGACAAATCTCGCAGTTGAAAACCGGATATCAGCTCTCAATCTAAAAGAAATGACCTGGCCCCGAGCATGCACTCCGGCGTCCGTTCGCCCAGCTACGCTGAGCCGCGGCTTCATCCCGACGCAGATTTCGATGACCCGAAGGAGTTCCCCCGCCACCGTTGATTGTCCCTCTTGAAACGCAAATCCGGAATATCCGGTGCCAACATAGGAGACTACCGCGGCAATGTTTATCGTATCGAAATGCAAAAGATCCACGTCCCGGCCTTCTCGGTCGGCAACGTGGATCTCACGGGATTCCGAAGAATCAATCACACAAGTTCAATGACCGCCATGGCAGCATTATCCCCATGACGGGTTCCGATCTTTAACACGCGGGTGTAACCACCGGAACGGCTCTCGTAGCGTGGGCCAATCTCTTCAAAAAGCTTATGAGCCATATCCTTATCCCTAAGAAATGACATCACCAAACGGTGATTGTGAAGACCGCCAGTTTTTGCTTTCGTGATCAGCTTTTCGGCAACCGGACGAAGTGCCTTAGCCTTTGCCTCGGTAGTCACAATCGACTCAGCTGCAAACAATGAAGCTGCAAGGTTCGACATGATTGCCTTTTGGTGTTGAGCGTCACCGCCAAAGCGGCGGCCCTTCTTTGGACGTCCTGGCATTTCTAATCCTTACTCTTTAGCAAAAGCCCGCGCTCTTGCAAACGCGACGTAACCTCGTCAAGTGACTTCTGACCGAAGTTTGTAATTGAAAGCAGATCGTCGGCAGTTCTCAGGATCAACTCGCCGATGGTGTTGATTTGCGCCCGCTTCAAGCAGTTGCGGGGTCTTTCGGTCAGATCAAGCTCCTCAATTGGCAAGCTCAGATCTGGCGATATCTCTTCCTCTTCGATTATTTCAGATAGCTCGAGGCCCATCGGGTTCTCACTCATATCGGCGATCACACCAAAGAGGGTCCTCAAAGTGTCTCCGGCAGAGGCAAGTGATTCAATTGGCGTTATCGAACCATCGCTTTCGATGTCCAGAATCAGCATGTCATAATCGTTGGACTGCTCCACGCGGGTTGGCTCAACCGTGATCATTACCCGGCGAATCGGTGAAAAAATCGAATCAACTGGAATCACGCCAATGACCGAAGTTGTCTTATTTCTTTCCGCCGACCGGTAACCCCGACCTTTGTCAACCGTGGCGTCCAGGGCCAGCCGGCCCTTCGCAGAGAGAGTCGCCAGCGCGAGATCAGGGTTTACGATCTCCACGTCAGATGTGAGCTGAAAATCCCCCGCCCTGACGGTGCCCGGTCCCCTGACATCCAGGCGGATTGTCACCGGCTCGTCAGAGTAGCTCCTAAAGACGATATCCTTCAGGTTCAGCATGATGTCTGTGACATCCTCTTTCACGCCGGGAAGGGTGGTGAACTCATGCAACGCTTCATCGAAGCGCACCTGAGTTAGAGCCGCTCCTGGGATGGAGGACAGCAGCGCACGCCGAAGAGAGTTGCCAATGGTGTGGCCAAAGCCAGGCTCTAGCGGACCAATTGCAAACTTTTGGCGGTTGCCGACCTGTTCTCCCAATTCCTCAACAGAAGGCCTCTGAATAAAGAGCAACGTATCTCCTTAGATCGTCTACTTGGAGTAAAGCTCAACTATGAGCTGCTCGCGGACGGGAACATCGATGTGCTCGCGCAATGGCGGATTAAGAACGGTAGCGCTAAAGCCGTCGGCAGCAAGCTCCAACCAGCCAGGAACCTGTCGACTGATGGTGTCACGATTGTGAACCACCACGATGTACTCTCGAGCCTTTTCAATGAGCGAAACTACATCGCCCTTGCGTACGCGGAGCGAGGGAATCGTCACTCTGCGGCCGTTGACACGGACGAGGCCATGCCGGACAAACTGACGGGCCTGGGATCGTGAAGCCGCCCATCCGGTACGAAACACGACATTGTCTATCCGCAATTCCAACATGGTAAGCAGGTTTTCGCCCGTAATGCCGTGCTGGCGGTTTGCTTCCTTATAAGTGTTGGCGAACTGCTTTTCCAAGACACCGTAAATTCTTCGCGCCTTCTGCT
This sequence comes from Actinomycetota bacterium, assembly GCA_004298555.1. Taxonomy (GTDB): domain Bacteria; phylum Actinomycetota; class Acidimicrobiia; order Acidimicrobiales; family Acidimicrobiaceae; genus SCQM01. Next base: position 40,093 of record SCQM01000149.1, on the reverse strand, counting down.
TTTCACGCAGCTGGCCCAAATATTCAGAACCCTGCCGACTGCGCTCACGGCCGTGAACACCCGGCGGAAACGGACGAGACTCCATCGGACATTTTGAAGAGTCGCACTTTGGACCTTTTAAATAAAGCTTCATTTTTTCTCTTCTGCAGAGACGGCACACTGGTCCGGTATAACGAGCCACTTGCTTCCTTTCTCGGACTAGACCCTACGGCGCTTCTTGGGGCGGCAGCCGTTGTGGGGAACTGGAGTTACATCCTTGATCGACTTGATTTCAATGCCGGAGTTGGCAATTGCACGGTGCGCAGTATCCCTGCCGGATCCTGGCCCCTTTAGCAATACATCAACATGACGCACCCCATGCTCCATGGCTCTCTTTGCGCAAGCCTCAGCAGCCAGCTGAGCAGCAAACGGCGTTGACTTCCTTGATCCTTTGAAACCTACGTTTCCCGCACTGGCCCAAGCGAGGACATTTCCTTCTTGATCAGTAATCGACACAATCGTGTTATTGAATGACGAGTGAATGTGGGCGACGCCGTATGCAATATTCTTCCTATCGCGCTTTCTGGGGCGTCGGCCTCCGGGCTTGGTTTTAGCCATTACTTACGTACCTTCTTCTTGCCGGCAACTGTCTTCTTGGGACCCTTACGCGTCCTTGCATTTGTGTGAGTCCTTTGACCCCGGACAGGGAGCCCTTTACGGTGACGCAAACCTTGGTACGAAGCTATCTCCATTTTGCGCTTGATATCTTGGGCCACATCCCGCCTCAGGTCACCTTCGACTTTGAGATTGGCTTCGATCCAAGTCCTCAGCTTCAAAACTTCATCGTCGGTGAGATCCCTGACCCTAGTGTTTGGATCAACACCCGTAGCTTCACAAATCTGCTGCGAAGTGGTCAAACCCACTCCGAAGATATAGGTCAAAGCAATTTCTAGCCGCTTTTCCCTTGGAATGTCTACTCCGGCTATACGTGCCATCTATTAACCCTGCCGTTGCTTGTGTCGTGGATTTTCGCAAATAACCTGAACGCGCCCATGTCGGCGGATCACCTTGCATTTTTCACAAATTGTCTTGACGCTAGCTCTAACCTTCAACTTATTCCCCTGATCGATCGGGATTTTGCATCCGAACCTTTTCGGTTCTCGGACATTTATTTATACCGGTAAGTTATTCTTCCTCGAGTGAGGTCGTAAGGAGTAAGCTCAATCTGGACTTTGTCTCCAGGGAGAATACGGATACGGTGCATGCGCATCTTCCCTGAACTGTGTGCGAGCACCTTGTGTCCGTTCTCAAGCTCGACACGAAACATAGCATTAGGCAAGGGCTCTACTACTGTCCCTTCCAGTACGATCGCATCTTCCTTGGGCTTGGTCAGCTCACCCTCCTAAAACAACATTCCACTACTTTTGGAATTCTCCGATATCTTCATTCAAACTGCGCGAACTATTCACTAGGTTGGTTTAGTGCAGTACTCGACTTTGTACGGTTCCCAGATCCAGATTTCGCCAATGTATGACAAGGCTCTACCAACGATCCGAGGAACCATTATATTAGTTGGTGCGGCACATTATGCCTGCCATACAATCGCTTTTGAACCCAAACCATTCTATAAATCGTTATACGGTTTCGCCGCCTTACATCGTCAGAACCTCTGGACCATTTTCCAGGATCGCAATGGTGTGTTCAAAATGGGCAGAGAGTGACCCGTCTTTAGTCACTACGCTCCATCCATCCTCAAGAGTTACCGTTTCGGGACCTCCGACATTAACCATTGGCTCGACCGCTAGGACGTTTCCCACTTTCAGTTTCGGTCCGGCGTTTCCCGGCCAGTAATTCGGCACGCTTGGGGCCTCATGCATTGCGGTACCAATTCCATGCCCCACATACTCCCGCACCACGCTAAAGCCCTCAGCCTCAACCACGTTTTGCACCACCCTGCCGATGTCATGCAGGCGGTTGCCTTCAAACATCACGTCTACAGCTGCCATCAAGGAGCGTTCCGTGACATTGATCAGATGCTGCGCAACAGCCGAAATGGTCCCGACTCCAACTGTGTAGGCCGAGTCTCCGTGATAACCGTCAACAATTGCACCACAGTCGATAGAGAGGATGTCCCCCTCCTCGAGCCGATAACTGCCTGGAATGCCATGCACGATCATCGAGTTCGGAGATGTGCAAATTGTCGCGGGAAAGCCGTGATAATTCAAAAAATTCGACTTGGCTCCGCGCTTTTCAATTACTTCCCGGGAGACTTTATCCAGGTCCAAGGTAGTTATTCCAGGCCGCACCATGGCCCTGGTGCGCTCTTTGATCTCAACGACCACCTTGCCCGCCTTGCGCATCTTTGCTATCTCATCGTTATTGCGCCTCACGCCCGCTCCCATTCAAGTTTTTAGGCCCGCTCAAGTCAATTTGATTCCGCTCTGACCCGATCAACAACTTCAACAAGTCGCTCCATGACTTCGTCCGGAGTACCCACTCCGTCGACTCTGGCTAGCAAATTCCTGTCGGAATAGAATTCCAAAAGAGGAGCCGTGGACTCCTCGTAAAGATCGAGCCGGCGGCGAATTACCGACACTGTGTCATCGGGACGCTGCACAACCTCACCACCGCAAATGTCGCACGTCCAATTAACTTTGGGCGGAGCCTCCAGCGAGTAGTTGGCGCCGCAAGTGGAGCACACCCGCCTCGACGACAGCCTCTTGAGCACAAGCTCGGTTGGCACATCCAAGTCGAGAACAAGATCGATAGCTTTAGGTTTGACCATTTCGTCCAGCGCCTTGGCTTGAACCGTGGTTCTGGGAAAGCCGTCCAGCACAAAGCCGCGCGAAGCATCGGGTTCGGCTATCCGGTCTTCGACTATTCCCATGATTACGTCGTCAGGTATGAGTTCTCCACGATCCATATATTCCCTGGCAAGCCGTCCGAACTCAGTCCCGTCCTTTACTGCAGCGCGAAGCATATCACCCGTTGAGATGTGTGGAATTGCAAGATAATGAGACAGGCGTACACACTGGGTACCTTTACCTGCACCTTGCTTACCAAGGACTACCAGCCTTGCGCCACGTGTCACTACTGTGCCTCCCATCCAAGCCTTTAATGAAGGAATCCTTCATAATTGCGCATTGTCAACTGAGAATCAATTTGCTTCATCGTTTCAAGTGCCACAACTACGGCAATCAGCAACGTGGTACCAGCAAATGGATAGCCCGTTACGTGCCACAACGCCAATGCAATGGCTGGAAGTAATGCGACGACAGCTAAGAACAGCGATCCCGGCAATGTGATTCTTGAGAGAATCTTGGAAAGATGTCTCTCTGTTGCGTGGCCAGGTCTAATGCCCGGAATGTATCCTCCTTGTTTGCGCAGGACGTCGGCCTGTTGGTAAGGATCGAAGGCCACCTGAACATAAAAGAAGGTGAAAAGGACAATCAGGACCCCGTATACGCCAATATAAACGAAGCTGGTAGGGGAAACTAGATGGTTATTCACGAAAGCCCTGAATCCGGCTCCCGGTATCACATTCGACAAAAGGACCGGGAAGTACAGGATCGAGGAGGCAAAAATGATCGGAACTACGCCGGCCTGGTTCACTTTCAATGGTATGTGAGTGGTTTCTCCGCCATACAGCTGGCGCCCAACCATCCTCCGCGGGAATGTGACCGGTATTCGCCGTTGCCCTTGCTCCACGAAAACGATCGACACCAGGATCAAGATAGCCAGGACGATAATTACAGTGAACTTCGCAATACCCGCCTGTTTGTAAATGATGCGGCCACCACCCGGAATTCCGGCAACGACGCTCGCGAAGATAAGCACTGACATGCCCTGGCCGATACCCCGGATTGTTATCAGCTCGGCTAACCACATCACGAAGGCGGTTCCGGCAGTCATCGTCAGAACGATGAAAAGAACCCTCGCAATGGTGAAATGGGGAATCAAGTCGACATTCTGGCCGTTCGGCAGAATTCCTGCTCCTCCATTATGGAACACGAACGCAAGTCCGGCAGATTGCATGACGGCAAGGGCGACCGTGAAATACCTGGTGGTCTGAGTGATCTTCTTCTGACCTACTGCTCCCTCGTCTCTCCATTGCGACAACTTGGGTATGACTGAAGTCAGCAGCTGAATGATAATCGATGCAGTGATATAGGGCATGATTCCAAGCCCGAAGACTGCAAAGCGGGTAAGCGCGCCGCCGGAGAACAGATTAAGAAATCCCAGCACCCCACCTGTACCGCTGGTACCTGTCTCAAACTGCCTAACTGCATTGAAGTCAATCCCAGGGGCAGGCACGTTGGAACCAAGCTGGTAAAGAGCAATCACCATCAAGGTGAACAACACCTTGTTGCGCAGCTCCCTGACTTTGAATACGTTCGCTAATGACCCAAACACCAAATAACCGCCAGTTCATATATCCGATGCGGCCACTGTGTTTTGGTCGCAGTGGCCGCTACACTACAAAATCTTTTGTTTACACTAGTTGAAGAGTTAGCAAAATTCGAATGCAGGTCCGCGTTTGCATAAAAAACAGGTGGCCAGCACGCAACCGACCACCTGTCCGCTTACGAAACCACGACTTACCGATTTGTTATGGCATTGCCCTTAGCTGGCGGCCGCCCGTTTCCAAACGGCAGATCCAGCTTTATCACCGAGCCGCCTTTTGCAAGTATTGCAGACCGCGCCGACCCTGAAAAGGCATGGGCAGAAACGGTTACGCCAACGTTGAGCGTACCGTTCCCCAACACCTTTACTAGTCCGTTTCTGGAAACAAGACCGTATGCTTTGAGGAGGTCAACGTCGATGACAACCTCACCACGGGAGGCGAGGGTCTCAATATCATCGAGGTTCACGACGTTGTATTCGACTCTGAACGGATTCTTGAAACCTTTTAGCTTAGGTATCCGCAGGACCAAGGGAAGCTGACCACCCTCGAAACCTACTGGAATGGTATCACGGGCTCCCTGTCCCTTTGTACCTCTACCTGCGGTCTTTCCACCCCGGCCAGCTGTACCTCTACCTACACGCTTTACACGCTTGGTAGCCCCGGCAGCAGGAGCCAAATCATGCAGCTTAATCATAATTATGCCTCGTTTTCCTCTACTGAGACCAGGTGGCTTACTCTCGCTATCATGCCGCGGATCTCTGGACGGTCGGCGTGAACGCGTGACTTTCCGATGCGGCCCAACCCGAGGGCCCTGAGCGTGCCCCGGTGCTTTGGCTTGCTTCCTATCGATGACCGGACCTGACGCACTATCAGCTGCTTCTCAGCCATTATCCAACCTCCCCGCCGTGAGAACGCACCCTGGATTCGTTGAAGGCGTTCAGAACGCCGTGGGGAATAATCTCGTCCGCCGGCTTGCCTCTGAGTTCAGCAATCTTGTCGGGCCTCTTGAGGCTCTTCAACCCGGCTATCGTTGCATGCGCCACGTTGATGCTATTTGACGAACCAAGACTCTTTGCGAGTATGTCGTGGATTCCTGCCATCTCCAAAATCGCTCTGGCAGCACCACCGGCTATGACTCCTGTTCCTGGGGCGGCAGGCTTGAGCATTACCCGTCCTGCTCCGGAGCGTCCAATAGTTGGGTGAGTAATCGTAGAACCGGCTAAAGATACATCAAAAAGATTCTTTTTAGCCTCTTCAATCCCCTTTTGGACAGCGAGCCCGGCCTCTTTTGCCTTCCCGTATCCAAGTCCCACTCTGCCATTTCCGTCGCCGATGACCATAAGTGCCGTGAATGAGAAGCGGCGGCCTCCCTTTACAACCTTGGCAACACGGTTGACCTTTATCGTTCGCTCTTCGAATCCCGTATCAGCCATTCCTAGAACTCCAATCCGCCGGCTCGAGCCCCGTCTGCGAGTGCAGCGACTCTGCCGTGATATTTGAAACCACCCCGGTCGAACACAACGACAGAAATGCCCTTTTCCTTTGCCCGTGATGCCAGCAACTCACCCACGTTTCGGGCTGCTTCGATGTTGCCAGTCGCCTTACCCTTGAATGCGCTTTCAACCGTTGAAACTGAAACCAAGGTCATGCTCTTGGAATCGTCTATCAGCTGAGCAACGATGTGCTTGTTGGATCGGAACACCGCCAGCCTTGGCCTCGTACTTGAACCTGTAACAAGCCGCCGAACTCTAGCGTGACGCTTCTGTCTGAGCGCCTGGGAGTTATGCGTTGTCGATGACATCTAACACTTTCCTTCCAAAACCATAAATACACGAGCACGCACCGGGCGAGTCAATCTGACTAAATATGACTGGCATCGGTTACTTGCCTGACTTCCCAGCCTTGCGGAGCACTTTCTCACCGAGATAGCGGACTCCTTTGCCCTTGTAAGGCTCAGGCTTGCGGATCTTACGAATATTTGCCGCCACCTGACCAACAAGCTCCTTGTCAATTCCTTTGACATTGATCCTTGTTGGCAATGGCGTCTCAAATGTCACGCCATTGGGCGCCGGAACAATAACAGGATGCGAAAATCCCAGGGCAAGTTCCAACTGGGTCGGAGATTTTGCCGCTGCCCTGTATCCAACACCTACAATTTCGAGCTCCTTATTGAACCCGGATGTAACGCCGACAACCATGTTTGATACGAGCGTCCGGGAAAGACCGTGCAGAGCACGATTGCGCCTTTCATCATTAGGACGTTCTACCACGATCATCTCGCCGTCTTTTCTGATTGAGATTTCAGATGGGAAGGTACGCTCAAGCGCACCCATTGGCCCTTGCACCTTCACTGTACTTCCGGAAATCTCAACATTCACTCCTGCAGGAACCTGAACCGGAAGTTTTCCAATACGAGACATAGTCTTTCCTTTGTCCTAGAACCTGCTACCAGACATAGCAGAGTACCTCGCCGCCAATTCTGTTGCGGCGTGCCTCTGAATCGGTCATTAAACCCTTGGAAGTGGATAATACTGCAACACCTAAACCGCCGAGCACTCTAGGAATTGCATCCGCCCGCGAGTAAACGCGCAAGCCGGGCTTTGATACCCTTTGGATTCCAGAGATCGTCCTTGACCGGTCAGGGGAGTACTTCATTTCGATACTCAGGACTTTGCCGGGCTTGCCCGGAACATCTTCCACCTTGTAACCGGAAATAAAGCCTTCACGGGCGAGAATGGCTGCAAGAGCCTCCCTCAGATTCGAGCCAGGCATGCGGATGCTGTCATGCATCGCCACGTTCCCGTTACGAATACGGGTCAGCATGTCCGCTATCGGATCTGTCATTGTCATGCTATTACCCTCCTCCTACCAGCTCGACTTGGTGACGCCGGGAATCTCACCCTGATGCACCATTACCCGTAAACAAATTCTGCAAAGCCCAAACTTGCGAAAAACCGAATGGGGACGACCACAACGCCTGCATCTTGTGTAGGCACGTACCTTGAACTTAGGTGTCGCCTGTTGTTTGTTAATCAATGCCTTCTTGGCCATGATGCTCCCGCTACCCTTCCCGCTTGAATGGGAAACCAAATGCACTCAGCAGAGCCCGACCAGCATCGTCTGTCTCCGCAGAGGTCACGATTGTGATATCCATACCACGTATGGAGTCAACCTTGTCATAATCGATTTCAGCAAAAATCAGCTGCTCTGTAACACCAAAGGTGTAGTTGCCCCTGCCATCGAATGAATTCGGATTCAATCCCCGAAAGTCTCTGATCCTGGGAATAGAGATGCTCACCAGGCGATCGAAAAATTCCCACATCCGGTCGCCTCTCAAGGTAACCTTCGCACCAATGGCATTGCCTTCACGCAGTTTGAAAGCAGCAACAGACTTGCGGGCCCGGGTTGTTACCGGCTTCTGGCCAGTCACGATCTCCAGGTCTCTAAGTGCGCCTTCAAGTTGCGAAGCCTGCTGCAGTGCGCGCCCCACACCTATATTGAGTACGATCTTTTCCAGCTTCGGAACCTGCATAATGTTTGCAAGCCCTAATGACTCCTTTAGCTGTCCGCGAATCTCGTCATTGTATCTAGTCTTGAGCCGAGGCCTCTCAATGGTCTGTTGCGCCATTACAGGTCACCTCCACACTTGCGACATACGCGGCTCTTGACCCCAGACCCGTCGACTTTGTACCCGATGCGGGTTACGCCGCAATTCGGACAAACCGCCGCCACGTTTGAAGCTTGGATCGGCATCAGCTTGTCAAGGATGCCTCCGTTTTGCATGGCTTTCGTTGGACGCTGGTGCTTGCGAACCACGTTCACACCCTCCACGATGACCTTATTGTCTTTGGGCAAGACAGTAATAATCTCGCCAGTCTTGCCCACATCCTTCCCTGAAAGGACCCGGACTTTATCACCCTTACGCAACCGCAATTAGATCACCTCCGGCGCCAGAGAGATTATTCTCATGAATTGCTTGTCGCGAAGCTCCCGGCCAACTGGGCCGAAAATGCGCGTGCCTCGCGGCTGCTTCGCGTCAGTGATGAGGACAGCAGCATTCTCATCGAATCGAATGTATGAACCGTCACCCCTGCGGCGCTCTTTTGCCGTCCGTACGACAACGCACTTTACGACGTCACCCTTTTTAACTGCTGCACCCGGGATTGCGTCCTTGACGGTCCCAACGATAATGTCGCCGATGGTGGCATACCGCCTCCGCGATCCTCCCAGCACCTTGATGCAGAGGACCTCCCGTGCGCCTGAGTTATCGGCAACCTTCAATCTCGTCTCTTGCTGAATCACTTTGCACGCTCCACAATCTCGACAAGCCTCCAGCGCTTCAGCTTCGACAATGGCCGAGTCTCAGCCACTCTGACACGGTCACCTATGCCGGCCTCATTGTTGGCGTCGTGGGCATAAAGCTTCTTGGTACGCTGAACTGTCTTCTTATAACGAGGATGCCGAACCCTCTCGATGATCGCGACAACGAGTGTCTTGTCCATCGACGATGATATGACCGTGCCCTCACGAAACTTCCGACGATTAGGTCGGGTTGGATCTTCCATCTCTACGCTCTCTGATTCGCTCACTGCCTACCACCATCCACTGCGATCCCAAGTTCCCTCTCCCTGAGAAGGGTCCGAATTCTAGCTACTTCACGCTTCAACAGGCGGATCCTGGCTACGTCTGACAGCTGGGATGTGGCTATTTGGAAACGAAGGTTGAAAAGCTCTGCCTGGCTTGCAGACAACTTGCTCTCCAACTCATCCTCTGACATATTCCTGAGTTCTGCCGCTTTGGCCATTACTTCTCACCTCCATCCAAATTCGCATATTCCTTGACGATGAACCGGGCCTTGATGGGGAGCTTCTGGATTGCCCTCTCCATTGCGGCACGGGCCAACTCCTCGGAAACTCCATCGAGCTCAAATAGAATCCGTCCCGGCTTCACGACGGCGACCCAAAACTCTGGGTTACCCTTGCCCGAGCCCATTCTGGTCTCGGCAGGCTTCTGAGTCACTGGCTTGTCTGGGAAAACCCGGATCCAAACCTTGCCGCCTCTGCGCACGTGACGAGTCATGGCAATACGGGCAGCCTCGATCTGGCGCGCGGAAAGCCAGCAGGCTTCAAGAGCCTGTATGCCAAAAGTGCCGAAATTGAGTTCATTGCCGCCCTTTGAAAGACCGGTCCTTCTCCCACGCTGCACTTTGCGGTGCTTTACCTTCCTAGGCATCAGCATTGTTAGTCAACCTCCCGCTTGAAGTGAGGCGCCTCATGATGCCCATCGCGCGTGCGACGCTCAATGTCTTCCTCCTCGGCAAGCAATTTCTCTAGATCATCATTGCTTGGAGCAACCGTTTTGGGGCTTTCCAAGTCTTCAGAAACCTTCGGCGCTTCGGCTTCAACCGGCTCGACTGCGACCGAAGCTGATGATCCTGGATCACCCTGCTCAGGGCGGCGGCGACCGCCACCAGCGCTAATGACGCGCTTTGGCCTGGTCGAAGCCTCCGCGATCGGGATCTCCTTGGCAGTGGATTCCCCTGACGAGACCTTGTAAGGCAAAATGTCGCCCTTGTATATCCATACCTTTACACCGATCCGCCCAAAGGTGGTGCGGGCTTCCCGGAATCCATAATCTATATCCGCTCGCAGGGTGTGAAGAGGAACCCTTCCCTCGCGGTATTGCTCCTTGCGGGACATTTCGGCTCCGCCAAGGCGTCCGGAACATTGGACTTTGACGCCCAAGCCCCCGGCCTTTTCAACCGACTGGATGGCACGTTTCATTGCCCGACGGAAGCTTACGCGCCGTGAAAGCTGATCGGCAATGCCCTGCGCAACCAGAGCAGCATCAAGTTCCGGCTGCTTGATCTCCTGGATGTTGAGCTGCACCTTGGCATTTCCTGTTATCTCCACCAGCTTCGACCTGAGTCTCTCGGCCTCTGCGCCTTTTCTTCCAATTACTATTCCCGGACGTGCAGTGTGGATGTCAACCTTTAAACGGTCCCTTGTCCTCTCGACTTCAATTCTGGATACAGCTGCCGACTCGAGTTCAGTGCTGAGGAAGTTTCTGATCCTCCAGTCCTGGATCACTGACTCCTGGTAAGTGCGGTCATCAAACCAGCGTGACTTCCAATCCGTAGTAACGCCAAGACGGAATCCATAGGGATTTACCTTCTGACCCATCTCTAGTTCTCCTCTTCCTGGGACTCAGTCGATTCTGCGGCTTCATCAGCAACTTCTGCAGCCTCAGGGGCATCTTGGCCACCTCGGGAAGCTTCCGTCTCAACCGCATCAGTCTCTTCGACCTGATCCGCTTCGACAACCGGCATTTCGACTTCGGGAGACGGCTCGGCAATCTCTGCCACAGTCTCAGCCTCAACAGCTTTGACGGATTCTGGCTGATCATTCCCAGCCACAACCTTTTTGGCCGCTGCGTTTCCACGTGTGCGGGCAACCCGGCGTGCCCTGCGGTTTGCCTCTTCGGCATCCCTCTTAGATCTAACCACTTTCAATTGGTCATCCTCCATGCGAGCGACGATGACAGTCACATGTGCTGTCCGCTTGCGCAGGGCTCCAGCACGGCCTCTCGCACGGGCGCGGAAGCGCTTCATTGTCGGTCCCTCGTCTGCATAGCATGACGCTACAAAAAGCTCGTCTTCCGAAATTCGGTCGTTGTTGACGGCATTTGCTACTGCCGAATCCAAAAGCTTCCCAATCACGCTGGCAACCTCGCGTTCCAGACCTGCCAGTATTTCTCTTGCCGTCTTGATGTCACGGCCGCGGATGAGATTTAAAACCTCACGGAACTTGTAGGCGGAAGCATGATACGAACTGAGGACGGCCCGGGTACCCGGCCGCTCGTTTGTCTTGACGGCAGTCATTATCGCCTCCCTGCCCTCTCCTGCCCGGCGTGAAAACGGAAGGTTCGGGTGGGGGCGAACTCGCCCAACTTATGACCCACCATCGACTCCGTTATGTACACCGGGACATGCTTGCGGCCATCATGAACCGCAATAGTGTGGCCGACCATATCCGGGATGATGGTGGAGCGCCTTGACCAGGTCTTGATGACCCTCTTCTCATTGGCTGCATTCTGAGTATCGACCTTCTTGAGAAGGTGATCATCGACAAATGGTCCCTTTTTTAAACTACGAGGCATGGCAGCTACTTCCTATCGCCTGGCGCCGCGTCCACGACGCCTTCTGATAATCAATTTGTCCGAATCTTTCACTAACGCTCTTGTCCGGCCTTCCGGCTGACCCCATGGAGAAACAGGGTGGCGGCCACCGGAAGTCTTACCTTCACCACCGCCGAGCGGGTGGTCTACAGGGTTCATGGCAACACCACGAGTTTGGGGTCTTACGCCCTTCCATCTATTGCGGCCAGCCTTGCCGATCGAAATCAGTTCATGCTCAGAGTTGCCAACTTCTCCAATGGTTGCCCGGCAATCAATGGGGACCTTGCGCATTTCGGTCGACGGAAGTCTCAGTGTCGCATAGTCGCCCTCTTTTGCAACCAGCTGGATGCTCATCCCGGCGCCACGGGCCATTTTCCCGCCCTGTCCAGGGCGAAGTTCGACGTTGTGCACCACGGTGCCGACCGGAATATTTCTTAGCGGCAGAGCACAGCCAACCTTTATATCTGCCTCGGGGCCGCTTTCAACGATGTCTCCAACCTTCAGCTTGCCAGGAGCCAGAATGTAACGCTTCTCCCCGTCGAAGTAGTGCAGCAGAACGATGCGCGCATTCCGGTTTGGGTCGTATTCAACTGCAGCTACACGGGCTGGGACTCCATCCTTGTTGCGCTTGAAGTCGATAAGGCGATATTGCTGCTTGTGTCCGCCACCGCGGTGCCTTGCCGTCTTGCGGCCATAGCTGTTGCGGCCGCCGGAACGCTGCTGTGGGGCAAGAAGCGAGCGCTCTGGGGTGGACTTCGTTATCTCCGCAAAATCAGAGACTGTCTGGAATCTGCGTCCTGCGCTGGTTGGCTTTCTTTTCCTAATTGCCATAATTCACTCTTTGCTTACTTCTCGAACAATTCGATACGATCGTTCTCGGCCAGCTTTACAATCGCCCTCTTGGTATTGGGCTTTGAAGAGTATTCGCCGCTGCGGCGATTCCTCTTCCTCTTACCTTTGCGATTCAAGGTATTGACATTCAACACCTTCACGTCAAAAATCTCCTCCACAGCCTTGCGAATCTCGATCTTGTTGGCGTGGGGGGCAACGATGAAGGTGTAGAAATTCTCGTCCATGGACTTGTAAGACTTCTCAGACACTACCGGCTTGAGAATTATGGAACGCGGATTATCCATTACTCATTCCCTTCATCAGATTCGGATGCATCGAATGCGACCTCGACCTCAACTGCTTCGGAATCGAAATCCCCACCGGCACCAGGTAGAACGTTTTCCGTGAACACGACCACATCACTCTTGAGTATGTCGTATGCGTTCAGCTCTTGTATATCGAGAAGCTGAACCTCAGGAATGTTTGCGAAGCTTCTCACTGTGTTGTAGTCATAGGGATCAACAACTATCAGGATCCTGCCCGTCAAATCCAGGGCCTTCAAAGCCGCCACTGCATCTTTTGTCTTGGGATTGGGAAAACTCCAGGCATTAACCACAGCGACAGCATCCGATTGAGCCCTGTCAGACAGAGCCTGGAGCAAGGCGAGCCGGATCATTTTCTTGGGCGTCCGCTGGTTATACTTCCTCGGCTTTGGCCCGAGTGCCACTCCACCGCCAGTAAAGTGCGGAGCCCTCGTGGAACCCTGACGTGCCCGGCCAGTGCCTTTCTGGCGAAATGGCTTGGCCCCGCCGCCGGAAACCTCGGCACGCGTCTTGGTGCTCTGGGTTCCTGCGCGTGCAGCAGCCAGCTGAGCGGTGACAACCTGATGAAGGAGAGCAATGTTCGGCCTGTGGCCGAATATATCCGGGTCAAGGTCAATGGTGCCGAGATCTTCGCCCTTTTGATTCCTCTTGGTAACCGAAACCTTGACGAGCTCTCTATCCTCCTGCGTAAAAGACATGATTAGTTGCCACCTTTCACTGCATTACGGATAACTACCATTCCACCCTTTGGTCCTGGAACGGCGCCCTTGACAAGCACAATTTGCTTCTCGGGATCAGACTTGATGATTTCGAGGTTCAAGGTGGTCACTCTGTCGGCGCCATGCTGGCCAGCCATGCGCGTTCCTTTGAACACTCTGGCGGGAGTTGCGCATGCACCGATCGATCCCGGCGCCCTGTGGTGCTTATGGTTACCGTGGGATCCGCCCTGACCCTTGAAGTTGTGGCGCTTCATTCCACCGGTAAATCCGTGGCCCTTGGAAATCGCTGTCACGTCGACCCGGTCTCCTTCGACGAGAAGCTCGGCCGTTAGCTCACTTCCGACAGCGAAGCCGCTGGTATCGTCTAGACGCAGTTCTACAAGCTTCTTTCCTGGCTCAACGCCCGCTGAACGGTAATGACCTGCCAATGGCTTTGCCAACTTGGATTCCTTCTTGAATCCGTAAGTTACCTGCAAAGCCGAATAGCCGTCAGTTTCAGGCGTCTTCGCCTGGACTACACGTACCGGGGCGATCTTAATAACAGTCACAGCGACTGCACGATTCTGGCTGTCCCAGATCTGAGTCATGCCGACCTTTTCGCCGACGATCGCCTTTGTTGCCATCGTTAAAATCCTTCGTCTCTTGTGAATCAGAGTGATCAATCACACACAAACGCTCCGCTGGCGAAGCCAAACGGAGCTTTAGATCTGTTTTGCCAAGCGGTACCCAACCGAGGGGCCTACCTGGACGTCATACTTAACGGAAGCTCAGAAAAGTATAGACGGGCTACTTCTACTAACCGCCCAGAAGCTTAGAGCCTCCAATTTAATTAGGCACTTTGAATCTTTATCTCTATGTCGACGCCCGCTGGAAGATCGAGCCTCTGCAACGAGTCTACGGTCTTTGGAGTGTGGTCGACAATGTCCAGCAGTCTTTTGTGAACCCGCATCTCAAAATGCTCTCTTGAATCCTTGTACTTGTGCGGCGAACGGATGACCGTATAACGGTGCAACTCGGTGGGAAGCGGGACAGGCCCTTTCACCTTTGCCGAGGTGCGAAGAACCGTCTCGACGATCTTCTTTGTCGAGTTGTCGATCAGCTCGTGGTCGTACGCCTTGAGGCGGATCCTAATTCTCTGCTTGCTGCTTTCAGCCATCGCTATCCTTAGTGCTAGCTGTCTGTACCCACTCTCATTCGAGAGCCGCATACAAAAATGTTATGACACCATTACGAGTTTGGATCCATCGAGTAACTTCAATGGATCCAATACCCTTACTTCTCTTGCTACTTGATAATCTTCGTAACTCGACCTGCCCCAACGGTCCGTCCACCTTCGCGGATAGCGAAGCGGAGACCTTCATCCATGGCGATCGGCTTTCCCAATTCAACAGTCATCGTGACGTTGTCACCGGGAAGGACCATCTCAGTTCCCTCTGGAAGAGTGATCGTGCCGGTCACGTCAGTAGTACGGAAGTAGAACTGGGGACGGTAGTTGTTGAAGAACGGCTTGTGACGTCCACCCTCCTCCTTTGACAAAACGTAGACGTTTGCCTCGAAGTTGTGGTGAGGGGTGATAGTTCCCGGCTTGCACAAAACCTGGCCGCGCTCCACCTCATTCTTCTTGGTGCCACGCAGAAGGGCACCGATATTGTCACCCGCACGTCCTTCGTCAAGAAGCTTGTTGAACATTTCAACACCGGTGCATACCGTCTTCTGAGTGTCACGCAGACCAACAATTTCAATTTCGTCACCAACGTGCAGCACGCCTGACTCGACCTTGCCGGTTACGACTGTGCCACGTCCCTGAATTGTGAAGACATCTTCGATTGGCATCAAGAATGGCTTGTCAATCTCACGCTGGGGCTCTGGAATGTACTCGTCAACAGCGTCCATCAGCTCGATGATCTTCGCGGTCCACTCGGGGTCGCCTTCGAGCGCCTTCAGCGCCGAAACCCTGATAACCGGCGTGTCATCTCCAGGAAATTCGTACTCATTTAGAAGCTCGCGAACTTCGAGTTCAACCAAATCGAGCAGCTCCTCATCATCGACCATATCAGCCTTGTTCAAAGCTACGACGATATAAGGGACGCCTACCTGACGGGCAAGTAGAACGTGCTCACGTGTTTGCGGCATGGGTCCATCAGCTGCAGACACAACAAGAATCGCACCGTCCACCTGAGCGGCGCCAGTGATCATGTTCTTGATGTAATCGGCGTGACCCGGCATATCTACGTGAGCGTAGTGTCGGCGATCAGTCTCGTACTCGACGTGGGCAATGGAAATTGTTATTCCACGTGCCCTTTCCTCGGGTGCCTTATCGATCTGATCAAACGGGGTAAACTTCACGTGTGGGTTCACGCCGGCCAGCGTCTTCGTGATGGCCGCTGTGAGCGTGGTCTTTCCGTGGTCGATGTGGCCCATTGTACCCACATTGATGTGAGGCTTAGAGCGCTCAAACTTCTGCTTGGCCATAGTTAAAAAATGCTCCGTGTGGTGAGAGCGACGCTACTCGAGCGCCGGCGATGCGAACAAAGAACCATTACAGACTACTCTCCCCGGACCCTTGCGACAATCTCTTTCGAGATTGAATCCGGAACTTCCTGATAAGAGTTGAACTGCATAGTATAGGTGGCGCGACCCTGAGTGCGCGACCTTAAATCAGTAGCGTAGCCGAACATTTCAGAAAGTGGGACCTGAGCACGTATAACGTGACTAGACCCTCTTTGATCCATGCCCTCGACTTTTCCCCGGCGAGATGAGAGATCTCCGATAACGTCCCCCATGAAATCTTCCGGGGTGACGACCTCTACTGACATTATTGGCTCCAATAGCACTGGCGATGCTTTCCTGGCGGCTTCCTTGAAAGCCATCGAGCCAGCAATCTTGAAGGCCATTTCCGATGAGTCAACATCGTGGTATGAGCCGTAGGTCAGGGTTGCCCTTACGTCAACGGTCGGATATCCGGCCAGTACACCTGAAGCGGTCGCCTCCCGGATTCCGGTTTCGACAGCAGGAATGTATTCTCTTGGAATGACACCTCCTGTGATCTTGTCCACGAATTCGTAACCTCCGCCAGGACCGGTCGGCTCGAGGCTGATCACTACGTGGCCATATTGGCCGCGGCCACCGCTCTGGCGAATGTACTTGACTTCGACCTTCTCGACGCCTTTGCGGATAGTCTCGCGGTATGCAACCTGAGGTTTACCCACATTTGCGTCAACCTTGAACTCGCGAAGCATGCGGTCAACCAACACCTCGAGGTGAAGTTCACCCATGCCCGAGATCACGGTTTGACCCGTCTCTTCATCGGTATGCACCTTGAAGGTCGGGTCTTCCTCGGACAAAGCGTATAGAGCCCTGCCAAGCTTGTCCTGGTCCGCCTTCGTCTTTGGCTCCACAGCCACGTGGATAACTGGCTCTGGGAATGTGAGGGATTCCAGGATGATTGGTTTGTCCGGGTCACACAAAGTGTCACCGGTGGTCGTGTTTTTCAAACCCACCGCCGCAACTATATCCCCAGCCCCGATGCTATCGATATCGACACGGGTGTTGGCGTGCATGAGAAGAAGACGGCCAATTCTCTCCTTCTTGTCCTTGGTGGAGTTCAAGACTGTGGAACCCTTGTCAAGCGTTCCCGAATAAACGCGGAAATACGTAAGCTTGCCTACGTACGGATCGCTCATGATTTTGAATGCAAGCGCTGCGAACGGTGCCGTATCGGAAGGCTCCCTGGAAATAATCTCGTCGCCCCGAAGGTTGGTTCCAGTTGCCGCCTGTATATCAAGCGGTGATGGAAGATAGTTGACTACCGCGTCCAACATTGGCTGGACGCCCTTGTTCTTGAATGCCGAGCCGCAAAGAACAGGCACAGCCTGACCGGCTATTGTGGCCACGCGCAAAGAACTGCGAATCTCAGCCGGGGTTATCTCCTCGTCCGCAAGGTACTTTTCCATCAGGTCATCGTCGAAGTTGGAAATATTCTCCAAAAGCTTATGGTGGTACTCATTGGCCAGGTCCACCATGTTGGCAGGAATATCGACGATGTCGTACTTCTCGCCCATGACATCCTCGTAAATAAGCGCCTTCATTTCAATCAGGTCAACAACGCCGACAAAGTCACCCTCGGAACCGACAGGGAGCTGGATCACGCAGTCATTGGCGTCAAGGCGGTCTCTGATCATGTCTACGCAGCGGAAAAAGTCGGCCCCGGTGCGGTCCATCTTGTTTACAAAACACATTCTCGGTACGTTGTACTTATTGGCCTGTATCCACACCGTTTCGGTCTGTGGCTCAACACCGGCAACGGCATCAAAAACAGCTACAGCGCCGTCAAGGACTCTCAAAGACCGCTCCACCTCGACGGTGAAGTCAACGTGTCCCGGGGTGTCAATTATGTTGATCCGGCAATCATTCCAGTAGCAGGTAGTCGCTGCAGAGGTGATGGTGATACCGCGCTCCTGCTCCTGCACCATCCAGTCCATGGTGGCCGCACCTTCATGGACCTCACCGATTTTGTAGTTCTTCCCCGTGTAATAGAGAATTCGCTCTGTAGTCGTGGTTTTACCGGCATCTATGTGAGCCATGATGCCGATATTGCGATACTTCTCTAAGGGATACTCCCTACCTGCCATAGTTATATTGCCTCTTTTTAGACATCTGATTACAATCACTTACATCCTGGCCGACTAAAGAAGTTTAATCGGCCAAAAAATTTATACGCTTGGGGAATGAAAGGGGCAGAAGACCCCTGGGAATCTCCTGCACCGTCTTTTTGTTTCTGAGCAATGGCTCAGAAACATCTGCTATTACCAGCGGTAATGAGCAAACGCCTTGTTGGACTCAGCCATCTTGTGAAGGTCTTCGCGCCGTTTGACCGAGGCGCCGACACCATTTGCCGCATCCATTAGTTCATTGCCCAAACGCTGTGCCATAGTCTTTTCACGGCGTTTACGCGAATAGTTCACGATCCACCGGATAGACAGAGTGGTTGCGCGGCGACCCTTGATTTCGACAGGAACCTGATACGTGGCTCCGCCGACGCGGCGTGAGCGAACTTCGAGTTCCGGCTTAGTATTTTCGATGGCCTTCTTTAGGATGCCCAGTGCATCGCCGCCGTTCTTCTCCTGGATGAGGTCCAGAGCGTCATAGACGATGCGCTCCGCAAGAGTCTTCTTGCCCCTGGAGAGGACCTTGTTTACCAGCTGTGATACGAGTATCGAGTGGTATATAGGATCTGGATGTACCTCTCTTCGAGGTGCTGGTCCCTTACGCGGCATTCGACTATTTCTCCTTCTTAGCGCCGTAGCGGCTTCTAGCTTGCTTACGGTTTTTCACGCCAGATGTGTCAAGCGTCCCGCGAATAATCTTGTACCGAACACCAGGAAGGTCCTTGACTCTCCCGCCACGAACCAGCACAATGGAGTGCTCCTGAAGATTGTGGCCAACGCCGGGAATGTATGCGGTCACTTCCACCCCGCTCGTCAGACGAACACGGGCAACCTTCCTAAGTGCCGAGTTAGGCTTCTTCGGTGTGGTCGTGTAGACCCTTGTGCAAACGCCCCGACGCTGTGGCGCACCCTTGAGTGCAGGCGTCTTGGTCTTAGATTGTTTTGATTCACGTCCACTCCGGACGAGCTGTGCTATCGTGGGCACGCCAAACCTCTCCAATTTTCAATTTGTCAACCTGGCTAGAACTAGCTCAGCCCATGTCGCAGGCTACTGTGTTCAGGCCAGAAATCAAGTGCGCACCGAGTGCACACTATGCCAGTCTTACACTATATAGGCTTTAACGACTGGCACCCTCTATGTTTAGCGGTGCCAGCCTGACTCAATAACCTTTGCGTTTACGAAGCGCCCTGATCCAACTCCTTGGGGCCTTCGTCATCAGCATCTACGTCGCCGATTGAAAACTCGACAAACTCCTCGCCTTCGGCTTCGATATTGGCCAGTTCCGCAAAATCCGGCTCATCGAAATCGAAGTCTCCAAATCCCTCCATGTCATCAGATGACCAGAAAGACATCCTCTGCACTTCAGGAGCTTCGACCTTGACGCTGCGATAGAGGCCAAGACCGGTACCAGCCGGAATGAGCTTGCCAATGATGATGTTTTCCTTGAGGCCAAGCAGCGCATCGCTCTTGCCCTCAATAGCCGCCTCTGTAAGAACCCTGGTCGTCTCCTGGAACGAAGCTGCAGACAGCCAGGAATCCGTAGCCAAGGAGGCTTTGGTGATTCCCATAAGTTCCGGACGGCCTTCAGCAGGCCGCTTGCCTTCGCCCACCAGGGCTCTGTTGGCATCAGAGTAGAGCTTGGTATCGACTCTCTCACCGGGAAGGAAGTGGGAATCTCCGGGCTCCGCAACAGTTACCCTCTTCAGCATCTGGCGCACTATCAACTCGATGTGCTTGTCGTGGATGGATACACCCTGGTCACGGTAGACCTTCTGTACTTCTTCCACCAAATACTGTTGAGTCTCCCGGATACCCTTTATTTCAAGAAGTTCCTTCGGGTCGCGAGGCCCCTCGACGATCGGATCTCCAGCGGAAATCTCCCGGCCATCAGCCACCTCGAGGTGTGAGCGGTAAGAAAGAACGTGAGATTCCTCCTCGCCGTCCTCGCCAACTATGGTCACGGTGCGGCCGCCTTCTTCTTCAATCACACGCGCCAAGCCGGTCGTCCTTGACAGGAGGGCCGCACCCTTGGGAGTGCGGGCCTCAAAGAGCTCTACAACCCTGGGCAGTCCATGTGTGATGTCCTCACCCGCGATACCACCCTGGTGGAAGGTACGCATTGTCAACTGCGTCCCAGGTTCACCGATAGACTGGGCAGCGATAACTCCGACTGCCTCGCCAAGTTCAATCAACCTGGAAGAAGCGAGCGCCTTTCCATAGCAGACCGCGCAAACGCCGTGGGCAGCGTCACAAGTAAGCACCGAGCGGACGCGAATCCGGTTAATCTTCGGATCATTGCTGATTCGGCTCAGGACATCCTCGTCCAGCATTGTGCCAGCAGCCAATTCCTCGCCGGATTCAAGCTTCACCACCTCCGCCAGCATGCGCCCGTATGCGCGGGTTTCAACATAGTAGCGTTTACCAGCTTCATCGGGCCGAAGGTCCTCGATCCAAATTCCCCTGGTGGTTCCGCAGTCATCCTCACGAATGATTAGCTCCTGAGCCACGTCAACCAGACGCCGCGTAAGGTAGCCCGAGTCTGCGGTCCTAAGGGCCGTATCAGCGAGACCTTTCCTAGCACCGTGGGTGGAAATGAAGTACTCCAGAACCGAAAGCCCCTCTCGGAAGGAGGACTTTATAGGACGGGGAATCATCTCACCCCGTGGGTTGGAAACCAATCCCTTCATCCCGGAAATCTGCCTGATCTGCTGGGCGTTACCCCTTGCACCTGAATCCACCATCATATCGAGCGGGTTGAAGGTGATTGCGGAAAGCATAGACTCCATCGCCTTGCCGATATCGGAGTTGGCACTGGTCCATATCTCGATCTCTTTTTGACGCCGCTCATCGTCGGTTATGATCCCACGTTTGAACTGGACTTCAGCTTTTTCAGCTTCCTTCTCATAACGGTCCAGGATTTCCGCCTTCTCGGGAGGTGTCCTGACATCGTCGATCGAGATCGTGAGACCCGACTGCGCAGCATATCGGAACCCAAGATCCTTGATCTTGTCCAGGGCCTGAGCGACTTCAATCTTTGGATAGTTGTTGGCAATCTCTTCTACGATGGACCCGATTGTGGTATAACGCTTTCCAATGAGGGTGTTCACGTAACGGAAACTCTCAGGAAGAGCCGCGTTGAAGATCAGGCGGCCAGGCGTAGTCTCGAGCTCTTCCACTACAACCTCGCCCGACTCGTCAACTTCAGGCCGACGGAACTTCACCTTTGCATGCAGATCGAGGTTTCCGGCTTCATAGGCCATTTCCACTTCGTAAAGGTGCCGGTAGACATTCCCCTCTCCCTTGGCGCCATCCACAACCATCGTCAGATAGTAGATACCGAATACCATGTCCTGGGTCGGCACTGTAATGGGACGGCCTGTCGCGGGAGAAAGGATGTTGTTGGCTGAAAGCATCAGTATGCGGGCCTCAGCCTGGGCCTCCGTCGAGAGGGGCAGGTGAACAGCCATCTGGTCGCCGTCGAAGTCCGCATTGAACGCAGTGCAGACAAGCGGGTGGATCTGAATTGCTTTTCCCTCAACCAGGACCGGCTCGAAAGCCTGAATCCCCAAGCGGTGCAACGTTGGAGCCCTGTTCAACAGAACCGGGTGTTCCTTGATCACATCTTCGAGAACGTCCCATACCTGGGGACGCCTCCTTTCAACCATTCTCTTGGCGCTCTTGATGTTCTGGGCATACTCAAGGTCAACAAGCTTTTTCATGACGAACGGCTTGAACAGCTCCAGAGCCATCTGTTTTGGCAAACCACACTGGTGGAGCTTCAAGGTCGGCCCAACGACGATGACAGACCGTCCCGAATAGTCAACCCGCTTTCCAAGGAGGTTCTGACGGAACCGGCCCTGCTTGCCTTTCAACATATCAGAGAGGCTCTTGAGCGGACGGTTGCCGGGACCCGTCACCGGACGGCCCCTTCGGCCGTTGTCGAACAAAGCGTCGACCGCCTCTTGGAGCATTCTCTTTTCGTTGTTCACTATGATCTCGGGAGCACCAAGATCCAGCAGACGCTTGAGACGGTTGTTCCTGTTTATGACGCGACGGTAAAGGTCGTTGAGATCGGAGGTCGCAAAACGGCCACCGTCCAGCTGAACCATGGGCCGCAGATCTGGTGGAATGACAGGAACCGCATCCAGGATCATGGCCCTTGGATCGTTGATCCTGAGTCCTTCCGCCTGGCGCGCGTTGAATGCGGTAACGATCTTGAGGCGCTTGATCGCCTTCTGCCGGCGCTGAGTCGAAAGAGGACGGCGCCCGTCTAGGGGCTCGATAGCCTCACGAAGCTTCCGCTCCTCCTCGTCTAGATCAAGGCGGTCGATCAGCTTGCCGATAGCCTCTGCTCCCATTCCGCCCTCAAAATATGAGCCAAAGCGGTCGCGAAGCTCTCTCCAAAGAATCTCATCCTCGATTATTTTCCTTGAGTGCAGCTCCTTGAACTCATCGAAAGACCGCTGCGCCATTTCAACTTCGTAGGCGAAGCGCTCTCTTACCGAGGCAATCTCTTTCTCGCCGGTACGCTGACGCGCCCGAATCTCGGATTCCTTTGAACCTCCAGCCTCAAGTTGGGCCAGTTCGTCTTCCAGTTCCTTGAATCTGCGGTCAAGCTCGACATCTCGGGCAGAGTTGATCTCCGATATCTCCTCGAGCAGCTCAGCCTCGAGCGAAGGGAGATCGTCGTGGCGCTTCTCCTCATCAACCCAGGTGACAAGGTTGGCCGCGAAGTAAATCACCTTCTCCAGCTGCTTGGCTTTCAGTTCCTCTTTGACCGTCGTGCCCATCAGCAGATAGGCAAGCCAGGAACGCGTTCCGCGAAGGTACCAGATGTGCACTACCGGGGCAGCAAGTTCAATGTGCCCCATCCTCTCGCGCCGCACCTTTGAACGCGTGACTTCCACGCCACATCGTTCGCATATGATCCCTTTGAACCTAACCCTTTTGTACTTTCCGCAGTAGCATTCCCAGTCACGGGTTGGTCCAAAGATCTTTTCGCAGAAAAGCCCGTCCTTTTCCGGCCTAAGGGTTCTGTAGTTGATGGTCTCTGGCTTTTTAACCTCACCATGTGACCAGTATCTGATCGAATCCGCCGTAGCAAGTCCGATCCGAAGTTGGTCGAAGTTATTGACATCTAGCACTAAAGACTCCCCTCTCCTCTGACACGACGCAGATCTTCTTCCTCTGATCCGCGCTCGGGCCTGGAGATATCGATTCCCAATTCTTCAGCAGTCCTAAAGATGTCCTCGTCAAGCTCTTTGATCTGGATCTCTTCGCCCGAATCGGAAAGAACCTCGACGTTGAGACATAGCGACTGCATTTCCTTGATTAGGACCTTGAAACTCTCAGGTATTCCTGGTTCTGGTATATTCTCGCCCTTGACGATAGCTTCGTAGACTTTGACGCGTCCGAGAACGTCATCAGACTTGATTGTCAGAAGCTCCTGCAATGCATAAGCAGCGCCGTAAGCTTCTAAAGCCCAGACTTCCATCTCCCCGAATCTCTGGCCACCGAACTGTGCCTTTCCACCGAGAGGCTGCTGGGTGATCATTGAGTAAGGGCCGGTCGAACGGGCGTGAATCTTATCGTCCACCAGGTGGGCCAGCTTCAGGATATATACGAATCCGACTGAGATTGAATTGTCGTACGGCAGGCCGGTGCGCCCGTTGTAAAGAGTCACCTTGCCGTCTTTCCCGATCAGCCGCTTACCGTCGACGGACTCCGGGTTGAGAGTTGTGAAGATCTTCTGCATCGTTGGATGCTTTCCGGCCTTATCTTCCTCATCCCAGTGTGCCCCGTCGAAAACTGGAGTGGAAATCCATGTTGACGGCTCCGTTATCGGTCTTGTCTTCTTTTCCGTGCCCCGCAGAGGCGGTTTGGCAATAGTGTTGCCTTCCCATCCCCAGCGTGCTGCATAACCTAGATGGGACTCCAAAACCTGGCCCACGTTCATTCTTGAGGGTACGCCAAGCGGGTTCAGGATGATATCGACCGGGCTGCCGTCTTCAAGATAAGGCATATCTTCGACCGGAAGGATTTTGGAAATGACACCCTTGTTCCCGTGGCGACCAGCAAGCTTGTCACCCTCGGTTATCTTCCTCCTCTGACCGATGTACACGCGGACCAGCTGGTTCACTCCTGGAGCCAGCTCGGCTGAGTCCTCTCTGGTAAAGACCTTGACGTCAATGACTTTTCCAGATTCTCCATGTGGAACCTTTAAAGACGTGTCTCTGACCTCACGCGACTTTTCACCGAAAATCGCACGGAGAAGCCTCTCCTCCGGAGTCAGCTCGGTTTCACCTTTAGGTGTAACTTTGCCTACGAGAATGTCGCCAGGGCCGACTTCGGCGCCTATGCGAATGATTCCCCTCTCATCGAGATCAGCAAGGATCTCCTCTGAAAGGTTTGGAATATCGCGAGTGATCTCCTCCGCACCCAGCTTGGTGTCACGCGCATCAATCTCGTGCTCTTCGATGTGGATCGACGTCAGGACATCGTCGCGGACTAAACGCTCCGACAGGATTATCGCGTCTTCGTAGTTATAGCCTTCCCATGGCATGAAAGCCACAAGAAGATTCTTGCCTAGCGCCAGCTCACCTCTGCTGGTGGCAGGACCATCAGCCAGCAAATCTCCCAGCTCAACGCTTTGGCCCGGATCCACCACGACTTTCTGGTTGATGCATGTGTTCTGGTTCGACCTCTTGAACTTTGAGAGATGGTACACCTTGCGGCTGAGCGGCCTGCCCAGTCTGTCGACTTGGCCGGGGCTGTATTCAACCTCCACCGATTCGCCGGAAACATTGGTGACGACACCCGATCCCTCGGACAGCAATACGTCGCCGGCATCACGTGCCGCTCTGGCCTCGACGCCAGTTCCTATGTATGGAGCTTCCGGGGCCACCAGTGGAACCGCCTGCTTCTGCATGTTCGCGCCCATCAACGCCCGGTTGGCATCATCGTGTTCGATGAATGGTATCAGCGAAGTGGAAACCGAAACGATCTGCTTTGGAGACACGTCCATCAGATCGATCTCGGATGGCGGCACAAAGTCGATTTCAGAAGTGGAGCCGTAGGAGGTTACAGTAGCACCAACGCGCACTCCGGCACCCTGAGGCCCGCGCCTGACGAGCACCTTGTCCTCGATGAAGCTCCCGTCTTCAGCCAATGGCGCATTCGCCTGAGCTATAACGTACTCTTCCTCCTCATCGGCAGCGAAGTAGGCGATCTCTTTCGTAACCCGGCCATCTACGACTTTGCGGTAAGGAGTCTCGATGAACCCGAAGTCGTTCACCCTTGCATAACTGGCGAGTGCTCCGATCAGACCAATGTTGGGACCTTCCGGAGTTTCGATCGGGCACATTCTCCCGTAGTGGGACGTGTGCACATCGCGCACTTCGAATCCAGCGCGCTCCCGGGAAAGACCGCCGGGCCCAAGCGCAGATAGGCGGCGTTTGTGGGCCAGACCCGACAGCGGGTTATTCTGGTCCATGAACTGGCTCAGCTGGCTGGTGCCGAAGAACTCCTTAATTGCCGCGACTACCGGCCGGATATTGATAAGTGTTTGAGGGGTAATCGCTTCCACATCCTGAGTGGTCATGCGCTCACGAACCAGACGCTCGAGCCGGGACAATCCAAGACGCAACTGGTTCTGGATCAGCTCGCCGACGCTGCGTATGCGCCTATTGGCGAAGTGGTCCTGGTCGTCAAGGCGGTATCCGCTCTCTCCGTTGGCTAGATGAAGCATGTAAGTGGCTGTCGCCAGCATTTCAGAAGCAGTAAGCACTCCCTGGTCGGGAGCAGGATGCCCAAGATCAACTCCCAGAATCTCGCTCATCTTGTCGATTTCCGGCCCAAGCTTGCGGTCCAGCTTGTATCTGCCGACGCGGGTCAGGTCGTAGCGCTTGGGTGAGAAAAACGCATTCTCAAAGTATCCGCGCGCAGACTCGACAGTTGGAGGCTCGCCTGGGCGGGCTCTCTTGTAGATCTCGACAAGTGCTTCTTCGCGGGTGGAAACAAGGTCCTTGTCTTTCTCCCACTGGCCTTCTAGAAAGTCGAAGTGGCGAACAAAACGCTGGAGCAGGTCAGGATCTTCATACCCAAGGGCACGAAGCAAGGTAAATAAACTTACCCGCCTCTTGCGCGCCACGCGGGTACCCGCAGTTATATCGCGGCCAGGCTTGGCCTCGACATCGAATTCGATCCACTCACCCCGGTAGGGATGAATCGTTCCATTGACAATTATCTTTGGATCTCTTCCAGGTTGAAAGATCACACCAGGAGAACGGACGAGCTGGGATACCACTACTCTCTCCGTTCCATTGATGATGAAGGTTCCTTTGTCGGTCATCATGGGGAAATCGCCCATGAAAACCGTCTGCTCCTTGATTTCACCGGTGCCTGCGTTCATAAAACGGGCACGGACAAAAATTGGAGCAGAATAGGTGATATCCTTCTCTTTGCATTCCTCGATGGAATACTTTGGCTCAGGCCGCAAGTCGGGATCGTCAGGGTCAAAATCAAGTTCAAGCCGAAGCTGACCCGTAAAATCCTCGATTGGGGATATATCTTGGAAGGTTTCCGCTAAACCTTTCTTAAGGAACCAGTCAAATGAATCCCTCTGGATCGCTATAAGGTCTGGTAGCGGCAATGCCTCTTCCAAATTGGCGAATGAAAAACGTTCCGGAGACTGGGAACGAGAGCTCAACGGCTTACTCCTCGCTTATGTACACCGATTTAAAGCTGGAAATGGCACTGAAAATTTGGCGCGTAAACACCACTCCATAATGGAACTTTAGACAGTTAGGGACGGCTTTAACGAGCATAATGACTTTGTTAATAGCCTACAGCCAAATACGTGCAGCTTCCTTAGATAATTAAACACCAATACAGAGGCGCTCAGAGAGCACCTCTGTTTGCAAGTATTCTATTGGTACTACTTGAGTTCTACTGTAGCACCGGCTGACTCAAGTTGAGCCTTTGCCTTTTCGGCGTCTTCCTTGGAAACTTTCTCCAGGACCGTCTTAGGAGCGCCATCGACGAGGTCCTTGGCTTCCTTGAGTCCGAGGCTGGTCAGGGTGCGGACTTCCTTGATAACTTGGATCTTCTTGTCACCAGCTCCGGTGAGGACGACGTCGAATTCGTCCTGCTCTTCGACAGCTGCTTCGCCGGCACCCGCAGCTGCCGGTGCGGCTGCTGCGACAGGTGCTGCAGCGGTCACGCCAAACTTCTCTTCAAACTCTTTGAGGAGTTCGGAGAGCTCAAGAACTGTCATAGATGCAATTGCATCGAGGATCTCGGACTTTGTAGCCATTTTTGTTGCTCCTTATTTTTCTAAGCTCAGTATTTGCACTTATCCGGCCATTGCCGGCGGTCTTTCCACCTCTGGGGTGATGAAACTACCCCTCCGCCTGGGGCTCCTCCGCCTCAGGAGAAGAAATCTCTCCGGAACTTGACTCCTCTGCGGGAACCTCCGCTACGACCTCCGGAACAGGCTCCACAGCCTGCACGGCCTCTGCGGCTCCTCCAGCTCCACCCTTGGCAATCAGGGCAGACAAGGCATAGGCGAAACTTTGCGGGATAGCCTGCAGCAGTCCTGCAAACTTTTGCATCGGCGCTGCAAGGCCACCGGCCAGCTTGGCCAACAGCACATCTCTCGACGGCAGATCCGCCAGCGCTGTAATCTCTTTTGCGCTGACTACGGCATCGCCGAGAAGGCCGCCCTTGATGATCAGCGCCGGGTTTTCACGGCTGAAGTCCCTGATGGCTTTGGCAACCTGTGCTGCGTCACTTTCCACGAAAGTAAGCCCGGTTGGACCTTCTAGAAGAGGAACGAGGTCTGCCAAGCCTTTGTCTTTGGCGACAAAACGGACAAAGGTATTTTTGAAGATTTTGTATTCGCCGCCATTCGCCTTGAGCCGCCGGCGAAGCGATTCGAGCTCAGAGACCTTTAGGCCTCTGTATTCTGTGAGCAATATCGCCGATGAGGAGTCGAAGCGCTCCTTCAA
This sequence comes from Actinomycetota bacterium, assembly GCA_004298555.1. GTDB lineage: Bacteria > Actinomycetota > Acidimicrobiia > Acidimicrobiales > Acidimicrobiaceae > SCQM01. Next base: position 11,985 of record SCQM01000149.1, on the reverse strand, counting down.
TTCATCGACTTTCGCCACTTTTATGGGCTTCGGCGTTCTTTCCATCTCTCTCCTGACATCACAATTCGCAGTCAGAGAGACCCATGGTCCAAAGATGCCACCTCCTCAGGCAGGAATCCTTTACGTCGAAGCAGCTTATTGCTCCAACACCTGATCTCTCCGGCGACTGCTATAAACTTTTCTGCTTCGCCGAGGCGAAACATAGAACAAAAATTGTAGCGGAACCCGCACAATCTCATGCAGGTGGCGCAAACTAAGGCCTAAGCGGCAGAAATCTGGCTGATCATTTCGTCAGTCAAGCGAAGCTGGTTGGTGTCAATCTTCACTCCTGGGCCCATGGTCGATGACAAGGCCACCGATCTGAAGTACCTACCCTTTGCGGAAGCTGGCTTAACCCTTGTCAGCTCCTCAATGACAGCACGGAAGTTCTCCAATAGGCTTTTATTGTCAAAGGACACCTTGCCAATAGGCAGGTGCACGTTGCCAACCTTGTCGGTCCGGTACTCAACTCTGCCACCCTTGAACTCTGTAACCGCTTTGCCAACATCAGTGGTTACGGTTCCAGTTTTCGGGTTTGGCATTAGTCCTCTAGGCCCCAACACCCTACCAAGACGACCTACCTGACCCATGAGATCCGGCGTTGCGATCGCTACATCGAAATCGGTGAATCCCTCATTCAGACAGCGGCTCACCAGGTCATCGGCTCCAACTATGTCCGCTCCCGCATCACGGGCAGCCTGAGCAGCCTCACCAGCGGCGAAAACCGCGACTCTGACTGTGCGGCCGCTTCCGGCGGGAAGCGTTACCGTGCCACGAAGGATCTGATCCGCTTTCCTCGGGTCAACACCAAGACGCACCGCAAATTCAACGGTCTCATCAAACTTTGCCTTCGCCGACTTCTTGACTATTTCAACTGCCTCAGCTACCGTGTAAAGCTTTTCACGGTTGAACTCTGCGGCTGCGGCGGTGTATCGCTTTCCTTTAACCACTGTAAATCTCCCAAAGATAATAAAAGGCCGGACTAATCCTGTACCTTGATACCCATTGACCGCGCTGTGCCTGCAATTTGGCGCTTAGCGGCCTCAAGGTCATTGGCATTAAGGTCCGGCATTTTGGTGCGTGCGATTTCAGCTAACTGATCGTCGGTAACAGTGCCAACTGTCACCTTTGCATTTGTTGCTGAACCCTTGTCAATGCCGGCAGCTTGGCGAAGAAGAACCGGCGTTGGAGGGGTCTTTAACACAAAGCTGAACGAGCGATCGTCGAAGATGGTTACCTCGACTGGAATCACTGTTCCGCGCTGTGCCTCTGTTGCAGCGTTGTACTGCTTGACGAACTCCATTGTCTGGATTCCGTGAGGTCCTAGTGCTGTACCAACAGGAGGAGCAGGGGTGGCGGCTCCGGCTGGTAATTGAATTTTTACGATTGCTGTTACGCGGCGCTTTGCCATGTCGATCGACTCGCTTCCGTACTATCTCGATAATTAAAGCTTGGAGACCTGGGAGAACTCAAGCTCCACAGGGGTTTCCCGTCCGAATATGTTGACCAATACCTTGAGCTTGAGGTGGTCCTCATTGATCTCGGCAATCTGGCCGGAAAAGTCTGCAAACGGACCCTCTTTGACCCTTACAGTCTCTCCAACCTCGAACTCCATCAGAGGCTTGGCCTTCTTGACCTCTTTCCCGCTGTCTTCGGGAACCGCAAGAATGCCCTCCACCTCTTTGCGCGAAAGAGGTGTTGGCTTGGTTCCCATCCCAACAAAGCCGGTCACCCCTGGAGTATTTCTGATTACCGACCAAGACTCGTCAGTGAGGTAGCATCTGACCAAAAGATAGCCGGGAAAGACCTTCTTCGAAACCGTGACCTTCCTGCCATTTTTCACCTCTACTACATCTTCGACCGGGATGACGACTTCAAAGATCTCATCTTCGATGTTCATGGACGAGATTCTGCTCTCGAGGTTGGACTTTACCTTGTTCTCGTATCCGGCATAGGAGTGAACTACGTACCATGCACCTGGACGGTCATAGGGACTTTCAACTGCAGGCGCCTTCGGCTCCTCGAAAAGATCGTCAAGGTCGTCACCTGATTCAGGCGTGTCTTCACCCAGGCCTGCCTCAACTTGAATATTTTGATTCTCTAGGTCTTCTGGTTCGTAATCAGGCATTTATTTGTAAAGAAACAGTACGGCCTTGGAAAAGGCGAAATTGAGCACGAAAATAAGGGCTACCAGAAACACCAAGGTAAAGAAAACTACAGTTGAGTAATTTATAACCTGGTGCCTCTTGGGCCATATCACTTTGCGAAGTTCCGTCCGAACCTCACTCAAATAACCTCTGAAGGTCGTCCTTTTATCAGCGCCGGCGGTACGCGCAGCTGCCTGATGGCGCGCCGCAGTTGCGGCGGCCCCTGGATCAGCTCCACCTTGCCGACGTTCCATCATTCTCTTGGTCTGACGATTCACCACGAAATTCCCTCGCAGATATACAACTGAGCAGGGCAGGAGGGACTCGAACCCCCAACCCCCGGTTTTGGAGACCGGTGCTCTACCAATTGAGCTACTACCCTAAAGCGAACTACGAGCATAGTAGGTAGCAGCCCTTCTTAAGATCAACACTACAGGCCTGAGATCGAGAACTGCAATATCTAAACGGCCCTGGGAAGCTCCACATCCGACTCTGTAGCGGACACCCGTCCTTTCCCGATCTTTCCGAGTTCCTCTTTCAGCCTCACTCGGCCCCGGTGGAGCCTAACTTTTGCCGCAGCTTCTGAGATTCCCAATCGATCGGCGATCTCTTTATGGGCAAATCCGTAAACGTCCCTAAGTAAAACTACAACTTGAAGGCGCTTGGGAAGGCTCATAAGCGCCGCCTTGATTCGATCACGCTCCACCGACTGGTTGGCCATCTCCTCGATATCGGCCTCCCGGGACGTATCGACAACATTGGAGTCCTGATCGAGCACCTCATGCATGCGTGATTTGCCAGAAGCGAGCAGTGTGCTGGCACAGTTGGAGGTAATCCTGTACAGCCAGGTCGGGAAAGAGGAATCAGCTCGAAATTTCTTCAGTGAACCAAATGCCCGGAAATAAGACTCTTGGAGGACATCAAACGCGTCGTCAACGTTGCCTGTGAGTTTTAATGCGAGCTGGTACGTGGATTTATAAGTCCTGCGCACGAGTTCGTCAAAAGCGGATACATCGCCTGCCTTGGCTCGCTCCACTAGCTTTGAGAAATCCCAACCCATAATTGTCTGCAATACCTTCCACGGTCAACTGCAGACCGTAATTACGATTCTAAACCGCTAATCTAGCGTGTTTCTTTGTGCAAAGTGTGAGATCGATCCCACTTGCAGTATTTCTGCATCTCGATTCTCTCGCGGTCATTCTGACGATTCTTGGTCGTGATGTAGTTCCTCCGCTTGCATTGTTCGCAAGCCAGTGTGACCTTTATTCGCTTTTCATTCTTCGCCATTATTCAGATCCTTTGGAGCCCTGGGCCTCAAGTCGCGCTTAAAGACAGTTCAACAGCCTAGTGAGTTCACTTAGGATTTCCTACACCGGTTTTCCCAATTGAATTCCTGTTGGTAGCGGCGGTCGGGATCGAACCGACGACCTCACGATTATGAGCCGTGCGCTCTAACCATCTGAGCTACGCCGCCATCGAGCCCCCTGTCGGAATCGAACCGACGACCCCAGCCTTACCATGGCTGTGCTCTGCCGTCTGAGCTAAGGGGGCAATACTACTAGCGTACCGATTCTATAGGAGCAGATTAAGGAGTTGGACATCTACGGCATCGGTTTTTCACAATAATCAGTCGGCTGCTTGCGTTTATTTGTACATCAAAAATCTACCCGGCATAAGCTTTACGTTGTGGAGATTCGAAGGGCAGTTCTGGAAGATTCCGAAACCATCAGGGCTATTTATAACAATGAGGTGTTGGCATCTCTGGTCACATTGGATCTAATACCAAGATCGGAAGCTGAACAGCGCTTTTGGATAGCGGAGCACTCAGGCGTCTATCCTGCGATAGTTGCCGTGATCGAGGGCAAGGTATGCGGTTTTGCCAGTCTTTCGCCTTACCGGGCGCGCGCGGGCTATTCGACAACCGTCGAAGACTCAATATACGTCGATTCCAACTACCGCAAGCAGGGGATAGGGACTGCACTGCTGAACCACATACTCGTTTTGGCCAATCAGCACGGCTTCCACACCTGTATGGCCAGGGTAATGGCCAACCACCAGGCTTCACTCTCTTTACACGAATCGTGCGGATTTGCTCTGGTTGGCATAGAACGCGAAGTCGGCAGGAAGTTCGGAAAATGGCTTGATGTTGCCTTGCTGCAAAAGCTGCTCTAATTGGCGTGACCAAGATCGCTACTCGGAGGGATCAGCTAAAGACTTCCACATATACCAAGCCACCAGGGATCTGTACGGCCTAAATCTGTCTCCAAGAACTGACAGTTCCTTGGCGCTGGGAATCGTCTCAAGCCGGTAGCTATGACTGTATCCTTTGCGCACACCCAGGTCGCCCGTGGGCCATACATCAAGCCTTCCCAACGAAAACATCAGAAACATCTGTGCTGACCAGGGACCAAAACCGCGCAACTTCGACAACTCCCGGGTAATTTCTTCATCGCTCAGTTCTGCCATGGAGCTTAGCGAGATAGCTCCACTGTCAATGGCCAGAGCCAAACCCCGGATTGCAGCAAGCTTGGCTCCGGAGAGCCCGGAGGCACGGAGCATCTCCTGATCGCAGTCAATAACGCTTCCCGGAACAATCAGGTTACCCAGTGCGGCCTTGAACCGGGCAGTTATAGCAACTGCCGCCTTACCAGCCAACTGCTGATGTATTACTACTTCGACGAGATCGCAAAACAGCCCGTCATCTACGGACCGAGCTTCGGTTTCCTCACCATCAACAGTGAAATCCACCAGAGACTTCTTGTCAAGCACCGGGACGCCATATCTGCTGGCCAGACCAGCAATCACCGGATCCACGTTCGTGAGCTCAGCAAGCGCCTCTTTGAGCGCTATAGGATCGCTGAATTTGGTCACGGCCATAATTTGTTCAAATCGGAGGGCTAGACAGACTGGATCTGACCAAAATAGCGGTTGAGTACCGGCACAAACTTATCCTTTGGAATCAATTTCAAGCGCGTGCCGACCAGAACCGCCACCGTAAATATAAGCAATAGATAGAAAAGAGACGCAACGAGCGGCGGCCCTCCAGGAAGGCCGAGAACCATGCCTGCGATGGACACCGAGACTATTCCCCAGGTGATCTTGTTGCTCGGTGCCACAGCCAACATGATCAATCCCCAAGTTATATACCAGGGATAAATTACCGGTGCACAGATTGTCACGACCAGGAAAGTGTAGGCAATGGATTTCAAAGCGCCATAGTGACGCGAACGGTAAAGGAAATAGAGGCATCCAAGTCCGGAAATTGCAAAGCCCAAACCCCGAGTCAGGGTCAAAAAGGACCCGAGCTTTATTTGCAAGCCAATCAGGTGGGACAGACCATACATCCAAGAAGCCAGAGCGGTGGCCGGCACTGCCGGAGACCTCACAACTCCCGGAGTCGACAGGCCGAAAATCCAACCCCATCCGAGGCCCGTTATCCTGGCTACAAGTTCCATGACAATTGCAGAAATCATGAATGCGGTAATCACAGGACGTACACGCTCTCTGAAAGGCCGGCCGTCGCCCAGCCAACCCCAGCCGATATATAAAACCCCGATTTCTGCGGGAACTTTGACCATCGCAGCCAGTGTCACAAGAATGACGCCCAGTACCGGCCTTGACATCCGGGCATAGTAAAGCCCAGCCAGGAGCAGTGCCAGCATCAATGAGTCATTGTGGCCGGACGCAATCAAATGATAAATGGTTAGCGGATTCAAAATCGCAAGAGTGAAAGCAATTCCCTTGTCAAACCCAAATGACTCCGCAAGGCGAGGAACATATATTGCAATTCCTATAACGCTTGCGAGAGCCAGGATTCTTAGTCCAACCATAGTGGCAAAAGCGTGGTGAAATGTGACAGTCGTAATTAGTGCGGATAGGCCGACAAACAACGGTCCGTAAGGACTCTTGGTATTTCCCCAAATAGGGTCTACGGGAGTAAGATACGACGTTCCTCCAAGGACGTTCGGACCGTACTTATAAGGAGAAATATGGTGTGAAACCATTTCTCCCAGAGCTGCGTAACTGTATATATCCTTTGAAAAAATCGGGCCCGCGAGTGCAAGGGGCAACACCCACGCGGCACCCATATACCAGAATGCCCGCAGGGGAACGTTGGGATGCTTGCGAACTGTTCTAATCAGATCGAGCCAGACGGCAACTCCCAGCCCAAGGCCGACAATGACCATTACCTCAGCAGGAAACTCAAACCTGGTCGAAGGAACTGAGCCCGGCTGGGCCACTCCGAGCCACCAGGACCCGTTCACTTTCGAAATAAAGGGTGAAGACTGTTGCAGACTGCCAAGGGCAACCATCAACGAGGAGACGAAGCCGACAATCATGTGTCTTCCAAAAACCCGAACTGTGTTGGCGAAAGAACGCTTCGACGCCAAAGCAGCGTAGCGCTCAACCTCACTATTTCCATTCTTAGAAGTTGCAAGCAGAGGCAACGGTTCAACTCCCAAAGTGAACGAAGGACCAATTACGAATTCGGAACCAAAAGTATTGCGAATTAAAGGCCTATACAAAGTTACTAACAATAAATAAGAAAGGCCAGAGAATTTTTCCCAATTCAACTGAGAATTCTCTGTGAATCAGACAAAACCATATGCCTTGGCCACTAGAACCAAACTCTGCAGGCCAAGCCAGCGGATTTGCTTCCGGCATCGTAGTACCGAAGACCAAGTCGAAGTATACAGGTCAACTTAGACAAGCAGGCTAAGGATACCCGGAATTTCCAAGATGGCAGCAATAGAAAGAGTTCCCGTTCCGGAAAGCAAGCTATGACGGAGATCAATCTGAACCGTGTCCGCGAGAGGCAGCCGGAAAGGCTAGGGCTTGTCAGCACTCAAAACAGGTTTGCTCTTGAACATGCCCGTTTGCACAAAGATATTTTTTAAAAAGGGCTCGCGAGACCCAATACATCAACGGAGGCTTATCGGCCGCAATACGGATTGCGGGCGAAACTACTGCTGGATCGTCAGCTGCACCCTTTCTTTCCCTCCACACTTGCATTTAGGCTTACCTGTAATTCATCAAGAATCTCAGGATTTGCCAGGCTTGGCATGTCTCTTTGAGGGAAGCCATTCAACACATCCCTCCCAACGCGCCGTATAAGTTTTCCCTTCCGCGTCTTTGGTAATTCGGATGGACAATTACCTGACCTGGTCGAAATGGTTTGCCAAAAAACGTCAACCACCCAAGCCCCAACCTTTTCAGATGTCTCTCCGCCAGAATTTACGCAGGCAGCAACACAACAGCTCCAGAGCCACGACCTAAAGTAGTCATGAAGTATCCTTAACTCCTGAAGACGATCAGCGTCGCCGTCGGTGGCAGACATTCTGATCAAGGAGTGTCTCTAATGAAGAATAAGACGACCACGATGATGGCCGCGTATATCACATCTCTCGGACCGGCTGACAATATCGAAGTCGGTCCCCTGCCTGTGCCGGTACCCGGCCCTAGGGACGCACTTGTCCGCGTGGAAGCCGTAGCTGTCAATCATGTCGATACCTTCATACGCTCAGGCGCTTACCGAACCGAAATCCCATTTCCTTTCATAATAGGTAGAGACCTGGTGGGCACGATTGTCATGATTGGCGATAACGTTCTCGGCTTCGCGACAGGTGACAAAGTGTGGTGCAACAGTCTCGGATACCATGGGCGACAGGGGTCGTTTGCCGAGTACAGCGTCGTACCTTCAGAACGGCTCTTCCCGTTACCCGCTGGCGTCGACCCTCTCAACGCAGTTGCCAGCCTGCACACCGCGGCCACGGCTTATATCGGACTGTTTCGCGAGGCTCAACTCGCTCTCGGCGACACCGTCGTCGTCGGAGGTGCGGGGGGCGGTGTAGGAAGCGCCGTCGTCCAGCTTGCAGCAGCCAGTGGCGCACGAGTAATCGCCACCGCTCACCGCGCAGACTTTGAATGGTGTCAAAGGTGCGGAGCAGACGAGATTATCGACTACAACGACTCGAATTACCTTGCTTGCATCTCAGAAATAGCTCCATCTGGCGTCGATGTCTTCTGGGACAATTCCGGCAATCACGACTTCGCCCGTACACTCCCCTTACTCGCCCACCGAGGAAAGATCATCGTGACGGCAGGACTTGGCCAGCGACCGAGCCTACCAGTTGGCGATCTTTATACTCGTGACGCAAGTTTAAGGGGCTTCGCGATCAGCAACGCCTCAATCGACGACCTGGCAGCCGCGGCGCGAACTATTAACCGCCAGCTCGACAACAGGCGTCTCCAAAGCCGTATTGGCGCTCAGCTTCCGCTCGCTGACGCGGCTAACGCACACCGGATGCAAGAAGGCCTCCAGGACTCACGTCCACGCGGCCGGATCATCGTCGTTATTTGAATCGAGGTGCAGAAATGGAAGCCCTGCATGTTACCGATGTCGAACCCGACAATGAACCACTACATGACCAGCTTTACCAGCTGTTAAGAGAACTCCGCCCTCAGCTGACGAAGGATGCGTTCGTTGCGCTAACCCATGCGGCTACTCAGGAAGGCCTGACCTTCACGGTGGCAATCAACAATCACGGCCGCTGCGTAGGACTGGCAACTCACCGAATCTTAACTACCAGCCCGGGGCCGAATCATGTTTGTCGATGACCTCGTCACATCAGCCCAAGCACGCTCCCGGGGCGCAGGCACCTTGCTCTTCAATGAACTCCAAAAACGGGCACTTCATGCCAATTGCGACTATCTCGAACTGGATAGCGGAGTTGCAAATCAGCGAGCACATGTGTTCTACCAACGACTCAATATGACGATAGCCGGCGTTCACTTTATGAAAAACATCAGGTAACCATCGTAATCAACGTTTCTTCGTGTGCCATGATGCCTAAACCTGGACCGACGGGAGTAGCGCGATGCAATCCCGCATGCTTTCTTCCTTGTCGCTTCGGTCAGATTACCGATATAGCGAAATACGACAACCTCGTGTTGACGCTTTGGGAAGTTTGACGCTATTTTCCAGATTTCGTTTACTCCGAGCGACGCAGTCGGCTCGTCAGGGCTACTTGTAGGCGGGCCGAACTTTCTTATCATCCGGTTTGACCTCTGACGTACCAGATTCAGCGCTACTTGATGGGTCCAGCCAGCAGACAACTCCAGGGATCTGACTCTTTCCCATTTGTCATACGCTCTGACGAATGCTTCATCTACCACATCTTCAGCCAGGTACATATCGCCGATGGCAAATGTCAAGATGGCTAAAATCCGCGCGTATACCGGCACAATCCGACCGAGCAGATAATCATTGCTGGAACCATTGGATGCAGCGATTTGTGGCGTCATACAAGCATCGTCGCCCTCTCAGGAATGGCCCTGTTTGGGCTGACGGCCTGCGGTGCGGCTCATGCGCAGTGTTCGGATCGATCTTGGGTTCGCTCATCGGGTTCGATCCAGGCACTTGGACCTTCACCGGCAAAGAACTCCGGATCAGTAGTGTCCGTATCTGCAGGTGGTGCAGCGGAAGCACAGGACTTTGATGGCTCTAACACGTGGCAGCTCAGTCAATCAGACATCGATTTGTCCTCCAATGGAGGTACCAACTGAACATCCGTCCCTCTGTCTGCTGTAACTTCAATATCAGATATTGCAATTACGCCGAGCGCGAGGTCTGGCTCACAGCCTCAAACGGAACTGGCGGTGACGGCATTGCGTCGTGCACCTTTTGAGTTCGTGCTGTCCAGGATATGGTGGAAGCCTGGCATGTGTTGGTACGTTGGATCGGAAGATCCCGTGCTCAGTTGATTTCGTGAAGCGTGACTTTTGACGATGACGGTGTGGGGGTCTCTTGACGAGAACTACGAATCGGAACGAAAATTCGCGGCTTGGTGCAGCCGCCACCACTGCCGCTGTGACGGCCTGGGGTTTCGGAAATGTGCTTGTCAAGGTTATTCCCCTGTCCGGACCGACCATTTCGATGCAGCGTCTTTGGCTTGGCACCGTTCTTGCGCTGATGGTTTTGTTTGTTTCGAGACGCAGGATTAGCTGGTCCGATATTCGCTTGTCAATTGCCGGTGGCGTTTCCTTCGGGCTGAATGTCATTCTATTTTTCACCGCAATCAAGTACACCTCTCCCACGACTGCCACCGTCATCGAGACTCTGCAGCCTGCACTTTTACTGACGGCGGTCGGAGGATTTTTTGGTGAGGAGGTGGGGCCCAGGGCGGTGATTGGCGCTATCGCGGCGTTGGCGGGTGCGGTGGTCGTTGTCATGGGCGCTCCAGCCGCGGGCCAAGATACTTTGTTCGGAGACTTTCTGGCCTTCCTTGCTTTGCTTAGCTATTGCGCCTACTTTGTGACGTCGAAGAGGGCACGACAGCGTGTTGGAACCGTCGAATACCAGGTTGGCATCATGGCAGTCGCGGCCGTTCTGGTCACTCCGATCGTCCTGCTGGCCGGATCTGGCACAAATGGCAGCGTCAATGATTGGGTGATGGTGTTGGTCATGGCTGCGGTTCCGGGCGGCGGCCACTACCTGGTAAATTGGGCTCATTATCACACCGAACTCTCTACGGTATCTATTCTGACCCTTTTGACTCCGGTTGCCACCATGCTTGCTGCATATCTGATGTTGGGTGAAACTGTAACCGTAGCTCAAGTGGTTGGAACTGCGGTGGTCATCGGAGCACTGAGCTACGTGGTGATAGGAACTCAGAGGTCTTGATGTAAGGTTCCGGAGGGTTCAGTCCAAGTCGAGGTTGGACCGAGTTCGTTTCAGACGTGATGATCACCAACCCAGAAGGGCTGGCCCATGCGTCCTTTCTTGGTTGCACATCGCCACCTTTGCCAGCTTACCCACAAATAATGATGCACAATTACCAGGTCATTTGGGGAATGATATTTGCCCAAAAGTGATACAGCGTCATATCTTTGGAATGTCACCTCGCAATTCTTTGCGCGAAACTGGATTCCTCCGCCGCTGTTATTAATTGGTACCTCGAAATCAAACTGAACCCATCCCAGGGATTTGGGATTGCGCCGAACTTAGATCCCTAATGGTTTTTCAAACAATTTATGGTCATCGTTTGCGATCATCTGGAGCCACCTGCTCCAAGTGGTCCAAGCAAACTATTGCCTCTCCAAGGCGGACGGCCCGTGCAAGTGCCCGCTGCAGCAGCTGGCGCTGTTCCCTCGGGGTTTTATCTATCAGAGCGCTCACGACCTTTTCAGAGAACTCGATATCCAGGTACTCTTTCTTGAATTCTTCGCAAAGACCTCTGACTATGGCCTCTTTGGTCGCTCGACTCTGTGGAGGTATCTCAAAGATCTCGAACCTGCTTTTTATGGTGGCAGGGATCCTTCTCAAGTAGTTGGCAGTCGCTATCCAGATCACATGGCTGGCATCGATGGGCAACGCCACGCTTGCATCTTTGAACCCTCTTGCCGATACCGGCTCTAAAAGATTGTGCAATGGACCGAGCGGATCGCCGTGGTAGGAGATCTCGGCCTTGTCCAGCTCGTCGAGGATCACAAGTGGGCTGATGTGGCCCTGCTCGGAAAGAACCTTGAACACCACTCCCGCCTCAGAGTTCGCATAGATATACGACGAGCCTGACAGGCCTGCCCCGACTTGGAGATTGTCTACATCCACCCTTGTGATGGGAACCCCGAGGCACTTAGAAAGCTCGGCGGTATAGTGGGACTTTCCAACACCTGGCTCTCCGACTAAAAGAATGGGCGTGATCCGGATCGGCTTGGCACATTCCACGGCAAGACATACCGCGTCTATCACGCATTCAGTCACGACGGTGAAATTGGGGGCAGTCGAGCGAAGCTCACA